>NZ_JAFNOQ010000037.1:0-705 GCF_026536145.1 Gilliamella sp. B3464 | reverse complement strand
ATCTAATATTGGTACATATTCAGATTTATTCATATCAATACAGGATATTAAACGAAGAAAATTTAATACTTTATAACCAGAATAGCTGCAACCATTAACAGTTATAGTTGCATCTATTAGCTGGACATCATTTAAAAAATCTTGATTGCTTGAAAGTAAATTGGCAAGTCTAGGCGAGATAAAAACAGGACCACTACTGAAATAAATATCATAAGAGAATAAACGTTTTTCACTTACTTTTTTTTCTAATTTAAAAACTATTGGGTTATTCGATTGAATCTTTTTGCATTGTAAAAGTTCGTAATAATCATCTCCTGTTGAGACATATTGGAACCAATAACGATCAGGATAACAAGAAGATATCATAAGTTCATAAATCATAACAACATCCTTTAAAATGCTTAATTGAATTTTTATTTAAAATAGTTTTCCACTACGTGGTTCAATTCTTTTTGTTTTTATTTGTTTCTTTATGGTTTCTTTATATTGCTTTTGTGTCCAATTTTCCTTTTGACCCTTGTTATGAATTTCTTTCATTTAAGTTTGCATAAGCTGATGTAGCGGATTAAGTTGAATAAATCTACCTACATCAGATCGCTGTACTTTAACGTATTGTAATAGATGGCTTCACTATTATCCATAGATAGGTTGATTACATGATGTGGATAAATCTATTCCTTTTACTTTATTGTTTATAAAAAACTG
>NZ_JAFNOQ010000036.1:0-865 GCF_026536145.1 Gilliamella sp. B3464 | reverse complement strand
TCAGAGTCGTTACGCCAGTTTTTTATAAACAATAAAGTAAAAGGAATAGATTTATCCACATCATGTAATCAATCTATCTATGGATGATAGTGAAGCTTAAATAAAAATTCAAGTAATTATTTTAAAGGATGTTGTTATGATTTATCAACTTATGCTAGGTAATTATCCCAATAGTTATTGGTTCCAATATGACTCAACTGTAGTTGATCTTTACGAATTTTTACAATGCAAAAAGATTCAATCAAATAAACCCTTAGTTTTTAAATTAGAAAAAAAAGTGAGTGAAAAGCGTTTACTCTCTTATGATATTTATTTCAGTGATGGTCCTGAATTTATCTCGCCTAGACTTGCCAATTTACTTTCAAACAATCAAGATTTTTTACATGATGTCCAGCTAATAGATGCAACTATAATTGTTAATGGTCGTAGCTATTCTGGTTATAAAGCATTAAATTTTCTTCGTTTAATATCCTGTATTGATATGAATAAATCGGAATATGAACCAATATTAGATGATTATCCTGATGGACCAATGAAATTTTATAAAATGGTCTTTAAAGAAGATATAAATGAGCAATTTTGTATGGCAAGGTGTGAAGAATCTATAGGGCGAATTGTGATGTCAGAGTCGTTACGCCAGTTTTTTATAAACAATAAAGTAAAAGGAATAGATTGATCCACACAATGTAATCAACTTTTCTATGGATAATAGTGAAGCTTAAGTAAACCTTTTAAAGGATGTTGTTATGATTTATAGATTTATGATAGCTAATTATGCTAATCGTTATTGGTTCCAATATGACTCAACTGTCGTTGCCAATTACGAATTTATAGAATGCAAGGAGATTCAAATAAATAAACCCTT
>NZ_JAFNOQ010000035.1:0-929 GCF_026536145.1 Gilliamella sp. B3464 | reverse complement strand
AAAATCATTAAGTTAAGGTAGATACACATCTTGTCATATGATCAAATGGTTTCGCCAAAAATCAATAATCAGACAACAAAATGTGCGAACTCGATATTTTACACGACTCTCTTTACCAATTCTGCCCCGAATTACACTTAAAACGACTCAACAGCTTAACGTTGGCTTGCCACGCCTTACTTGACTGTAAAACTCTCACTCTTACCGAACTTGGCCGTAACCTGCCAACCAAAGCGAGAACAAAACATAACATCAAACGAATCGACCGATTGTTAGGTAATCGTCACCTCCACAAAGAGCGACTCGCTGTATACCGTTGGCATGCTAGCTTTATCTGTTCGGGCAATACGATGCCCATTGTACTTGTTGACTGGTCTGATATCCGTGAGCAAAAACGGCTTATGGTATTGCGAGCTTCAGTCGCACTACACGGTCGTTCTGTTACTCTTTATGAGAAAGCGTTCCCGCTTTCAGAGCAATGTTCAAAGAAAGCTCATGACCAATTTCTAGCCGACCTTGCGAGCATTCTACCGAGTAACACCACACCGCTCATTGTCAGTGATGCTGGCTTTAAAGTGCCATGGTATAAATCCGTTGAGAAGCTGGGTTGGTACTGGTTAAGTCGAGTAAGAGGAAAAGTACAATATGCAGACCTAGGAGCGGAAAACTGGAAACCTATCAGCAACTTACATGATATGTCATCTAGTCACTCAAAGACTTTAGGCTATAAGAGGCTGACTAAAAGCAATCCAATCTCATGCCAAATTCTATTGTATAAATCTCGCTCTAAAGGCCGAAAAAATCAGCGCTCGACACGGACTCATTGTCACCACCCGTCACCTAAAATCTACTCAGCGTCGGCAAAGGAGCCATGGATTCTAGCAACTAACTTACCTGTTGAAATTCGAACACCCAAACAACTTGTTAAT
>NZ_JAFNOQ010000034.1:0-987 GCF_026536145.1 Gilliamella sp. B3464 | reverse complement strand
AGGTATTTGGCCACCAAATAGTGGGGCTTATGGGCCAGTCGAAAAAGTGACACTTAAACCAGGTGATTTTGTTGATAGATATGGAACAACAAAGGGAACTTTCATTTCTCCTGAAGGTGTTTTATTTGAAGAAAGAGCATTGCCTTCATCTTCTCTTAATGCACCTTATAATGTTTATGAAATATTAAAACCAATTGAAGATGTTTCTAAAGCAAAAGCACTTCCATGGTTTGGGCAACCAGGTCAAGGAACACAATATAAGTTATCCAAACCAGTCCAATGGTATTTAGATAATGGTTATTTAAAAGAGGTAAAAAGATAATGACAAAGAACGAATTGCAGAAAATTTTAGATGAACGGCATGTCCCTAAGATAATGTATAGTCTTGATGGTTTAAAAAATGGTGATTGCTTATGTGTTGTTAATAATAATGGTAATTGGAAAATAATACAAAATGATAGAGGAACAATTGGTTATGTAGAAGAGTGTTCTAATGAACAAGATGCATATGACAGATTTTATCAAATAGTGAAGAATGATTATGGTTGGAAAGATTGATCATTAAATTTTTATATTTTATTTTTTCTTTTTTTTCATCTCTAATTCCAGTTCGGCAATCTATCTTGCGGAACTGGATTAATTATTTACTAACTATGCGATCTACTTCGCAAGTGTTATTATCAACTTGCCCTTTTTAGCGGTGGTAGTGATGGGTTATCCGGTGGTAAATCCGAGTTCATTTAGCCAATTGTGGTCTTGGGTTGGGTTTTGTGCCTTATGGCATGTAACCGAGGTATAAAACCGCTTAGTGGATTGTGGTTAGCAGGTTAGCGGTGCGTCAACACTGTTAGCCTGCGCTGATTAATGTTACTGTTTGTTTTATTATCTATTCATCCTTCTTTTTAGCCAGCCTTGCTGAGCCCCAGCGCCTTGCCTGGTATTTGACAATCATTCCTTCCAGGGCTTCTTTATGAATTATATCAATCA
>NZ_JAFNOQ010000033.1:0-1034 GCF_026536145.1 Gilliamella sp. B3464 | reverse complement strand
CTAAAGCTGGGCAAGCATTAGTGAAAGAAGCTGAAAAGGCTTATCATTCCGGTGATATCGCCACAGGTAATCAACTCATGAATCAGGCTGCCAGCCATGGAACGACGGTTGAAACTACGGTTGTAAGAAATAGTGGTGCCGGAAAGGGAATGGGTGGTAATTCGGTTGCCAATGAATTAACAGGGATCACACAAAAACAGTTAGATAAAAAGTTTAAACATGCTGCTGATTTTGGGATAACAACAACAAAGAAAAACGCTGAAACACTTAGTCAATATGAAACAGCAATTAAAAGCCATATGGGAGATAAAGCAACCAAACCTCTAGGTACTTATGGCTTTGTAACAGACTCGAAAGTATTTTTTAATTCAAATACAAATAATGTAGTTGTTCTTGATAAATCAGGTAATTTTGTTACCGGATTTAAGATTACTCCAGGAACACCTCAATATGAAAACTATATGAAAAATGGAGTATTACGATGAGCCTCACGATATTAGAATTTGCTAGATCATTAGTTAATGGAAGGATAACTCCTCAAGTTTTTGTTGAAGCTTATATTGAACTTTATCAAATAGAACGAGATAACAATATCTTGATTAATGATGAAGATAGTATAAGTGAATGTTTATCATCCATATTTTGTTTAGCTGATCTTTATAATCCTGATTCTGACAGAGAAGAATATGAATTAGATGAATCACAACTTATTGAACAAATTGAGCAAGAACTAAAAAAGCTAGGATAGTTAAAGGCTACACGTTGGCATGGGATCTTAACTTAACTGACTCGTTAACAACTTTACGGTAAAAATACTAGCAAGTTAACCGAAGCAGAAAAACAACAAGTCAGCGCACTCACCCAACTGGCCACCGGTCTGACTATTGCCGCATTAGGTGGTGATGCTCAGGATATTAATACCGCTATTGCTGGTGGTAAAAATGCGGTAGAGAATAACTATTTGAGTGTAGATGAAGCCAAACGAAAGGCTTACTTAACTTGGATAAAGCCAAACTATCTAGGTGAGGAATTAA
>NZ_JAFNOQ010000032.1:0-1142 GCF_026536145.1 Gilliamella sp. B3464 | reverse complement strand
CTAAAGCTGGGCAAGCATTAGTGAAAGAAGCTGAAAAGGCTTATCATTCCGGTGATATCGCCACAGGTAATCAACTCATGAATCAAGCTGCCAGCCATGGAACGACGGTTGAAACTACGGTTGTAAGAAATAGTGGTGCTGGAAAGGGAAATGTTAATTCAGAAAAAGCTTTAAGTGCCAGTGAAAAAAGAGCTATAAAGGCACTTGAAGAACAAATACAGTTGCATGAAAAGAAATTAAAGGAATACATAAAAGATCCGTATTCTTTTGATAATAAAGACTTTTTAAAAAATGCTCCAAATGATGAAGTTAGGCAAAATATTATAAATAGTAGAATTAAACATTTAGAACATGAAATAAATACTTTTAAAAAGAATATAGATAAAATAAAAAAAGGAAAAGATTAGTTATGGGTATTGATTTAAATAAGATTGAAATTATATTTAATTTAATTATTGATAAATTGAAAAAAGATGGCATTCATAAAATATCTCTTGATGATGATTTTTATTGGAATATTCCATCAGATTTACTATATGACCCTTATAACAAACCAAATCAATTTGATATGGGACAACTAAGTGAAGATTATGATTTTTTATTAAATTCAATTGAGAAAGATATTATTATAAATGGAGATTTGAGAAAATTATCTTATCTTTTAAGATATATAGCGGATAAATTAGATCAATAAAACTAGATTTTCAGTAGCGTTTAATCTTTTATTTCAATGTGTTCAACTATGCACAAGAAAACACCATAAAAAGATTGGATTATTATATGTTATCTATATAACTAATAGTCAATGAATTGCAAATTCAATAATCAACTTGCCCTGCTCTATTTTAATGATAACAGGGCTGCCACATAAAAGCCTATCTGCTCCAGCCACAGCCCCTTAATTGTCCGTTACGGTCTGGGGTTGGGCTTTGTGCCTTGTGGCACATAACCGACGGTATAAAATCGCTCAGTGGTTAGCTGGTTAGCGGTGGTGGTACACCGTTAATCTGCGCTGTTATTGACTGTGTTGTGTAACTTCTCTTGTTTAGCTCGCTCGGTTTTAATCAACCAATCAACTGCTTAGTCTGATGCTCTAAAATCATAGCGTCTAAAATCTCTTTAACTGACTTCTGCTCGTCAGG
>NZ_JAFNOQ010000031.1:0-1257 GCF_026536145.1 Gilliamella sp. B3464 | reverse complement strand
TCTTTTTTATTATAACCGGCTGGCATTGATGGCATGCCAATGGTGCTGACGCCAACACTGCTGCTGCTGACTTTATAATCCGCTTGGTTTTCGATATCAGTAAAGCTAATTGTGCCAGTACCTAACCGGTTTTTTGGATTTATCCACAGTGGAGGCTATGTAGTTTTATACCGTCGGTTACATGCCACAAGGCACAAAGCCCAACCTCAGATCACAACTGAACATTAAAGGCAGATGGCTGGAGCCGGTAGGGTTTTATGTGGGCTGCCCTGTTATTATTAAGATTGAACAGAGAAAGTTGATAGTAGAACTTGATTTGCAAGTTTAAAAATAAATGGTTGATTTCTCCACACTATTATGTGGGGATTTATCCCTTATTTTGAATAACGTTCTCTTAATTTATTCATATAAAATTCTATTGAATCTTTTTCATTAGGATGTGTGTGAATATATACTTCCGATACTTTTTGCATTAGAGAAATAAATAATTGTATAGGCATTGGAAAACCTTCACTGTCTCCAAAAATAAAGATAGCTCCTTCAAACTTTTTAGGGTCATTTAAATCTTGATCTAACACATAGGCTATGTCTTCAGAAACAGTTTCACCTAATCCTTTTGAGGCATCAGAAATAAGTTCTAAGAAATTTATTTTATTCGTTTCACACATAGCCTTCAATAAATAATAAAGTTCTGAATCACCATTATTTAGTAATTTATCTATTAATTATCCTAGGCTCTTCAAAATAAGGGGAATTTTTATAATCTTCTAACCAAGAATTATCTGTTGAAAAAATAAATCCTTCCAATCTTTTAAAAGTATTATTTAGTATTTTCAATTCAATAATTATTTTGTCAAAAAAGGTTTCGTAATGTAAATCAATATATAACCTATCTTGAGGTAAAATTTTATTGGAAATATATTCTCCAATATTATACTGTATTTCATTTATTTCATTAACTGGCATTATATAAAGTACATCGACGCCATCTCGACTCATAATAAATTCAACAAAATTCTGTGTAATTCTTGACTTAAACATAACGGTTCGATCATCAACCAGAGTGACCTCTAATTTTTTCTTTACCACTAAAAAGGCAAGTTAATTGTCGAGCTTGCGAAGTAGATCGCATTATTGATAAATGATTAGTTCAGTTCTGCGATAGGGATCGCAGAACTGGGAAAAAACACATAAACTAAACATCATCGGTTGAAACAACATCAATTGCACCACAAGCTTTAAAAAGCCATTTTAATG
>NZ_JAFNOQ010000030.1:0-1386 GCF_026536145.1 Gilliamella sp. B3464 | reverse complement strand
AATTTCACTCACTAACCGGGTTTGGTCTATTTTGCTTTGTTCTTTTTCTTTATCAAAGATATGCTTAAGTTCATTACTGGCATGCCAATGGTGCTGACGCCAACACTGCTGCTGACTTTATAATCCGCTTTGTTTTCGATATGATTTTGATTAGTAGATTGTTGAAAAAGCGAGTAACTAAAGCCACCGGACGGATTTCAGCTTAAGTTTGACGCGGTCAAGCAGATGACTGCTGACGAGCAGAAGTCAGTTAAAGAGATTTTAGACGCCATGATTTTAAAGCATCAGGCTAAGCAGTTGATTGGTTGATTAAAACCGGGCGACTAAAGAAGAGAAGTTACACAAGACAGTAAATAATAGCGCAGGTTAACGGTGTACCACCACCGCTAACCTGCTAACCACAACTAACTTACACGGAGTTAACTATGGCTAAGAGATATTCTACGCTAAAATCAACCACAGACAAAGCAACAGCTCCACAACCCACTGAGCGATTTTATACCGTCGGTTACGTGCCACAAGGTACAAAACCCAACCCCAACCCACAGCTGGCAGGCGGCTTGAGCAATTCGGCTTTTATGTAGGGAGCCCTGTGGTCATTAAAGTTGAGCACAATAAGCTAATTATTGAACTTGTGTTCCAGTTGTAAAAAACAACAAGTGAGATCCCCACTGATTAGGTGGGGATCATTATCGTTATGATATTTTTGTCATTATATTTTTAATGATGGGTTCAACAGATAGTTCTAACTTATCGCTATCTATCGTATAACGGTTTAATTCAATTTGATTTTCTGCATCAAAAAGTAATTCCCTTAACCATTTCTCTTCTAATGCTAGAATTTGGTGTTCAGCCTCATAAATGCTAGATTGTATTTCTTCTACCCCTATTTCTTTGTTCAAAAAAGAATCACATTTTTTTTTCAATTTATCAACAACATCAGGATATATCCAATTCATCACTTTTCACTCCGTCTTAAAATGGTCACAATAATTTTACCGTTACTTTCTGTAACAACACCTACATCACCACTCCAATGCACAGTCCTCTCTACACCATTAACTATAGAACTCGTTTTTGTTCCATTCTGTATAGTGTGCTCTACGATGCCAGGAGAAATATTACGACCAGCGCCAACAGTACCGGCTGGAGATCCTAATCCTGAAGGTTGCATCCTATCAACTGCATGTTGTGAATATAATCTGTCGCCAATCTGGGCATATTGTTTACCGTCAATAGTCGTTTTTTTGTAGTTTTGCCAAGAATTCCATTCTAAAGAATTCCCAGTCGTTCCCTTTCCAGCACCACTATTTCTTACAACCGTAGTTTCAACCGTCGTTCCATGGCTGGCAGCCTGATTCATGAGTTGATTACCTGTGGCGATAT
>NZ_JAFNOQ010000029.1:0-1416 GCF_026536145.1 Gilliamella sp. B3464 | reverse complement strand
AAGAGACTAAGGATAAAATACTGGATAATCAGGACACCAATCAGAAAGCTAATGAAAGTAGTAATTTTGGTGAACATGTAAAAAATGAAAATCAGCTTACTGAAAATTGGAACAATACCAATCAGGCACATAACGTAAATAATTATGAAAAATATAAAGATAAAACAATTTCCCAAATGGAAAAACCCATTGTAAAAGATAAACAATTGCAAGGTTTGTTTGATGATCTATATAGGGAGAATGCAAAAATTGGAAGTGGAAGTACAGCTGATGCAGTTCGTCACGAGTTATCTACAGGGCAAAGTGTTGGAGGAAAAACACATTCTCAAAAAGCTGAAGATTATTCAAGAGCTTTACAAGATTGGATAAAAAGAAACCCCACAGCACCTAGTGGTGATAGAGCAGCTGCTGAAAATGTTTTAAAAGATTTACAAAATGCATTGAAAGGTAAATAGAAATGTTTAACTATACTGATTTTACAAATAAATTTAAGATATTATCTGTTGTTATTGAAAGTGAAATAAATAAAAATTATTCATATTGGGAACCGGAATCCCCTCCCTTAACGGTATTGTTTTCAAATATTGGAAAATGTTTATTTAATGAATTTGATAACCTTGATGAAATAAATAAAAAATATTTATTCAAATTGATAGAGGAAGGAATATCATCTTCAGATGATAAATTAGCTAACGCTACTGCAACAGGACTTATAGAAGCAATAGTCAACAACTCAACATCAAACCCAGAACAATGGAAAAAATTTGAGGAAGGACTATTAAAAAAGTCTAAAGAGTATGCTTTAGCTTTTCGTAACCAATAAGTATTTAAGGTAGACCTCCACCTAACCCTCGTGGATCTTACTTATTATCTTTTAGAACTGCATCGCAAGTTCAATAATTAACTTGCCTTGTTCAATCTTAATGATAACAGGGCAGCCCACATAAAAGCCTATCTGCTCCAGCCACCTGCCTTTAATGGTCAGTTGCGGTTTGGGGTTGGGCTTTGTGCCTTGTGGCATGTAACTCACGGTATAAAACCGCTCATTGAGTTGTGATGTTAGTGCACCGTTAATCTGCGCTATTATTTACTGTGTTATGTTACTTCTCTTGTTTAGCTCGCTCGGTTTTAATCAACCAAGCAACTGCTTAGCTTGATGTTTTAAAATCATCGCATCTAAAATCTCTTTTATTGACTTCTGCTCGTCAGCACTCATCTGCTTGACCACCTAAAACTTAAGCTTAAGCTCGTCCCGTGGCTTTAGTTCCTCGCTTTTTCAACTATCCACTAATCAAAATCATAGCGAAAATAAAGCGGATTATAAAGTCAGTAGCAGCAGTGTTGGCGTCAGCACCATTGGCATGCCATCAATGCCAGCCGGTTATAATAAAAAAGACAATGAACAATCGATAACGC
>NZ_JAFNOQ010000003.1:302899-304580 GCF_026536145.1 Gilliamella sp. B3464 | reverse complement strand
AATTAAAAGTCTACGGACTGAAAAAATTAAGTCTTGATAAGTGACACTGAAGATTCATTTGAATATGTCAGAGACAGTTATTGAGCATCAAACTTTAAATTGAAGAGTTTGATCATGGCTCAGATTGAACGCTGGCGGCAGGCTTAACACATGCAAGTCGAACGGTAACATGAGTGCTTGCACTTGATGACGAGTGGCGGACGGGTGAGTAAGGTATGGGGATCTGCCGAATGGAGGGGGACAACAGTTGGAAACGACTGCTAATACCGCATAACGTTGAGAGACCAAAGCATGGGACCTTCGGGCCATGCGCCATTTGATGAACCCATATGGGATTAGCTAGTTGGTGGGGTAAGGGCTCACCAAGGCGACGATCTCTAGCTGGTCTGAGAGGATGACCAGCCACACTGGAACTGAGACACGGTCCAGACTCCTACGGGAGGCAGCAGTGGGGAATATTGCACAATGGGGGGAACCCTGATGCAGCCATGCCGCGTGTATGAAGAAGGCCTTCGGGTTGTAAAGTACTTTCGGTAGTGAGGAAGGTAGTGTATCTAATAGGTGCACTAATTGACGTTAATTACAGAAGAAGCACCGGCTAACTCCGTGCCAGCAGCCGCGGTAATACGGAGGGTGCGAGCGTTAATCGGAATGACTGGGCGTAAAGGGCATGTAGGCGGATAATTAAGTTAGGTGTGAAAGCCCTGGGCTCAACCTAGGAATTGCACTTAAAACTGGTTATCTGGAGTATTGTAGAGGAAGGTAGAATTCCACGTGTAGCGGTGAAATGCGTAGAGATGTGGAGGAATACCGGTGGCGAAGGCGGCCTTCTGGACAGATACTGACGCTGAGATGCGAAAGCGTGGGGAGCAAACAGGATTAGATACCCTGGTAGTCCACGCTGTAAACGATGTCGATTTGGAGTTTGTTGCCTAGAGTGATGGGCTCCGAAGCTAACGCGATAAATCGACCGCCTGGGGAGTACGGCCGCAAGGTTAAAACTCAAATGAATTGACGGGGGCCCGCACAAGCGGTGGAGCATGTGGTTTAATTCGATGCAACGCGAAGAACCTTACCTGGTCTTGACATCCACAGAATCTTGCAGAGATGCGAGAGTGCCTTCGGGAACTGTGAGACAGGTGCTGCATGGCTGTCGTCAGCTCGTGTTGTGAAATGTTGGGTTAAGTCCCGCAACGAGCGCAACCCTTATCCTTTGTTGCCAGCGATTCGGTCGGGAACTCAAAGGAGACTGCCGTTGATAAAGCGGAGGAAGGTGGGGACGACGTCAAGTCATCATGGCCCTTACGACCAGGGCTACACACGTGCTACAATGGCGTATACAAAGGGAGGCGACCTCGCGAGAGCAAGCGGACCTCAGAAAGTACGTCTAAGTCCGGATTGGAGTCTGCAACTCGACTCCATGAAGTCGGAATCGCTAGTAATCGTGAATCAGAATGTCACGGTGAATACGTTCCCGGGCCTTGTACACACCGCCCGTCACACCATGGGAGTGGGTTGCACCAGAAGTAGATAGCTTAACCTTCGGGAGGGCGTTTACCACGGTGTGGTCCATGACTGGGGTGAAGTCGTAACAAGGTAACCGTAGGGGAACCTGCGGTTGGATCACCTCCTTACGAAGCGCTCGTAAGTGTTCACACAGATTGTTTGTTTAGAAAGAGTC
>NZ_JAFNOQ010000003.1:0-302803 GCF_026536145.1 Gilliamella sp. B3464 | reverse complement strand
CAAGGTAACCGTAGGGGAACCTGCGGTTGGATCACCTCCTTACGAAGCGCTCGTAAGTGTTCACACAGATTGTTTGTTTAGAAAGAGTCACTTTATTGGGTCTGTAGCTCAGGTGGTTAGAGCGCACCCCTGATAAGGGTGAGGTCGGTGGTTCAAGTCCACTCAGACCCACCAATTCAACGGTAGTGAGCGAAGATGCTTGATATGTTGAAGAAGTGAAGATAATGGGGCTATAGCTCAGCTGGGAGAGCGCCTGCCTTGCACGCAGGAGGCCAGCGGTTCGATCCCGCTTAGCTCCACCATTAAGATGTCTCTTTTGAATAAAATTATGTTTGTATTTACTTGAAAGAGTAAATAGAAAGATAACGCTCTTTAACAATTAGGAACAAGCTGAAAGAAACGAGTTCTCGTTTTTACGGAAGGCATTGATATGAAAATATGAATGTAATGAAGTAGAAAAGAGAAAAAAGCGTAATTAAAACCAAGACAACTGTGAGTTGTAAGGTTAAGAAATTAAGCGTACACGGTGGATGCCTAGGCAATCAGAGGCGATGAAGGACGTGTTAATCTGCGAAAAGCGACGGTGAGCCGATAAAAGGCGCTATAGCCGTTGATGTCCGAATGGGGAAACCCAGTGCAGGCGACTGCACTATCACCTAATGAATACATAGTTAGGTGAGGCGAACCGGGAGAACTGAAACATCTAAGTACCCCGAGGAAAAGAAATCAACCGAGATTCCCAAAGTAGCGGCGAGCGAAATGGGAGTAGCCCAAGCGGGTAGCATAATGTATTAGTGGAAGCGTCTGGAAAGTCGCACGATAGAGGGTGAAAGTCCCGTACATGAAAGTGGATTATGTGGAAGCTTATAGAGTAGGGCGGGACACGTGATATCCTGTCTGAAGATGGGGGGACCATCCTCCAAGGCTAAATACTCCTGATTGACCGATAGTGAACCAGTACCGTGAGGGAAAGGCGAAAAGAACCCCGGGAGGGGAGTGAAATAGACCCTGAAACCGTGTACGTACAATCAGTGGGAGCATGTACCGTTGGGTATGTGTGACTGCGTACCTTTTGTATAATGGGTCAGCGACTTATATTCTGTAGCAAGGTTAACCGAATAGGGGAGCCGAAGGGAAACCGAGTATTAACTGTGCGTTAAGTTGCAGGGTATAGACCCGAAACCCGGTGATCTAGCCATGGGCAGGTTGAAGGTTGGTTAACACTAACTGGAGGACCGAACCGACTAATGTTGAAAAATTAGCGGATGACCTGTGGCTGGGGGTGAAAGGCCAATCAAACCGGGAGATAGCTGGTTCTCCCCGAAAGCTATTTAGGTAGCGCCTCATGAGTAACTGTTGGGGGTAGAGCACTGTTTCGGCTAGGGGGCCATCCCGGCTTACCAACCCGATGCAAACTCCGAATACTGACAAGTTTAATCATGGGAGACACACGGCGGGTGCTAACGTTCGTCGTGAAGAGGGAAACAACCCAGACCGCCAGCTAAGGTCCCAAAGTCATAGTTAAGTGGGAAACGAAGTGGGAAGGCTTAGACAGCTAGGATGTTGGCTTAGAAGCAGCCATCATTTAAAGAAAGCGTAATAGCTCACTAGTCGAGTCGGCCTGCGCGGAAGATGTAACGGGGCTAAAACTATGCACCGAAGCTGCGGCAGTGCACGTAAGTGTATTGGGTAGGGGAGCGTTCTGTAAGCCGTCGAAGGTGTGTTGTGAGGCATGCTGGAGGTATCAGAAGTGCGAATGCTGACATAAGTAACGATAAAGCGGGTGAAAAGCCCGCTCGCCGGAAGACCAAGGGTTCCTGTCCAACGTTAATCGGGGCAGGGTGAGTCGACCCCTAAGGAGAGGCCGAAGGGCGTATCTGATGGGAAACGGGTTAATATTCCCGTACTGGCTATAATTGCGATGGGGGGACGAAGAAGGCTAGGTTTACCACCTATTGGATGGTGGGTTAAGCGTGTAGGGGTGTGATTAGGCAAATCCGGTCACTGAAACTCTGAGGCGTGATGACGAGCTACTAAGGTAGTGAAGTAATTGATGCCCTGCTTCCAGGAAAATCCTCTAAGCTTCAGGTTATAGTTAATCGTACCCGAAACCGACACAGGTGGTCAGGTAGAGAATACTCAGGCGCTTGAGAGAACTCGGGTGAAGGAACTAGGCAAAATGGTGCCGTAACTTCGGGAGAAGGCACGCTGATGTTAATTGAAGTCCCATGCGGATGGAGGTGAAATCAGTCGAAGATACCAGCTGGCTGCAACTGTTTAATAAAAACACAGCACTGTGCAAACACGAAAGTGGACGTATACGGTGTGACGCCTGCCCGGTGCTGGAAGGTTAATTGATGGGGTTATGCGTAAGCAGAAGCTCTTGATCGAAGCCCCAGTAAACGGCGGCCGTAACTATAACGGTCCTAAGGTAGCGAAATTCCTTGTCGGGTAAGTTCCGACCTGCACGAATGGCGTAATGATGGCCAGGCTGTCTCCACCCGAGACTCAGTGAAATTGAAATTGCCGTGAAGATGCGGTGTACCCGTGGCAAGACGGAAAGACCCCGTGAACCTTTACTATAGCTTGACAGTGAACATTGAGCCTTAATGTGTAGGATAGGTGGGAGACTAAGAAGTGTGTACGCCAGTATGCATGGAGTCGACCTTGAAATACCACCCTTTAATGTTTGATGTTCTAACCTATACTTCTGAATCGAGGTAAGGGACACTGTCTGGTGGGTAGTTTGACTGGGGCGGTCTCCTCCCAAAGAGTAACGGAGGAGCACGAAGGTTAGCTAATCCTGGTCGGACATCAGGAGGTTAGTGCAATGGCAAAAGCTAGCTTGACTGCGAGAGTGACGGCTCGAGCAGGTACGAAAGTAGGTCATAGTGATCCGGTGGTTCTGAATGGAAGGGCCATCGCTCAACGGATAAAAGGTACTCCGGGGATAACAGGCTGATACCGCCCAAGAGTTCATATCGACGGCGGTGTTTGGCACCTCGATGTCGGCTCATCACATCCTGGGGCTGAAGTAGGTCCCAAGGGTACGGCTGTTCGCCGTTTAAAGTGGTACGCGAGCTGGGTTTAGAACGTCGTGAGACAGTTCGGTCCCTATCTGCCATGGGCGTAGGAAAATTGAGAGGGTTTGCTTCTAGTACGAGAGGACCGAAGTGAACGCACCGCTGGTGTTCGGGTTGTGATGCCAATTGCATTGCCCGGTAGCTACGTGCGGAATAGATAAGTGCTGAAAGCATCTAAGCACGAAACTAGCCTCGAGATGAGTTTTCCCTGAAGAGATTCAGTAAGGTCCGTTTGAGACTAAGACGTAGATAGGTCAGGTGTGTAAGTGTAGTGATACATTGAGCTAACTGATACTAATGAACCGAGAGTCTTAACCTTACAACTCGGAGTTGTTTTGGATACGCGAAGTTGAGAGTAAGAAGTCATCGAAAGATGGTTAAAGATTGATAAAACAGTTTGTTCCGGATTGAGCGATTGGTGAAGATATGTGATAATGTTCGTCAATTGAGAGAAAGAGAAGACAGAATATGTCTGGCGGTAATAGCGCGGTGGTCCCACCTGACCCCATGCCGAACTCAGAAGTGAAACGCCGTAGTGCCGATGGTAGTGTGGGTATTACCCATGTGAGAGTAGGGTGCCGCCAGACTTTTAAATTTTAGCTTTATAGACACACCAAATACGGTGGAGCGGTAGTTCAGTTGGTTAGAATACCTGCCTGTCACGCAGGGGGTCGCGGGTTCGAGCCCCGTCCGTTCCGCCACCTTATTTAGGGGCGTAGTTCAATTGGTAGAGCACCGGTCTCCAAAACCGGGTGTTGGGAGTTCGAGACTCTCCGCCCCTGCCAAAATAATTGTTTTGCCTTAATTTTAGCCGTTCAGTCGTTTTTACAAGTATAAATAAAAAAATTTTGTTTACAGATTAACTTAGTTAATTATAATTCCCGCCCAACTACTTTTACAACTTAGAGGATATAAGATGGCTGAAAGTTTTATAAGTCAACAACGTTTTTTTGATAATAAAAATTATCCTAGAGGATTTTCTCGCCACGGAGATTTTACAATTAAAGAGGCTCAAATTTTAGAAAAGCATGGCTGTGCTTTTAAAGATCTAGATACAGAAATTAGAAAGCCTGTTACAGCTGAAGAAAAATCATTTGTTGCTGTCTGTAAAGGAAAAAAAGAACCTTCCACTGAATTTGAAAAAGCTTGGTTAAAATATCTATCCCGTATTAATAAGCCAAAACGTTTTCACACATTATCAGGTGGCAAACCACAAGTAGATGTCACTGATGATTTTGTTGATACTGATGATTAATATCATTAGCCAATGTTTTTATGTAATTGAATTAATAACCTGTCCATAGAACGATAACTCAGTGCTTCTGAAATGTGTTTTCGTTTTATGGTATCAGACAAATCTAAATCAGCAATTGTACGTGATACTTTCAAAATTCTATGCCACGCTCTTGCTGATAGTCCTAATTTTATTAAAGCT
Source organism: Gilliamella sp. B3464 (assembly GCF_026536145.1). Taxonomy (NCBI): domain Bacteria; kingdom Pseudomonadati; phylum Pseudomonadota; class Gammaproteobacteria; order Orbales; family Orbaceae; genus Gilliamella; species Gilliamella sp. B3464. The sequence continues at coordinate 298,285 of NZ_JAFNOQ010000003.1, read as the reverse complement.
TGTTCTAAAAACTCATTATCTTCTTCCGATAACTGGCAATAGCATTGAATTTCGTTAGGGTTTAGTTGATTATTTAATTTATGACTTCTTTTTAATTGCCTGTTTCTGGTTTCTAACACTCTTTTTTTGACAATTTCGGTTGTTTCCGTTGTTGTTACTTTCTTACTTAAGGTTCCTTTAGGTAAAAGCGGTACTTCTATAGAAATATCAAATCTATCTAAAAAAGGTCCTGAAAGTCGATTCAGATAACGAATAATTTGTTGTGGTGTTGTACGATTATGTGTTCCCTGATAATGACCGGTAGGACTTGGATTCATCGCAGCAATAAGTTGAAACCTTGCTGGAAATTTGATTTTAGCATTAGCTCTAGAAATAATAATTTCTCCTGATTCAATTGGTTCTCTTAACGCATCTAGAACTTTTCGATTAAATTCAGGTAATTCATCTAGAAATAGCACGCCGTTATGTGCTAAAGACACTTCACCTGGTTTAGGAATTGAACCACCACCAACTAAAGCCGCTGTTGAAGCACTATGATGAGGCGCTCTGAAAGGCCTTTGACGCCAGTTTTTAATTGTTCCATTTGCACTAACTAAACTGGTTATGGCTGCACTTTCTAAGGCTTCTTCATCTGAGAGTGGCGGTAATAGTGATGTAAGCCTTGTTGCTAGCATTGTTTTACCTGTTCCTGGCGGTCCTATAAACAAGAGATTGTGCCCACCAGCTGCTGCTATTTCTAGTGCTCTTTTAGCATGCTCTTGTCCAATAATATCCTCTAAATTCCTATCGGTGTTATAATTACTCTCATATTCCCGATATTCTACTGAAGATAAACTAGTTTGATTTGATAAATGTTGGCAGACTTCTATCAAATTATTTGTAATTAAGGTGTTGCTTTGATGTATCAACGAGATTTCAGATTGATTCTCTGCGGATATAATTAGTGTGCGTTTTTTCTTTTGTGATGAAATGGCTGCTGGAATTGCGCCTTTTACTGCTCGAATATCGCCAGTTAAAGCAAGTTCACCTAAAAACTCATAATGTAGCAATTTATCGGTTGGAATTTGTGCGGTAGCTGCAAGAATTGCGATAGCAATAGGTAAATCAAAGCGACTGCCTTCTTTTGGAAGATCCGCTGGGGACAGGTTAACTGTGATCTTTTTGGAAGGAAAAGTAAAACCACTATTAATAATTGCACTTCTAACGCGATCTTTTGCTTCTTTAACCGTTGCTTCAGGAAGACCAACTAAGACAAATCCAGGTAATCCATTACTAATATGAATTTCGACATTAATTTGAGGTGCTTGTATGCCTATTGATGCTCGAGTATAAATAATTGCAAGTGACATAGTATTGACTTTAATTAAATAATTAATTTGTGTTATTACCTTAATTACTATGCGTAATATTTAAATTAACCAATTTAATTAATTCGTTTTTAGTCACAAAAAATGTTTAATTTTTTCAAATTTTACTCGTTTTTTCACCTAAAAATAATTTTGAAATAAGCAATGATATAAAAAATAAACAAGTATTACTTAATACAACTGATGGTCCTGTTGGTGTGTCATAAATTAATGAGAATAATAACCCACAAATGATCGATAACATTCCAATGATAATGGCAATTAGTGCCATTGATTCCGGTGTTTTAGAATAGTATTTTGCTGTTGCAGCAGGAATTATCAGTAAAGATGTAATAATTAGCGCCCCAACAAACTTCATTGCAATACCGATTGTTAAAGCTAGTAATAACGTTAAAAGCAGTTTTGTAAATTGAATGTTAATACCATGACTAAATGCCAATTCTTCACTAACGGTGATAAAGAGAAAATCATTCCAACGCCATAATAATAAAATGCCTATTAATGCAACACAAATTATAATTTGATAGACGTCAATAAACGTCACTGATAAAAGATCGCCAAATAAGTATCCCATTAAATCGATACGGATATTATCCATTAAACTAATTACGACTAAGCCTAGAGAAAGTGCGCTGTGGGCTAATATTCCTAGCAATGTATCTATTGGTAATTGTTTTTGTGCTTCTAACCAAAGTAAACCTAAAGCTAGAATAAGCGTAATGAAAATAACAGAATAGAATAAATTAATATGCAGTAAAAAGCCAAAAGCGATACCAAGTAAAGCTGCATGGGATAAAGTATCACCAAAATATGACATTCTGCGCCAAACAACAAAAGTACCCAATGGTCCAGTTACTGTTGTCAGACACAAACCAGCTAACAATGAAGGTAATAATAACTCAATCATAGTTTTATGTCCTAATTAGAGCATGTAACGCAATTATTATGATGATCATCATCTTGCTTACAAAGATCATGTTGATGGTTGTGATGATGCTTGTAAACGGCAATTTGTGATGCGCCATGTTGACCAAAAAGAGAAATAAATTCAGGATCGTTAGAAACAATAGCAGGCGTTCCTGAACAACAAACATGGTGATTTAAACAAATCACTTCATCTGTCTTTGCCATAACAATATGCAAATCATGGGAAACCATTAATACACCACAATTAAACTCATTTTTGGCATTAATAATGAGATCATATAATAGCACTTGTCCGTTAACATCTACGCCTTGCGTAGGTTCATCCAGAATTAATAATTGTGGACGTTTAGCTAAGGCTTGCGCAAGTAAAACGCGTTGTAATTCGCCACCTGATAGCTGGTGCATTGATTTATCGATTAAATATTCTGTTTTAACCATTGTTAAGACTTTTAGGATATCCTCATTATTAAGTCGTTTATTTAGCCGCATAAACCGTTTTACAGTAATGGGTAAAGTTGGATTTAATTTAATGGATTGAGGAACATACCCAATTGTTAAATTGTCGGAACGATTGATTCTTCCTGAAGAATAAGGGGTTAGTCCAAGGATAACTTTGACTAATGTTGATTTACCTGCGCCATTTGGTCCTAGTAAGGTGACGATTTGATTCGTACTGATAGTAAATGAAACATTATCTAATATCTTTTGTTGGTTAAGTTCAACCGAAACCCTATCAAGTGAAATTAGCTGTGTCATATTAGTGTAAATCCTTGCTCACTGACATGTTATGTTATATTATAACAATTAATGCATCTATAATATCATATTTTATGAATATAAGGTAATAATGTGAAAAAATATATATCACTAAATTTTAAACAGTTATGGCGGATTTTGATACTACTAAGTTTGGTATTTATCACACAAAGTATTGCTATTCGTGCCAATGCCAATGTCTTAACTTCAGTCAAACCTATTGGTTTTATAACTCAAGCTATAACTTATGGTGTTACCGAGACAGATATTTTATTACCCGATGGCGCTTCTCCCCATACTTATTCTTTAAAACCTTCTGATTTAGTTAAAATCAAACAAGCACAATTAATAGTTTGGGTCGGTGAGGATTTAGAAGCTTTTATGCCGACCGTTTTAAAAGGAATAGATAAAGACAAACAGATAGAATTAATGGCGATACCAGACATCAAAAAACTACTTAGAACGGGTACTCAAAATCATGAACATGGAAAATTAGATTTAGATGATGAACATGACCATGACCATCATGGTTCATATGATGAGCATATATGGCTTTCTCCACAGATAGCGAAAATCATTGCAAAGACTGTGCACGATAAGCTTATCGACTTATATCCTGATAAAAGAGATTTAATTGATGAAAATCTAAACGAATTCACTATTAAACTAGCAGAAACGGAACAAAACATTGCAAAAAAACTGATTAACGTACAAAATAGCGGATATTTTGTGTTTCATGATGCTTACGGGTATTTTGAGTCACAGTTCGGATTAAAAAACCTAGGAAGTTTTACCATAAATCCAGCAGTACAGCCCGGTGTTCAAACGGTTTATGCGATTAAACAAGAGTTGAAAGAACATCAAGCAGTATGTGTATTTAGAGAGCCACAGTTTAGCCCTGCAGTTATTCAAAAATTAGTGAATGGAACTGATGTTCGAATTGGGGAATTGAATCCCTTAGGTACAGATATCGCTTTATCAAAAAATGCCTATTCACAATTTTTATTGAGATTAACACAGCAACTGTTGGATTGTTTAGATAAGAATTAGTTTAGATAATAAATAGTTAAGGTTAATTTTGGCACGAAAGATTGAATCCCCTAGTATTGAAAAAAATAAATTTAAAACTCCCTATTTTTCAGTATTAGGCGTCCTTCTTATTGTTATTTTATTTACCATATTATGGCGACCACTTAATTTGGATCGTACGGAATATGTTCCTTTAACTCCTCAAGCAGAAACGACTGTCACCGATGACGTAAATTCTCCTGTTGTTGTAGGTGATGGTCGAATAGAAGTGGTCGGTGGAAAATCTAAAAATGAAGAGGTTACTGAATCATCAGATGTTCCCGAAGATGAGATTGTTAAAGATGAATTAGATGACATTATTGATGATAAAGACAACACCGTGCAATATACTATTGCGCGCGGCGATACTTTGCATGATATTTTGCAACGCTATAATGTTAATAAAAATGATGTTTATCAATTAACCACTAAATTCAAACAACTAGCAAATTTAAGAATAGGTCAACAAGTTAGTTGGACAACTGATGATGATCATAATCTACAAAGTTTTACTTGGACCATTTCTAGTAACAATATTCGTATATATGAAAAATCAGGCGATAAATTTATTGAAAGTTCTGAAACGGCAGAAGCCGTTCCAGAAAATGTGGTTATTAAAGGTGAAATTAAAGCTAATTTTGTCGCCGATGCGCGTAAAAGTGGTTTAACCAGTAGTGAAATAGGCATTATAACCCGAGCGTTACAATGGCGGTTAGATTTTAGACGATTGCAAGTCGGTGATAAATTTTCGGTAGTATTATCGAGAGAAATGCATGGTAAACGTTTATCTAACAGTCAACTATTAGGCGTTAGAATTAAAAATGGTAGTAAAGATTATTATGCCGTATTAGCTGATGATGGTAAGTATTATGATATAACTGGTGGCAGTTTATCACAAAGCTTTTTTCGGTATCCTTTAGCTAAGCAAGCGCGGGTATCGTCCAATTTTAATCCTCGTCGTTTACATCCTGTTACAGGTATTGTTACGCCTCATAATGGTGTTGATTTTGCTGTCTCTCGCGGTACGCCTGTTTTATCTGTTGGTAATGGTGAGGTCGTGATTGCCAAATATAGTGGTTCAGCAGGTAATTATGTGGCTATCCGCCATGGTCGGCAATATATGACCACTTATATGCATTTAGACAAGATTTTAGTCAAACCAGGTCAACAAGTAAAACAAGGTGAAAAAATAGCATTATCTGGTAATACTGGTCGTTCAACAGGTCCACATTTACATTTTGAATTACATATTAATAACAAACCCGTTAATCCGTTAACTGCAAGTTTACCAATTTCGGAAGGATTGACTGGTAAATCTAAAAAAGCATTCATAGAAAAAGTTAAAGATATTAAATCCCAACTTGTTTTTTAAAGCTTGTGATTTTTTAACTACTAAACTGAATACTTACTTCAAACTCTTTACACAAACAATGCCATAATATCGGCTAAAAAATATGTTATTATATGACGAGTTTCATAAAATCTAAATTTTAGGTGCAGTTTGAATACATCAACTCAAAAACGAGCCAATAAAAAAGCTAAAAAAAATAAGATGACACTAAAGCGAAGACTTTGGTCGTTATTGTTTAAACTTTTTCTTATTTTTGCTGCAGTGACCGTTCTTTACGGTATCTATCTTGATCAACAAATAAAAGAGAGAATTGATGGTAACGTATGGGAATTACCAGCGGCAGTTTATGGTCAGATCATTGATCTTGAACCTGATAGTGAATATAGTTTAAGTGATGTCGTTAGTATGTTAGTGGGCGCGCAGTATCGTCAGCAAGATACTAAAGCCACCCGCCCAGGTGAATTTATTGTTAGTAATGATTCTATTGAAATTTACCGTCGACCTTTTACTTTTCCAGATGGTGAAGAACAAGCATTTCGTGTCAAAATAACGTTTTATGAAAACCGCGTTGATCGTATTATTAATTTAGATACAGGGCGTGATTTTGGCTTACTACGCATTGATCCAAAATTAATTACCATGATGCACTCTCCAAATGGAGAACAGCGATTGTTTGTTCCATTAAAAGAATTTCCTGATTCTTTGCTGCAAACATTAATCGCCACAGAAGATAAACGTTTTTATGATCATCACGGTGTTAGCTTGTATTCGATTGGACGAGCAATTTTTGTTAACCTCACTACAGGACGTACTGAAGGCGGAAGTACTTTAACCCAGCAGACGGTTAAAAATCTTTTTTTGACTAATGAACGCAGTTTATCTCGAAAAATACGAGAAGCGTATATGGCACTAATTTTAGATGCTCGCTACAGTAAAGAACGCATATTAGAACTCTATTTAAATGAGGTCTATTTTGGGCAAGCTGGCAGTGAAGAGATTCATGGTTTTCCGTTAGCAAGTCTTTACTATTTTGGTCGCCCCGTTAATGAATTAACTTTAGATCAACAAGCTGTTTTAGTGGGTATGGTAAAAGGCGCATCACTGTATAATCCATGGACACAGCCACAGCAAGTGATTGAACGTCGAAATGTTGTTTTAAAACTGACTGAACAACAAGGAATTATAGATGATGAGCTTTATAATTTATTAAGTCAGCGTCCACTTTCAGTTTTACCTAAGGGCGGGGTTATTTCTCCTCAACCTGCATTTATGCAAGTCGTTCGTAGCGAATTACGAAAACAATTAGGTGATAAAGCTGATCACCTATCAGGCATGAAGATTTTTACCACCTTTGATCCTGTTGCTCAAGCTGCTGCGGAGCAAGCTGTTACTAACGAAATAGATGCTTTGCGTAAATCAACGAATAAAGATTTACAAACAGCGATGGTCGTTGTGAGTCGAGAAACCGGCGAAATTCGTTCCATTATTGGTAGTGCAGAGCCTCGTTACCCAGGTTATAATCGCGCTTGGTTAACAAGGCGAGCAATTGGTTCTTTAGCTAAACCTTCCACTTATTTAACAGCACTAGGTCAACCTGATCGCTATCAACTAAATAGTTGGCTCAATGACACACCAATATCAATTAAACTTGATAATGGCACGTATTGGGAACCTAAAAATTATGATCGTAAATTCCGTGATAGAGTGATGTTAGTTGATGCATTAGCGCTCTCACTTAATGTGCCCACTGTTAATTTAGGGATGGCCTTGGGATTAGATGCAAGTAAAAATACATTAGAAGCCTTAGGTATACCGTCAGATCGTATTCCTAATCTACCATCACGATTACTTGGTGCTTTGGAGTTAACTCCCTTAGAAACAGCGCAGATGTTTCAAACTATTGCTAACAATGGACAACGTTCTCCGCTTACTATTTTAAGATACGTATTAACTGATAAAGGTGAATTGGTCTATCAAAGTTACCCTCAACAGTTACAAGCGGTTTCTCAACAATCAGCGTTTCTTACAACTTATGCTATGCAACAAGTTGTTGAATCCGGTACTGCGCGATCGCTAAAAACAAAATATAGTGGATTTAAGTTAGCTGCAAAAACAGGGACAAGTAATGATTCGCGTGATAGCTGGTTTACTGGTATTGATGGTAAAAATGTTGCTGTCATTTGGATTGGACTTGATGATCATTCCCCGATGAAATTAACCGGCGCAACGGGTGCATTGAAGATTTATAGTGAGTATTTACAAAATAATCCTCCGAAAAAATTGGTATTACCTATGCCACAAAATATTTTTATGATACCTATTGATAGTAATGGCAAATGGCAATGTGACGGCAGTGGTAGTAGAACATTACCTGCTTGGACTATCAACCCTCAGAGTTTGTGTTCGGGTAATAATCAATCCATGCAAGGACAGCAAGCACCCACTTGGGTCACTGATATGTTAAATAATTGAGTAACTAAATATGCCTGAATTACCTGAAGTTGAAACAACCAAAAGAGGGATTCTGCCTTATCTTAAAGGACAAACCATTAAGCAAATTATTGTTCGGCAATCTAAATTGCGTTGGCCTATCAGTGAAGCTATTTTCAACGCTCATGGCCAAGAAATTTTAGATGTAAAACGACGGGCAAAGTATTTGTTGCTCCAGTTACCTAATAATTGGATTATTATTCATTTAGGTATGTCTGGTAGTTTAAGGGTATTATTAAATCCTCAACAAGCCGCTAAACATGATCACGTAGACTTAATTCTTGAAAATGGTGTGATATTACGTTATACCGATCCAAGGCGTTTTGGTTCTTGGCTTTGGGCAAAAAACCTTGACCACGTTACTCAGTTACAGCATCTAGGGCCTGAACCATTAAGTGATGAATTGACTGCCAAATATTTATTCTCAAAAGCTCAAAATCGTCATGTGCCAATTAAAACGTTCATTATGGATAACCCTATAGTAGTGGGGGTTGGTAACATTTATGCATCAGAATCACTGTTTATGGCAAAAATAAACCCTAATCGTAAAGTAAATACTTTATCTTTATTCGAATTTGAACAGTTAGTGATAGCTATTAAACATGTTTTGGCTAAATCGATTGAACAAGGTGGTACAACCCTTAAAGATTTTCTTCAATCAGATGGTAAACCTGGCTATTTTGCTCAAAAACTGCAAGTGTATGGTCGAGATGGCGAAAAATGTTATCTTTGCCAAACCGAAATAAAATCACAAAAAATAGGGCAACGTAATACATTTTATTGTGAGATATGCCAAAAATAATAATTTTATAAAAATAAATCATAATGTTATGTTTTTGTTGTTTGTATGTAACAACTGATATATTTGTACTGGATAATCAAATAATTTTGTCTAAATATTGTATATTATTCCTCTTTCAACCTTAATAAAATCGGATTAGTATATACAACTAATCACTTAGTCATAATTGTTAATCTTAAATGTATTGATAATAGCGAGTAGGTAAAAAGTTAATATTTTGAAAATCTTTTTATTTTGAAGAGTATGGACTTGTTACGCGATATCGGCTATCTTTCTGACTGTAAAAGTTTTAATCTTTTATAAAGTTTAATATATAGTACTAAATGATTGTAATATATTAAAAAATCACGGATTTTTCTTGCGCGTTATTTCTTGTTTGCATTTATTTTTAACGCAATTTATTTTGTTTTTATTAAGGAATCTAAGATGATCAAATTTGCTTCTCGCTTTTTGATAACTTTTTTTGTGTTATTTTATACAATGATTGCGAATGCAGAAGTTCGCATTATTATTACCGATGGTGTTAGTACTGCTAAACCAATAGCTGTGGTGCCTTTTAAATGGACGGGTTCGGGCGAGCCTCCACAATTTATAGAAGACATCGTTGCTTCAGATTTACGTAATAGTGGTAAATTTAATCCTATTGATGTGAGCAGCATGCCACAAAGACCAACATCACCTTCAGAAGTTAACCCTGCATTATGGAGTAAACTAGGTGTTTCTGCTGTCGTTGTGGGTACTATTCAACCTGATGCCTCTGGAAAATATCTTATCAGTTACCAATTAATCGATACCGTAACTCGCCCGGGTGCGGTATTAGCTCAAAATCAATACGCTATCGAAAAACGTTGGTTACGTTATGCTGCACATACAGCTAGTGATGAAATTTTCGAATCACTAACTGGTATCAAAGGTGCATTTAGAACGCGTATCGCTTATGTTGTAAAAACAACTAAAGGACCGTTTACTCACGAATTGCGAGTATCTGATTATGATGGCTTTGATCAAATGACAGTACATCGTTCTAAGGAACCATTAATGTCACCAGCTTGGTCACCAGATGGAAAAAAATTAGCGTATGTAACTTTTGAGGGTGGTCATTCATCATTAGTAATCAGAACGCTAGATAGTGGAGCTTCTGAAACTGTTGCTTCTTTCCCTAAACATAACGGTGCGCCTGCATTTTCTCCTGATGGTAGTAAATTAGCATTCGCCTTATCTAAAGATGGGAGTTTGAATTTGTATGTTATGAATTTGGGCTCTAAAAAAATCACACAAATTACATCAGGTCGCAGTAATGATACTGAACCATCATGGATGCCAGATAGCCAAACTATTGTTTATACATCAGATCAGGCAGGTAGACCTCAACTTTATAGTATCAATATTAATGGTGGAACATCACAACGCTTAACATGGGATAATACCCAAAATCAAAATGCGCGCGTTGCACCAGATGGTTCTTTCATTGCAATGATTTCAACTAACAATGGTGAACAACATATTACTCGTTATGATATGTCAACAAGTACTTATCAACGTTTAACCGATACATTCTTAGATGAAACACCAAGTATTGCACCAAATGGTACTATGATCATCTATAGTTCAACACAAGGATTAGGTACAATTTTGAATTTAGTTTCAACTGATGGTAACTTCAAAGCTAAATTACCAGCGACTGACGGACAGGTGAAATTCCCTGCTTGGTCACCTTATTTATAAGAAGAGATTAAAATTTAATCGATATTATGAATATTAAAATTGTACAAAATGTTAGGTCGTTATAATATATAGCGCTAATCTGACTAATTAGTAATAATTGTTACTGAGTAGTCAGATAAATAAAATATAAATAATAATTTATTCAAACACAAAGGAGTTAATACAATGCAATTTTCTAAATTTCTTAAAGTAGCTGCGGTTGCTTTACCATTAATCGCACTTACTGCATGTTCATCAAGCAAAAGCAGCAATGCTGGCGGTAGTGCAAACGGTTCTTTGTCAAAAGAAGCTTTAGAACAACTTCACAGATTACAACAAACTAATACTGTATATTTTGATTTTGATAAATATAATGTTAAATCTGAATATACTACATTATTAAATGCACATGCAGAATTTATGCGTGCAAATTCTTCTGTAAACGTAGTTGTTGAAGGTCATGCCGATGAACGTGGTACACCAGAATACAATATCGCTTTAGGTGAACGTCGTGCTGACGCAGTTAAATCATACCTACAAGGTAATGGTGTTTCTGGCTCACAAGTACAAGTAGTATCATATGGTAAAGAAAAACCAGCTGTATTAGGTCATGACGAAGCAGCTTATGCTAAAAACCGTCGTGCTGTAGTAACCTACCCTGGTTATTAATAGCTTGTGATAACGGCTGATAATTCAGCCGTTTTATTTTAAAGTTCACGCCGAGTATATAATATGTATAAAAAAACACTCATATTGTTCTTATTTCTTTTGTTTACCGGTTATGGTTGTGCCGCTGGTAGTTCTGAGCTCGATAGAACAGTTCAAGCTCAAGGTCAATTATTAATACAAAATCAGCAACAAATTAGTGATTTACAATCAGATTTGGATACACTTCGTGGTCAATTGGAAGAAACTAAATACCAACTCAACCAAACTATAGAACGTCAAAAGATGATTCTTCAACAAATGGTTGGTGGTTCAGGATTCTCATCAAATACTAATTCTTCACAAGATAATTCGTCTTCACCTGCACCTGCTCCATCTACTGATTCTCAATCAGCTACGCCATCTTCAGACTTATCAAGTTGGACAACATCAGGTAACGATAAAGCAGATTATAACTTTATCATGCAGCATGTCTCTGAGGGTAAACAAAACAGTGATTCTATCGCTGCTTTTCAAAAGTTCATTGAAGCTTACCCAAAGTCAAGTTACCTAGCTAATGCAAATTATTGGCTAGGTCAACTTTACTATAAAGAAGGGAAAAAAGATAAAGCATCGTTTTATTATGCGACAGTCGTAAAAGATTTTTCAGCTTCTCCTAAAGCAGCAGACAGCCTTTATAAGGTTGGTATAATCTTATTGGACAAAGGCGATAAAAAAACTGCTAAAACCGTTTTTCAACAAGTTGTCAGTAAATATCCTAAAGATAAAAATACCGTTGATCTTGCTAATAAAAAATTAGCATCACTTTAGTAAAATGTATAAATAACCAGCTATTGGATGCAAAAAGCAAGAAAAGGGTTGCACTGCTTGATAATAGTAAGTAATATAGCAACCCGAAATTGCTTGTAACTTTAATTCTTAAGGACATTGCAATTCTTATCTAAAATGGGTTGTTAGCTCAGTCGGTAGAGCAGCGGACTTTTAATCCGTTTGTCGAGCGTTCGAATCGCTCACGACCCACCATCCTTCTCTTCATATTTCAAATATCAAAACAGACCAATTTAAAAGATATTAAACTCAAGTGAGTTAGTTCGATATTAATTAGTTTAGAATAGATTTCAACTTTACTTAGTATTAGACTTGAATAGCTAAAGCAAACATTTTTATTTAATGAAATTATCCTGCAAGCTAAAAAATTACTAAAAATAGTATTTTTTGAGTAATCACCGAACTAAACCACATGACCTATTTTTCTATGATCTTAATTCATCTTTATAACGATAAAAAAACTATTAATAAAGATAAATACTTATTTCATGTCACTAAAAATTGAGGTTACTTTGGTATTTGTTATCTAGCTCATGCAAATTGGTTTACAGAATTAGAAATTAATAATAAAGATTGATAAATAATAATGATAATAATCAATCTAAATGCTCTGGATTTACAGTGTAAAATGAGAGTGGTAGATTTATTTATCGCAATTTTTATAAGCCTTGTTTGCTTTAACCAATTTGTTATATAAAGAATATTGGCGGTGAAGTCGTATGTCTGGTAAGTCGTGCACCTTTGTTATGACGGTAAGTTATAAATCTAGAGTGCCGTAGCTTGCTAAATGTATGATAGATTTCAATTCAAATTAAAGTTGAAAGCAGAAAGCTGTAACTCATTGATACAATGTATAATTTAAATAGAGGGAATAATTTCCCTCTTTCATTAGATGATCAAACTTTATTTGCTAATTCGATGATTTTCATTGTTACTTCAAATGATTTAAGGAACGATGATAATGGTAAAAATTCAAAGCAAGAGTGAAAGTTATGAGCACCTGTAAAATAATTAGGTGTGGTTAATCCTCTTGCTGATAGTGCCGAACCATCAGTACCACCACGCATAGCAATAGTATTAGGCTCAATATTCAATTGTTCAAATGATTGATAAATTAAATCGATACAGCGACGATCATCACCTAAATAGTTGGCAATATTACTGTAAGTATCTGTAATTTTACATTCAATTTTAGCTCTTGGATATTTACGACTAATAAAGTCTACTACGTCTTGAATATATGCTTTACGAGCTTGATATTTTGCTAAATCAAAGTCACGAATACTCATTTTTAGTGTCGTAGTACTTTGGTTACCAACGATATCATTAAACCAAAAATAGCCTTCTTTACCTTCTGTGTGTTCAGGCGTTTCGAAACTATCAAAACAATTAATAATATCATTTGCAACGCGTATAGGATTGATTAATACATTTTTAGCTGACATTGGGTGGGCAGATATCCCTGTAATATCAATGATTGCTGAACCAGCATTAAATGTTTCGTACACCACTTCACCCAACTCACAACAATCAATAGTATAAGCAAAGTCAGGTTTGAAACGGTTCAAATCAAGTTTTTTAGCGCCATTTAAACCGACTTCTTCATCAGGTACAAAAGCTACATAGATATCACCATGAGTACAATTTTGCTTTTGTAACTGATCTAACATCGTCATAACTATTGCAATTGCGGCTTTGTTATCTGCACCTAGAACACTTGTGCCATCAGTGACAATCAACTCTTGATAAAGGTATTTATTTAATTCAGGGTGTTCATTAACTTTAAACCAGATGTCTTTATCTTTATTTAATAAAATATCCTCACCATTAAAGGTAACGCGTTGAGGGTGAATTTTATCTGATAAGGCTACATCCACCGTATCTAAATGAGCAACATAACCAATGTTAGGGGCATGTTGATTATTGCCCGGTAATTTAGCCGTAACAATACTGTGCTCATCAAGATGTACATCTTGCAAATTCAGTTCAATCAATTCTTGCTTAAGTAATTTAGCTAATTCGGTTTGTCCAGGAGTAGAAGGTACTTGCGCAGATCCAACTACACTTTGACTTGGAACACTAACATAACGCAAAAAACGTTCAACTAATTGTTCAGTAATATTCATAATAAAATGACCTCTTATTGGTACTAATTATTTACGGGTGGATAAACGTAACCACTATCAAACCCAATTGGTAGACCTAAGAACCAAAAGAGTAACAAGTTTACAGTTAATGCAATAAGCAGCGCGGCAGTATAAGGAATCATCATAGAACTTAATGTGCCCACTCCTGTGTTTTTGCAGTATTGCTGGCAATAGGCAATAATTAGCGGGTAAAACGCAAACATAGGTGTGCTTACGTTCACTGCCGAACTGATACGGTAAGCGGCTTGCGTTAATTCAGGCGAAATACCCACAGACATTAACATAGGAACAAAAATTGGTGCCAAAATAGCCCATTTAGATGAAGCAGAGGTAATTAACACATTTAACATACTGGTTAAAATGATCACACCAAATATTGTTACCACCGAAGGTAAATGTAACGCTTTCAAAAACTCAGCGCCACCAATTGCAATCAATGTGCCTATTTGAGAATTGGAAAACACATATAAAAATTGCGCACAAAAGAAAGCAAAAACAATAAAAGGAATAAGTGATTTAGTGATATTTTCCATCGATTTAACAATATCGCGAGAAGACTTAAATGCCCCAGTAATAAAGCCGTGAATCAAGCCCGGAATTGCAAAAAACACAAATAATAATGGCACAATAATTTGCATAATTGGTGCTTTATTACTTGTTAAGCTGCCATCAGGTGCACGTAATAAAGAGTCTTGTGGTAATAATAAAAGTACCAAACCAGCAGCGATGACTAAAAATACGATTGATGCAACTTTAAATGCTCGATTTTCAATAGGGGTGATTGCTGGTGAATCAGCAAGGTTATCTAACTGTAAATCAGTATTTATAGGCATATTGGCCTTTAAGCGGGGCTCAACGATTTTATCGGTAACAAACCAACAAGCTAGTAGAACAAAAAAAGTACCGCCAAAACTTAAAAAATAGTTACAAAGCACATTAACTTGATAAGATGGATCGATGATCTGTGCAGCACTTTGGGTAAAGCCTTGCATGATAGGATCGATAATTGAGGGTGTATAACTAGAGCTAAAACCACCGGCTAATCCTGCAAAAGCGGCAGCAATGCCCGCAAGAGGATGACGACCAGTGGCATAAAACATCATGGCTGATACCGGCATTAAAATAACATAAGCTGAGTCTGACGCAATATGACAAACCATGCTAACAAAAATGACTGATGGAGTGACCAATTTTTTAGGTGTAACTGCCAATAACTTTTTGAGTAACACATGAATATAGCCGCTACTTTCAGCAATACCAATACCTAATGTGGCAACGATAGTAATACCAAGAGGTGGAAAGCTAACAAAATTTGGGACCATTTTAGTAAAAAAAGTTACTAAATGATCGGGTGCTAGCATATTAGCGACAACTAGTTTTTCTTTGGTAACAGGGTTGATGTAATCGAAACTGACAAAAGAAAGTAATAAAGAGGCAATAAAGCAGATAATTAAAGCATAAAAGAAAAGTGTTGTTACATCGGGGATTTTGTTGCCTATTCGTTCAATAGTATTTAAAAAGCCGCCCGTTTTTATAGGTGACGGATTTGTTGTTTGATTCATAAAAAAATTAGTGTAAATGTTGTTCGGGGCGTCAATTTATCACATATTTATAGTGCAGGCAAATAAGCAAAAACGTATGGTTTTTATACTTAAACATTATGTTAACCTTAATCACTTTTACATAAGTATGATGTTACTTCGACTTTTTTATAAATTAACTTCGTCATTGTTTGCAAAAATAGCATTTTCTTCAAAACTAAGTTTATTGAAAAAAGCATGGTGCTTTAAACGAATAGTTTGTAGACTATGTTTCATTGCCAGTGTTAAGTTATATACTTTGTATATAAATCGAATATGAATCTTTTAAAATCTTTAGCTGCCGTAAGCTCTATGACAATGGTATCGCGTGTATTAGGATTTGTACGTGATGCTATTATTGCCCGTTATTTTGGGGCAGGAATGGCAACCGATGCGTTTTTTGTTGCTTTCAAATTGCCTAATTTACTTCGACGTATTTTTGCTGAAGGTGCCTTTTCACAAGCTTTTGTACCAATTTTAGCTGAATATAAAAACCAACAAGGTGTTGACGCTACTCGTACATTTGTTGCTTATGTTGCAGGATTACTAACATTAGTATTAGCTATAGTGACATTAATCGGCATAGTAACTGCACCTTTTGTCATTATGTTAACCGCACCTGGTTTTATGCAAGAATCTACCGAAAAATTTGAACTGGCCACCAGCTTATTACAAATTACTTTCCCTTATATCTTTTTTATTTCGCTTGCGTCACTTGTTGGTGCAATACTTAATACTTGGAATCGCTTTTCTGTCCCCGCTTTTGTGCCAACTTTACTCAATGTTAGCATGATCATATTTACGCTATTTTTAACGCCTTATTTTAATCCACCGGTGTTAGCATTAGCTGTATCGGTAGTCGTTGGTGGCATCTTACAATTACTTTATCAACTTCCTGCTTTAAAAAAAATTGGCATGCTAGTTTTACCGCGTATTAATTTTAAAGATAGCGGTGTTTGGCGTGTATTAAAACAAATGGGGCCGGCAATTTTAGGGGTTTCTGTTGGACAAATTTCGTTAATTATTAATACTATTTTCGCCTCATTTTTAATTTCTGGTTCGGTTTCTTGGATGTATTATGCTGACCGCTTAATGGAATTTCCAGCAGGTGTACTTGGCGTTGCTCTTGGTACAATTTTGTTACCTTCATTAGCTAAAAGCTTTTCGAAAGGTCATCATCAACAATATTCAGAATTGTTGGATTGGGGATTAAGATTATGTTTTTTATTGGCATTGCCAAGTACTGTGGCGCTTGGGGTTATTTCACGACCGTTGATTTCAACACTCTTTGAATATGGACAATTTACTTTAAATGATACGTTAATGACACAACGTGCATTAGTTGCTTATTCCATTGGTTTACTTGGTCTAATTTTAATTAAAGTGTTAGCCCCCGCATTCTATTCCAGACAAGATATTAAAACGCCAGTTAAAATAGCCATTATTACGCTTATCTTAACGCAGTTGATGAATTTAGTGTTTATTGGTCCACTACAACATGCTGGTTTATCGTTATCAATTGGTTTAGCGGCATGTTTTAATGCAGGATTACTGTTCTGGCAGTTACGTAAAAAACAACTATATCAACCACAACCAGGATGGTATAAATTTTTAACTAAAGTTATTATCGCAGTCATTTTTATGTCTATAGTATTATGGCTTGGCGCACAACTATTACCAGATTGGTCAACGGGTTCAATGCTACTGCGTGTGGCACGGTTATTTTTACTGGTTATTGTTGGCGTTTTTGTCTATTTTGCATCACTTATTGCAATGGGTTTTAAATTAAAGCATTTTATTAAACGTATTGACTGATTAATAAAAGATAATTTACTAAATTATATTAGTCGTTGAACATAAACTATTATCGGCGAAGTTAGCTTTAAATATTGCGTGAACATTAGCTAAATGCCGTTATACTTTCATCATCATTATTTAGAATTTAGCCTATGATGTTGTGATTTGGGCTAAATTCTTAATCGTATTTATGCCAATTTTACTTTTGATTGTTATTTATACAGTAGGTTGACAAAGTAAATTAAGCTGGGAATTAAATTGGCTTTATCTGGATAGATTTTACGAATTTAGACGTAGTAAATAACCACAACAAATCAGGTATACACAGCATTAAATATCGATTTTATTTGTTTGCTAAATAGTTATTTGAGCAATATGAATAATCAATTTTAAAAAATTTGGACGTCAGTGTGGCAAAACAGAAGTTATAAATCACTAAACGTCCAACCTAAAAACTAATTAAAAATTTTTTTAGTTATAATCGTAATAACTATAATTTTAAATTACCTTGCTTATAAGAAGGAACGATAAGGTAATTCTGGTTCATCAGTAAAGATATCCCTAAATCCACGATAGTGTTGATAATGCATTTTATTTTTATCGGTCGGGTAAGTATATTTACCACCAACTTGCCAAAAGAATGGTGTAAATTGATATTCAAGTCGATCTTTTTTCATTTGCCAAAGCACTTCAATTTCTCGCGGATCACTTTGGAAGTTTGACCAAATATCATGATGAAAAGGAATCACAACTTTGGTGTTAAGCGATTCTGCTGCACGTAAAATATCAGCAGATGTCATCTTATCAGTAACACCACGAGGATTTTCACCATACGAGAGTAAGGCAACATCAATTTTATGATCATTACCATGTTTAGCATAATAGTTAGAGTAGTGTGAATCACCAGAGTGATAAAGTGAGCCCCCTGATGTTTCAAATAGGTAGTTAACTGCGCGATCGTTCATACCATCTAAAATGGCTTTATCTGTTGATGAAACACCCTTAGGAAGAGTAACAAGTGAAGTTCTATCAAAAGAATCTAGTATTTTAATGGTGATATCACCTACAGTGATTGTGTCACCAACTTTAGCCACAATACAACGATCTTCTGGCACGCCCCAGCTTTTCCATAACTCAACACAAGCTTTAGGCCCAATAAATTTAACTTTAGGTGAGCAATTTTGAATCACGGCTGCTGCAACATTAACATCAATATGATCAGCATGATCATGCGTTGCCATAACTGCATCGATTTCTTTAATTGCAAAAGGATCCAACACAAATGGGCTGGTTCTTAAGTTAGGTTGTAATTCACGTACTCCCCCCATTCGCATCATTTGATGTTGCTTATTCATCAATGGATTAGCATGGGTTTTTTTACCCGTACCGCACCAAAAATCGATACAAATATTGGTATTACCTGCTGATTTTAACCAAATTCCTGTACAGGCAAGCCACCACATGGTAAAGGTATTGGGTTTAACTTCGGTCGCTTCGATCTCTTCATTGAGCCAAGTTCCCCATTCAGGGAAGGTATTTAAAATCCAAGAGTCACGGGTAATTTCGTTTACTTTACTCATACTATGTTCCTTATTTAATAGTTAGACTAATATCACTTCAACTCCTTGCTTCTTAATGCATTCAATCACTTCCTTATTCGCTTGTGTGCCTGTAATTAAAATATCAATCTTGTTTACTGGGCAAAAAAGCATGCCAGAGTTTGCTTTGGTATCGATTTTTGAACTATCAACGACAACCACTAATTTTTCGGCTTTTTCTAATATTTGTTGCTCGGCTACTGCACTTAAAATTTCATTTTTGTAAAGACCGGTGGGTGTTAATGTTTTACCGCTAGTAAACATCCATTTAGCTGCATAAGAATCGGTAATGCTTGCGATTGGATTAAGAATAATGTTTTGGGTTTTGTTATATAAACCGCCCATAATAATGACATTTTCATGATCATGTTCTATTAAGTAACAAGCGAGGGGAAAGTAATTCGTGATGATAGAGACATTTTTTCCACATAATTCCCGACCTAATAAAAATGCGGTTGAACCACAATTAATCACGACATTTTCATCGTTACCACATAATTTGGCTGCTCGAATAGCAATTCGCGCTTTTTCGTGATAATGATCAGTATTGTTGTTGGCTATTGGTGCCCAGATAGGCTTTTGCTCCTCTAAACGCATAATACCATTACGTACTTTTTTAACTCGACCTTCCTGATCTAACTTGGTGATATCTCGTCTAGCTGTGGCCGGTGATATACCGAAGTGATCAATTAATTCTGTCACTTTCACTTCACCTTTTTCATTAACTAAAGCGACGATTTCGTTATGTCGCGTTATTTCATTCATTTATGTTCCTTAATGATTTGATCAAATTTGATTACTTTGATAATAATTATCATTGCAAAACTTGTCAATTATCTTCATTGATTTATTTGTTTAAATCTAAATTTAATATTGATAAGTATAGATATAGATTTAATTTATTGTCATTATTTTTCATTGTAATGTGAAGTTGATCACAGATATTGCTGTTGGTTATTGGGAAAAGTGATCTCAATCAAAATAATCATAAATAATCATTGTGTGATTCATTATGATTATGGAATATAGCAAGCGTTAATTAAATAAATTTGATTAACAACGTACCGTATTAATTAAGCTCAAAGATTCACTTAATAGTGAACAACCATATAAAGGGCATTAGGATAAAGTTTATCTATAAATTGTAAGCGTAGTATCAACTTTCAATTTAAAAAATGCCCATAATCAATGAGAGGGGCATATGGAAGTAATCTATAACGTATTTTATATTTTTTATAGTCAAGTCATGACCAAAGCACCTTTATTACTAGGGTTAGTAACGATGCTGGGGTACTGCCTATTAGGTAAAGACGTTACCACAATTTTAAAAGGAACCATCAAAACAATTGTCGGCTTTATGTTATTGCAAGTCGGTTCGGGTGTATTGGTTTCAACATTTAAACCCGTTATTGCCAAGTTAGCGGAATATCATGGCATTAAAGGATCGATTATTGATACTTATGCTTCGATGGTTGCTGTTGAAAATGGTATGGGAGAACATTACTCTTGGGTCGGATATGCGGTATTACTGGCACTGGCTATCAATATCCTTTTGGTTATTTTTCGACGTATTACCGGTATTCGAACCATTATGTTAACCGGTCATATTATGTTCCAACAAGTAGGACTTATTACCTTATTTTATTTTCTGTTTGGTTACGGTATGTGGGAAACCATCATCTACTCCGCAATTATTACCGCTTTATATTGGGGAATATTTTCCAACATGATGTTTAAGCCAACCGAAGCAGTAACAGGTGGGGCAGGGTTTTCTATTGGTCATCAGCAACAGTTAGGCTCTTGGATTGCCGTTAAATTAGCCCCTAAGCTTGGGGATAAAAATGATTCTGTTGATAATTTAAAATTACCAAAATGGTTACATATTTTTCACGATAGTATCGCGGCTACAGCTATTGTGATGACCTTCTTTTTTGGCATTATTTTACTGTCATTTGGTTTATATAACTTACAAACTATGGCCGGTTCAACGCATTGGACAATCTATATTTTAGAAACAGGGCTTAAATTCGCGGTAGCAATCCAAGTGATTGTTGGTGGCGTAAGAATGTTTGTTGCTGAATTGTCTGAAGCGTTTAAAGGAATATCTGAAAAACTTATTCCTAATGCAGTATTAGCGATCGATTGTGCAGCAATTTATGCTTTTTCACCTAATGCAATGGTGTTTGGTTTTATTTGGGGTGCATTAGGGCAATTTTTAGCAATTGCTTTATTACTGGTATTTAAATCGCCGATTATGATTATTCCAGGTTTTATTCCGATGTTCTTTTCTAATGCCACTATTGGGGTGTTTGCAAACCACTTTGGCGGTTGGAAAGCGGTAATGAAGATTTGTTTTGCCATGGGCATGGTTGAAGTATTTGGTTCAGCTTGGGTTATTCATATTTTTGCACAAAATGGCACACCAATCGATTCTTGGATGGGCATGGCTGACTGGGCAATTTTATTCCCACCTATTTTACAAGGTCTATCAATTTCTCACTTATTTATCTATCTCATTATTGCTTTGGCTTTAGTGTATATGTTCTTTGCCGCTAAACAATTACGACGCGATGAAGCCAATCAAAAAATACAAGCCGACACGAATGATACCCAGCAAGATTTTAATGAACAAGTCGTTGAAAAAATGGATGAGGTAGCAATTAGCGAAGGACGTCCAATACGTATTCTTGCGGTATGTGGTAGTGGTCAAGGTTCATCGATGATGATGAAAATGAAAATTGCCAATTATCTTGATAAAAAAGGCATTGCTAATGTTATGGATTCGTGTGCGGTGACTGATTACAAATCACGATTGCCGAATGTTGACATTATTGTGGCTTCTAAACACTTAATTAATGAAATTGAGGTTAATGAAGGTCAGCACGCTTTGGGGGTACAAAATATGTTAAATCCGCAAACATTTGGTGATGAACTTATTGAACTGATTAACAAAGTGCTTGCTAAATAATTTATTGAATAAAAAGGGAGTACAACATGGCTTTGAAAGAATCATTGATAGAAAACAACTCTATTTTACTTAACGCAAATGCCGCAACCTGGCAAGAAGCTGTTAAATTAGGTACTGATATGTTGGTCGCATCTAAAGCAATTCAACCCTCTTATTATGATGCGATTATTCGCTGTGTGAACACTATGGGACCTTACATCATTATTGCCCCTAATTTTGCTATGCCTCATGCCAGGCCTGAAGATGGCGTTAACCGAACTGCTTTTGCATTAGTCACACTAAATAAACCAGTCTATTTTCAAGGGGAAGAAGAACCTGTCGATGTATTAGTGACCTTAGCAGGCAGTACTTCTGATGAACATATGCAAGGCTTAATGGAGGTCACCCAAATTTTAGAAGATGAAAATAGCCCAACCGGCATCGATCTAGATAAGTTACGAGCATGTAACAATAAAGAAGATGTTTATGCTGTGATTGATAAAGCTTTATTGGGAGGTTAATTCTATGTATCAAGCTTTAAAAGAGAGAGTATTACAGGCCAATTTAGCATTACCCAAATATCATTTGGTGACCTTTACTTGGGGTAATGTTTCAGAAATTGATCGAGCAAAAGGTGTCATTGCTATTAAACCTTCTGGGGTTGAATATCACAATATGACAGTTGAGGATATTGTGGTGGTGTCATTAACCGGTGAAACAGTGGAAGGTAAGTTAAATCCTTCTAGTGATACTGCAACACATATTGAGCTTTACAAAGCGTTTGAACATATTGGTGGTATTGTCCATACCCATTCTCGTTATGCCACCGTCTGGGCTCAAGCTGAGTTAGATGTGCCAGCGTTAGGGACCACTCATGCTGATTACTTTTATGGTGATGTTCCGTGTACCCGTCGACTTACTGATAGCGAAATTACCTCTGATTACGAAAAAAATACCGGTCTGGTTATTATTGAAGAGTTTAAACGTCGAGGACTCGATCCAATGGCAATGCCTGGTGCTGTGATTTCAGGTCATGCTCCATTTTGTTGGGGTAAAAATGCTTTTGATGCTGTACATAATGCGGTTGTCCTTGAAGAAGTCGCCATGATGGCTATTGCCACTCGTCAACTCAATAAAACAATTAAAATTCAACAAGCGTTGTCAGATAAACACTATTTCCGTAAGCATGGTGCAAATGCTTATTATGGGCAAAAATAGTTCTTATAAGAGGAAAATAAAATGACAAAACCAAAACTACAAATCGCATTAGATCAAACTGAATTGCAACCCGCTTTAGCTGTCGCCAATAATGTTGCTGGATTTGTTGATATCATTGAAGTGGGTACCATCTTGGCTTTTGGTGCCGGAATTAACGGGGTAAAAACTTTACGAGAGAAGCATCCAAATCATATCTTAGTGTGTGATTTAAAAACCACTGATGGCGGTGCAATTTTAGCTAAGATGGCGTTTTCAGCAGGCGCCGATTGGCTGACAGTATCGGCAGCAGCGCATATTGCCACCATTGAGGCGTGTAAAAAAGTGGCTGATGAATTTGGGGGTGAAATTCAAATTGAACTATATGGTCATTGGACTTTCGATGATGCTAAAGCATGGCGTAAATTAGGTATTAAACAAGCTATCTATCATCGTTCTCGTGATGCCGAATTAGCTGGAGTTGGTTGGGGTGAAGAAGATTTGATTAAAATGCGTCAACTTTCTGATTTAGGTTTAGAACTTTCCATCACTGGCGGCATTGTTCCTGAAGATATTCATCTGTTTGCTGGAATAAAAACTAAAGCTTTTATTGCTGGTCGTGCGTTAGCCAATGAAAATGGACAGCAAACAGCCCAAGCGTTGAGGGAGCAAATTGCTAAATATTGGTAATTTTACATTGCAGTCGAGTAATCGACTGTTTTTGTTTTTCCTCATGTTATTGGATCATAAATTATGACTGAACAAACAATAAATTTTGTTAAACACGCGCCTGGTATTGGTATTTATGAAAAAGCGTTGCCTAATCAACTTTCATGGCAACAAAAAATGACTGAAGCAAAGTCTTTAGGTTTTGATTTTATTGAACTGTCTATTGATGAATCTCAAGAGCGTCAAGCAAGGCTAGATTGGTGTGACGATGACATTTATGCCTTACGACATTTATGTGAAAAAAATGGCATTTTTTTTCATTCGATATGCCTAAGTGCACATCGTAAGTATCCGTTTGGATCAGCGGATCCAACGATCCGCGAACAAGCCAAAATGATTATGCTTAAAGCAATTTCATTTGCTTATAAATTAGGTGTAAGAGTAATTCAATTAGCGGGTTATGATGTGTATTATGAACCTGCTGACTTACAAACCCATCAACGATTTATTGCGGGTATGCAATGGTGCGCGAAACAAGCAGAAAAAGCAGGCGTGATGTTAGCTGTAGAAATTATGGATACTAATTATCTTAACTCGTTAAGTAAATTTGAAATCCTAAAGGCAGAAATCAACTCACCTTATTTTATGGCTTATCCTGATGTGGGTAATATATCGGGATGGAACTTTGATATTAGTACTGAGCTTTTACTCAGTCGCAATCATATTGTTCAAATACACCTAAAAGATACCTATAAAGTTAAACCCAATTATGCCGGGCAATTTAGGGATTTAGTTATTGGTGAAGGAGAAGTTGATTTTGCTGCAGTATTTAACACATTGAAATTAATGAATTATTGTGCGCCACTGGTTATCGAAATGTGGGCTAATGATGATCATTGGAAAGATAATATCATCCTAACTCAGCAACGATTAAAAGCTATTGCTCAGCAGGCTAATTTCCCGCTTTTTTCTTCACTTGATTAAAATCAAAACGCTATTGATATTTTATGTTTAACTCATCACCTTTTGGGTGATGAGGAATTTTTAAAAATATAACCTATTGAAAAAATGAAACTATATTAAATTATGGTTTAATCACTTTTCTCATTTTATTTTTGTGATTCACCTTGTGATGAATGATATTCTAGTTGGTAATAGCGCCACCTTGTGGTATTTTGTGCAAATATTTTGGTGATTTTGCAAATTTGATATCATTGCTTGTTTAACGTGCAAATTAATCTGTTAAATTAACTTACCATCTATTTGTTATCATTAAAATTTTTATAAAAAAATAGAGAATTAACAGGTTTTAGATAGACTAATGTACAAATTATCCTTTTTTAAGTTGCCCTTTATTTTTATAACACTATTTCTTATTTCAAGTGCTTTTATTTTCAACATTAGATTTGGTATAACTTTTCTTGCTACTTTTCATGACTATAAAAATTTATGGTCTTCACTGTATAAACT
Organism: Gilliamella sp. B3464; assembly: GCF_026536145.1. Lineage (NCBI taxonomy): Bacteria > Pseudomonadati > Pseudomonadota > Gammaproteobacteria > Orbales > Orbaceae > Gilliamella > Gilliamella sp. B3464. Next base: position 272,924 of record NZ_JAFNOQ010000003.1, on the reverse strand, counting down.
TACCCCTTATCAATTGCTACGTTCAATTCCCGAATGTCTATTGTTATTTGGGGTATCTGCAATTGCATTTTATCGAATTAATGTTCATTTAGTGACCTTAAAAAATATTGTTCTTATTATAATAAATGTGTTGATTGTTTGTACTATTGGTTATTTATTAAGTGTTATAGCCGATTTAATGTTTGATGAAATATTCATCAATTATATCGATGTTGATTCATGGTTATTTATTTTAGTGCTAAGTATTATCCCTGATAGTCTATTTTATTTGTGTGCAGGTTTACTGACTTATTATTGCATTAGGGGATTAAATAATCAGTTTGAAAAGAGTGCGTTAGTTTTTGAACTTAATACGCTTAATAGCTGTAAAATTCATTTTATTTTATTTTTAGTCTTTTTCTTTTTTACTTTGATTGGTTTCCCGTCTTTTATTTTAGATATTTTGATCCAACAAGATCATTATCTTATTTCGATTGGCCGCCATATTGCTTTCCCTTTTATCTGTTATGTGTTGACTTTCTGTGTTGTTATAGTTGTTTGCAAAAACATGTTTACTCAAGTATTTATGGTATTACAGATTGATAGAATTGTGAAAAGTGTGGTTTATTCGAATCTGTTTATTTTTGTGTTTAATTTTACTCTTTTTAGCATTGCTGAAAGCTTATTTGACTTGACTGTTAGCCAAATCACTTTACATGATTACACTGCGTTGGTATTAAAAATAGCACTAGCAACTATCTCGTTTATTTTATCTTGTTTGATTGTGCGTAAAGTTACCCAGTACTATTTTTATCGAAACACTGGGTATAGCTTAACGTTATAATAGTGTTGTTTGTTGTTGCTTAAGTGAATCGGCAATGTGCTGTTGTGTTTTTAATGTTCGAATATTTTGTAATACTTGTGCCGCTTGAAAATAGTGCGATTTTAAGTAAGCTAGCCATTGTTTGATGCGCGCTGAATGATAAAGCGGTTTAACCTCTTCGATAGTTGTTGTAGCGTAATTGATTAAAATTTCTAAAATTTGTTGCCACTGTAACTCTGCATCATTAAAACGAATCATATTGGCTAAGTTTGGGATCGTTAAAATACCACGTCCAAGCATAATGTCTTGGCTTTGACTTTGGATAAGACAGTTTTGCGCATCTTTAACGGAAAAAATCTCGCCGTTAGCAATAACTGGAATATTTAATTTTTGTTTAATTTTTCCTATTGTTTGCCAATCGATTTTGTCAGCTTGATAACCGTCAGTTTTTGTTCTTCCATGAATGACAATTTCATTTGCTCCTGCCTGTTCAATCGCGTTAGCAATGTCTAAACAGTAAGATTTGTCTGTCCATCCTAAACGAATTTTGGCTGATAGTTTTGCCGTTGTGCCAATAGCGAGTCTTGTTTGTTCAACAATATTAAATATTTGTTCTGGGTATTGTAATAAGTAAGCGCCGCCGTGGCTGCCCACGACTGTTTTAGCAGGACAACCAAAATTGATATCTATTCCATACGAACCCAACTCAATAGCTTTAACCGCATTTTCTGCCATCCATTGTGGTGATTGCCCTAAAATTTGCACACGCACAGGCGTACCGGACGCTGTTTTTCCATCATGGTAAAGTTCAGGGCATAGACGGTAAAATGTTCGGTTAGATAATTTATGATGAGTCACTCTGACAAATTCTGTCACACAATAATCAAATTGATTAATTTGAGTTAAGATTTTTCTCACATTATAATCTAACACGCCTTCCATCGGTGCTAAGATGATACGATTGAATTTCATTGTCGTGCCTGCTTATTTTGTTCATTACCACAGATTGAGCAGTTAGGTTGTTTTGTCAGCTTAACTTGATTAAATTGCATGCTCATTGTATCAACCATTAGTAGTCGACCCGATAACGGTGTGCCATAATGAGTAAGCACTTTTATTGCTTCTAATGCTTGCATTGAGCCAAACATTCCCACTAAAGGGGCCATTACCCCAGTTTCAACGCAACTCAATTGATCGTCGCCAAATAAACGACTCAGGCAATGGTAACAAGGTTCATCATGCTGATAAGTAAATACAGTTAATAAACCTTCCATACGAATGGCTGCACCAGAGACTAGTGGTGTTTTAGTTTGAAAACAGCAACGATTAATTTGTTCTCGAGTGGTTAGATTGTCGCTACAATCAATCACAATTTGATGATGTTTGATAAGTGAAAGTAAGCGACTATCATCCAGTTTTTGATTCACTGTATTAATGATGGTATCTGCATTGCGTTTACTTAGCGTGTGTTTTGCAACTTCAACTTTATATTGATTGATTGTTTTTTCTGTATATAAAATTTGCCGGTTTAAATTTGATTTTGTCACGGTATCAAAATCAACTAAGGTTAACTTTCCAACGCCAGCCGCTGTGAGGTAAAGCGAAGCTGCACAGCCAAGTCCGCCTAAACCAATAATTAGTGCCGCACTATTTTTTAACACTTGCTGTTTTTCAATATCAAAACCATGCAAAGTTATTTGCCTATCGTAACGAAATAATTCTTGATCAGTTAGCGCTTGCATAATAGATAATTGTTCATCGTAAATTGCTATATTATAGCAGACACTTGACGCCTTACGGCGCCAAGCTGTTAAGATTATTTGTCAAAACCAGATAAAAAGGTGAGATATTCTTCTTTGGTCATGAGTGGTTTGTAATTTGATATGAGGGTTTGTGCTGATTTTGCGTCATCAAAAAGTAAATCGATAATTGTACACGCCATCATTTGTGCAGGGCGAATATAAGCCATTTCTTCATCAAATACGACATAATCTTTTCCATGCAACACGCCTCTCACAGATCCGATCCATGGGTGACTTACTGGTATAATGTGCGACAAATCACCTGTATCAGTACTACCAGTCATATGTGGCGCAACTGAAACATTTTCTTCACCAATTAATTTTTCAGCGTTATGCTTCAAAAGTTCATTTAACGTGGCATTATTATGTAAAGGTAGATAACCTGGTAAATCTTTGATTTCACAACTAGCCCCAACAGCCATCGCCCCCGCTTGTAAGGCTTGATTAATCCGTTCATTGGCTTTAATCATTGCAGGAACGTTACCTGCGCGCACATAACTTTCCATTCTTACATCACTGGGTACGACGTTGACCAAATCGCCACCTTGAGTAATTATTGGGTGGAATCGGATATAATCTTTTTCTTGAAATGTATCACGAATTGCATTAACACCCATCAATCCCATCATCGCTGCATTTAATGCGTTAACGCCTGCATGTGGGGCTGCTGCTGCGTGAGCTGCTTCACCTTTATATTTGATTAGTTTTCCAATAAATCCATTGCTGGTTGTTGATATTTCAATAAAACCGTCTTTACGTTCATTTGGTACACTAGTTAAGTGGATTTGCAGCGCCATATCGACATCATCAAATTCACCTCGGGAAATGAGTTCAGGCTTACCCCCGATGTATTTGATTTTACCTTCTTCAATAAGCCGATTTCGATAAGTGATTTCCACATATTCTTCAGCTGGTACTGCAAAAGGAACCACATCACCCGCTAAATATTGCATTGCGCCAGAATCGATTAGTCCCATCGTCACAGCCATCATATTCGCAATTTGTGCATTATGTCCACAGCAATGAGCTGCGCCAGAGGTTTCATCAGCAGCAGGGTGATCTGCACAAATTATGGCATCAAGTTCACCAATAACTGCGATGCTATATTTACTGCCTTTTCCGCCTTTTAACCGGCCTTTAACACCGGTTAACGCTAATTTATTTTTATAGGGTACGCCCAATTTTTCAAATGTTTGCTCTACTTTTTTTGCGGTTTTGTGTTCTTTGTAACCAAGTTCGGGTTCAGCCCAAATAGCTTCAGCAATGGCTTTTATGTCCGCTTTTCGGTTTGCAATAGCAAGGCAAACCTGTTGTTTAAGTTCTTCTTTATTCATGAGTTAATTCCTAATCCAGTTAAATAACACCTTCCCAATGTAACGTAATTTGTGCAATGATTGCGGCAAAAATAAACGTACCTGAAAACACCGCTAGCGAAACAGGGATAATTCGCCAAGAGATACTTTTAAATAATGCTAAATCTTTGCCAATAGCAAGCCCTGCGTAGGCAAGTACCGGTGTACAAACTGCAAGTAATGATACATTGTCCGTAATTGAAACAACTTGTTCGTGGAAAGGAAATATAGGAGATGAGGCAACGGCTGCAACTACTGACACCCATAAAATTACTGGAAATTTATTGAGTAAAGGTACTTTGCCAACAAAGTATCCAACAATTGATATAACCACTAAAATGGCTAATGCTTGTAACGATAACATAAAATCAACTTTATAGCCGACAGTGTTACCTGCTGCCATAATGATAGCGACTAAAATGAGTAAAAATAGCGTTTCTAAACTTTTCATTACAACAATCCTTCCTTAATTACGACGAAAACGAGCAAAAGTGTTATATAAAAAAGAAGCAAAAGGTAATGAAAATAGTGTATAAATGTAGATACCAACTATACTGGACATTAGATTTGCTGTTGTTGCATAGGCTTTAATTTCACTTGCCAGATCTGGATACAGATCGCTAATTGGTGCTAGTGACGCAGCCATCATACTTCCGCTACCAACACCCGCGCCCATCGCTAAAGCATAGGGGTGAAGAATATCTAATTTAGCCATAATACTCGCTAAGATGCTCATCCAAATCGCACCATAAAGTGTGCCGCAAACGTACATAGCCATCACGCCGCGTCCTTCGGCTGAATCTAAACCGTATTTATCTGCAACAATGGCAATATTAGGTTCTCGTGCAACTGAGTAAGTGGCGCCAACCGCTTCACGTTTCATACCTAACATCATTGCTAAAGGTAATCCTAATAAAATGGTACCGGCAAAGTGACCGAGTTCTTGAAAAATGAGTGCCAATTTTGCATCTTTTAAAATCATATCGATTTTAGGACCAACGGCAACGCCCAATTTGGCAACAAGTAGCATTAAGGTGACAATCATAACGGCACTTGCATGATTCATATTTTTTATGTTTAATATTTTGAGCTTAGGAAGGCTTATGATTCCGCCAATAATCATAGCATATAGCATGGGGTATAAAGTAATAATCCAAATAGATTGTTTACCAATAAACTCACAGATCAGAACGACTATCAGTGCTAACAAATGCACTCTATAGTCTTTAATAATTTCCATCCTTATAAACCTCTAATAGTTTTTATCAATAATCACTATCCATGATATCTAGAATCATAGTCAGTATTTGCATTGCATATTTAATATACATAACCTTGATTATTACCGTCAATAAACAACTGTTGTTAATTTGAAATCATACTCAAGATTGCCTTTTTGATGAGCTGATTAAAACAATTCAATAATAAATATCAATAAATGCCTTTATAAGCCCTTTATTTGATTTATAATACAGACAATTTTTATAGCTTGAAATTTTAACAGGATATTTTATGCGTTCGATTTATTGTGGTCAGTTAAACTCATCTCATATTAATCAAGAAGTTACCTTATGTGGTTGGGTTAATAAACGCCGAGATTTAGGTGGTATGATTTTTATTGATATGCGTGATCGCGAAGGAATTGTACAGGTCTTTTTTGATCCTGATTATTTGCAGGCGTATCAGTTAGCGGGTGAACTACGCAATGAGTTTTGTATTCAAATTAAAGGTAAAGTAAGGGCTAGACCAGAAGGCCAAATCAATAAAGATATGGCAACTGGTGAAGTTGAAGTTTTAGCAACTGAACTTGTTATTTTTAATCGAAGTGATGTTTTACCATTAGACTTTAATCAAAATAATAGTGAAGAGCAGCGTTTAAAATATCGATACATTGATCTTCGTCGTCAGGAGATGACGGCAATTTTCAAAACACGCGCTAAAGTGACTGCTTTTGTGCGTTCGTTTATGAATGAACATGGTTTTTTAGACATCGAAACACCTATGTTAACTAAAGCCACACCAGAAGGTGCGCGTGATTATTTAGTGCCTAGCCGAATTCATAACGGTGAATTTTATGCTTTACCTCAGTCTCCACAACTATTTAAACAACTCTTAATGATGTCAGGATTTGACCGATACTATCAAATTGTTAAATGCTTTCGTGATGAGGATTTACGCGCAGATCGCCAACCTGAATTTACCCAAATTGATGTTGAAACTTCATTTATGACAGCAGAGCAAGTGCGTGAAATCATGGAGCAAATGATTCGTGAACTTTGGTTGCATGTTAAAAATGTTGATTTAGGCAAGTTCCCTGTTATGACCTTTGCAGAAGCAATGCGACGTTTTGGTAGTGATAAGCCGGATTTACGTAATCCGCTTGAAATTATTGATGTAGCGGATTTGGTTAAAGATGTCGATTTCAAAGTATTTTCAACGCCTGCTAATGATCCAAAAGGGCGTGTTGCATTACTTTGTGTGCCTAATGGCGCGCAATTAACCCGAAAACAGCTCGATGATTATACGCAATTTATTTCAGTTTATGGTGCCAAGGGTATGGCTTGGATCAAAGTTAATGAACGTAGCAAAGGACTAGATGGTGTACAAAGCCCTGTTGCAAAATTCTTTAATCAGGCACAAATGGAAGCATTACTTAATCGAGCTAATGCTAAAGATGGCGATATATTATTATTTGGTGCTGATAGCTACAAAGTTGTTAGTGATGCGCTAGGTGCATTACGCTTAAAAGTTGGTAAGGATTTAGCCTTAACCGATGAAAATAGATGGGCTGTTCTTTGGGTTGTGGATTTTCCAATGTTTGAAGAAACAGATGAAGGACTTAGTGCCATGCACCATCCATTCACCTCTCCAAAAGATTTTACCCCTCAGCAGCTAATGGACAGTCCTGAAACAGCGGTTGCTAATGCCTATGATATGGTCATTAATGGTTATGAAGTAGGGGGCGGCTCAGTGCGTATTCATCGCAGTGAAATGCAACAAGCGGTATTTTCAATTTTAGGTATTAATGAACATGATCAACGTGAAAAATTTGGTTTTTTACTTGATGCCTTAAAATATGGAACCCCGCCTCATGCTGGACTGGCATTCGGATTAGATCGCTTAACTATGCTATTAACAGGCACGGATAATATTCGAGATGTGATTGCATTTCCGAAAACCACAGCTGCAACCTGTTTATTGACTGATGCACCGAGCCCAGCAAATCCAGCAGCATTAGTAGAACTAGGAATCGAAGTTTGCAAAAAATAGCGAAATGTTAAATGCAAACATTTAAAAAACCTGAATCGGTGTTAGTTGTTATTTACTGCCAAACCACTTTGCGTTGTTTGATGATGCAACGCAAAGATGATCCTAATTTTTGGCAGTCAGTAACAGGCAGTTTAGAGAATAACGAATTGCCAATTGAAACGGCAATTCGTGAAGTGTATGAAGAAACAGGTATTGATATTGTTGGTAGTAATTTGTCGTTAGTCGATGCTAAACATGTTGTTGAATTTGAAATTTTTCCACAGTTTAGACATCGATATGCACCACAGGTTAAGATAAATAAAGAACATTGGTTTTATCTGCCTCTGACCACAGAGGTAAAACCTATGTTGAGTGAACATTTAGCCTATCAATGGATGTCAATTCAAGATGCGGCTAATTTGACCTTATCGCCTAATAATCGAGAGGCAATCAAGAAGATTGTAAATTATTAAAATTCAGTTAAGAGGTCAGGCATGAAATTAAATCGTTATATTATGTCAATTTGTTTATCTTTTTTTACCCTAAACAGTTATGCTGAAATAAACATACCAAAGTGTCAGATTAACCAAAATCAATACATGATTTTTGATGAATATGATACTCAAATTGCAGAGAAGATAATTGATTATAAATTACATGATCAACCTGAAAAACGAGCAAGTAGTATTATTAAAATATTTGCTAATGATAATAGTGAAAATCGAAATTACTGGTTAGCTTCTTTTCAATTTGACGATAACACGACGCAATATTTATTCTTTCAAGTTGAACCAGAAAAGTTTATAGAAGTTGATCAAAAACAATTTCAAACCTTATTACCTAAAATTATTGAATGCAATCAGAATAAACAAACGCCCATTTATAGTGAAAATTTTGATGAAGATTAATCCAAGACAGAAGCCAAACCTCATTTAATAAACAAAACCCCTTTGGATTGGGTATCAAAGTAACAGGGAGTAATAGTGAATGAATTTTTCTAATTTTCGTGATTTTTTAACTTATCTTGAGCAACAAGGTGAATTAAAACGCATTACTTATCCTGTTAGTCCTTATCTTGAAATGACCGAAATTGCCGATAGAGTTTTACGTGCACAAGGTCCCGCATTATTATTTGAAAACCCTATTGGTTATACGATGCCTGTACTTTGTAATTTATTTGGTACAACAAAACGAGTTGCAATGGCAATGGGGCAAGACGATCCCTCGGCATTACGTGAAATCGGGCAGCTTTTAGCTTTTTTACGTGAACCTGAACCGCCAAAAGGTATTCGACAATTTTTTAATGTTTTACCGAAATATAAGCAGATATTGAATATGCCGGTCAAGCGCCGATCATCGGCCCCTTGTCAAGAAGTAGTATTAAAAGATGAACACGTTGATTTAACACAATTGCCTATTATGCATTGCTGGCCAGAGGATGTAGCTCCGTTACTTTCTTGGGGATTAACTATTACTAAAGGTCCTTATAAAGAAAGGCAAAATGTGGGTATTTATCGATTGCAATTATTAGCTAAAAATAAATTAGTGATGCGCTGGTTATCACATCGAGGTGGTGCGCTTGATTTTGCCGAATGGCAACAAGCTCATCCTCACGAAAAATTTCCAGTGGCAGTGGCTATTGGTGCAGATCCTGCAACAATTTTAGCCGCAGTTACACCCGTACCCGATACTTTACCAGAATACGCATTTGCAGGGTTATTAAGGCAAGGTCGAACCGAGGTAGTTAAAGCATTGTCTAATGACTTAGATTTACCAGCCACAGCAGAAATTATTTTAGAAGGTTATATTGATCCGAATGAAGTGGTACCGGAAGGACCTTATGGTGATCATACCGGTTATTATAACGAAGTTGAACATTTTGCTGTTTTTACTGTGACCCATTTAACTCATCGCAAAGATGCTATTTATCATTCAACTTATACTGGACGGCCACCCGATGAACCGGCTATTATGGGACTCGCGTTAAATGAGGTATTTATTCCTATTTTACAAAAGCAGTTTCCCGAGATTGTAGACTTTTATTTACCGCCAGAAGGATGTTCATATCGAATAGCTGTTGTGACTATCAAAAAGCAGTACCCTGGGCATGCTAAACGTATCATGATGGGGGTTTGGTCCTACTTACGACAGTTTATGTATACCAAGTTTGTCATTGTTTGTGATGATGATATTAATGCACGCGATTGGAAAGATGTTATGTGGGCGATTTCAACACGTATGGATCCTCATCGAGACACCACATTCATTGATAATACTCCGATTGATTATTTAGATTTTGCTTCTCCGGTTTCGGGCTTAGGATCTAAAATGGGATTGGATGCCACAAATAAATGGCCAGGAGAAACTAACCGAGAGTGGGGCAAAATAATTAAAAAAGATCCTCAGGTCGTTGCTTATATTGATGAGATTTGGGATAAACTTGGCGTGTAGCCAGTTGATAACAATGTTTGATAAACAATATCTTTTACATAAATTTACTTAAAATAAACAAAAACTATCACCTTTTTATGCATTTATGTATAATTATTACCCATGTTATGGCAATTAAATAATTATGAAAAAATTTCGAATTTTATTGGCGCTTATGTTTTGGTTTTCTTATGGTGTCTTGGCAAGTGAAACGAAAACTCAGGCAGATACTGAACTGAAGGTTGCAGATCCTGGTTCATTAATCCCTTCTTTACGGGTTTCAGCTGAAAAAGGTGATGCCCAAGCTCAATTCTCATTGGGAACTATTTACAAGCAAGGCTTAGGCGTTGATGTTAGTGATATTCGAGCTTTTTTTTGGTATAAAAAAGCAGCGGATCAAGGATTAGCTAAAGCGCAAAATAATCTGGCTTATATGTATCAAAATGGTTTGGGTACCACAGCTGATCTTGTGCAGGCATTTCAATATTATAAACGCGCAGCAGACCAAAATTATGCCTTAGCTAAATATAATTTGGCGTTAATGTATAAAAATGGTGAAGGGACAACTAAAAATACGTTAAGTGCAATTGATTATTTTACTCAAGCTGGCGAGCAAGGCGTTTTAGATGCTTACCTTAATTTAGGTATCATGTATTTTTTTGGCGATGGTGTAAAAGAAGATAAAATGGTTGCGGCAGATTGGTTTAGTAAGGCCGCTAAAAATAATAATCCAGAAGCGCAATACTATTTAGGTTTGATGTCAGAACATGGTGATGGTTTAACTAAAGATTATGTCGCTGCTACTTATTTTTATACTCAAGCCGCAGAACGAGGGCATGTACTAGCGATGTATAACTTGGGCATTATGTATGCAACAGGAACTGGCACAAAATCTGATAATTCCAAAGCTGCATACTGGTTTACTAAAGCGGCTGAAGCGGGTAATGCTGATGCACAATACAATATTGGCGTGATGTATGAAGTTGGTGGCGGCGTACCAAAAGATGCCAAGAAGGCTGTAGAATGGTACATTAAAGCCGCAGAACAAGGTAGTGTTGATGCGCAATATAATTTAGGTATAAAGTACCTTGAAGGCGAAGGGACTGAAAAAAATACCAATCGGGCGATTTATTGGTTTACTAAAGCAAGCGAGCAAGGTGACAAAGATGCTAAAGCTTATTTAGATCAGTTATTATCGGGAAAATAAAAAGAGCAAATTGCTCTTTTTATTTTTTGATGATCCGTTACCCTGAATTACGCATACCAGCAGCAATTCCGGATATAGTAATCATTAATCCTTGTTCAACCGTTGTATTTTCTTCTTCACTGCGATTACGCGAACGTCTCAATAATTCAGCTTGTAATAAGTTTAACGGTTCGATATATGTATTACGTAATGCAACCGATTCAGCAATCCAAGGCAAGTCAGCCATTAAGCTAATATCATCGGTGATAGTTAGTACGGTGTTAATGTCTTGAGTTAATAAATTTCTTAATTCTTCACCTAACGGCCATAAAATCGGATCGACAAGTCTTTGCTCGTAATATTCATGAATATTTGGTGCTGCTTTAGCGTAAACCATTTCTAACATACCTAAACGTGCATTAAAAAACGGCCAATTATGATACATGTCTTTAAGTAAATCTTTTTTTCCTTCTTCAATCACTTGTTTAAGTGCACTACCGGCACCTAACCAAGAAGGCACCATCAAACGGTTTTGTGTCCAAGCAAAAATCCACGGAATGGCGCGTAAACTTTCAATACCGCCACCTGTTCGTCGTTTTTGTGGACGAGAACCAAGTGGTAATCGTCCAAGCTCTGCTTCTGGCGTTACTGCTCTAAAATAATCGACAAATTCGGCACGTTCACGTACATAACTTCGATAGCAACGACATGATATATCAGACATTTCATCCATAATATCACGCCATGCTTGTTTAGGCTCTGGTGGAGGTAATAAGTTAGCTTGTAAAATGGCTGATGCGTATAACATCAAACTGCTTAGTGCTACTTCCGGTAAACCCAGTTTAAAGCGGATCATTTCACCTTGTTCTGTCACGCGAAGACCACCTTTTAACGATCCTGGTGGTTGTGAAAGTAATGCCGCATGTGCGGGTGCACCGCCTCGACCTATCGATCCACCTCGCCCATGAAAGAGCACAAGATTGATATTATATTTTTCAAATAGGTGAACCAACTCTTCTTGTGAACGATATTGTGCCCACGATGCAGCGAGCGTACCTGCATCTTTAGCAGAGTCAGAATAACCAATCATGACCATCTGTTTACCTTGAATCTTTTCACGGTACCAAGGAATATCCAGAAGTTTTTGCATGACAGATTTGGCATTATTTAAATCATCTAAGGTTTCAAATAATGGAGCAACAGGGATATTTTTTTGACAGTCGACCATTTTTAAGAGTAGGTAAACCGCTAAAATATCTGAAGGCGCTTTGGCCATTGATATAACATAAGATGCAATCGATTCTTGTCCTGCCTTTTTGATAACACGGCAAGTGTCTAAAACTTCTTGTACCATTTCTGGTGGTTGCCAGCGGTAAGGTAATAAAGGGCGATTTGATTGCAATTCTGTTAATAAAAATGCCTGTTTTTCATCTTCAGACCACTGGGCATAACTGCCTAGGTTCAGCTCTTTAGTTAATGCATCTAGTGCTTCAGTATGGACAGCGCTATCTTGGCGAATATCTAACCTGACTAATTGTAAACCGAAGCTTTTTATACGTCGTAACGTATCAAGTAGTGGACCATGTGCTATTGTTGACATGCCATTTTCAATTAATGATTCATAGCAGGTATAAAGTGGTGTCCACAGTTGTTCATTTTTAATTAAGATATCTGTAGGGGGGATGACTTGTTCATTATTCAGTAATGAAACAATATAACTATGGGTTTTCACTAGTCGAGCTCGTAACTGTTTCATCACTGCTCGATAAGGTTCAGAGGCAGATTTATTATTTTCATCTAACAAGTTGATAACCGCTTGGCTACATTCACTCATCGATAATTCACGAACCAGTATTTGAATGTCAGCTAAAAATAACTCAATTGCTTTTAACCTAGCTTGTAACATGACCTTTTCTGTCACTTTAGCTGTTACATTTGGGTTGCCATCACGGTCGCCCCCCATCCATGAGGTAAATTTAATTGGAACATGATCAACCGATAATTGTTCGTTAAATGCATCAACTAATTGATCATTAAATTCACGTAAAAACAGTGGCACCCCTTCCCATAAACTATCTTCAATGACTGAAAATCCCCATTTTGCTTCATCAAGCGGTGTAGGGCGTTTTTTACGGATTTCATCGGTGTACCATGCTTGGCAGACAAGTTGTTTAAGACGGCGCATGATCCGTTCTATTTCGTAATCAGCTAAATCACTATGATCTAATTGAGATAAACAATTATTAATAGCCGTATAGGTATTGATCATTGTTCTGCGGTTAATTTCGGTTGGATGAGCTGTTAATACGAGTTCAATCGATAGATCATTAATAGCTTGTGTTATGGTTTGATTTGAAAAATTGAGTTTTTTTAATGTACTAAATAATTCCGTCATTTTTTTAGGGCTGCTCGATGCTTCGCCATGAGGAGAAATACCATAATATTCGGCGGCAGTATTAACCAAATTTAAAAATTGATTAAATGCTCGAGCAACATGTAACAAATCTTCATCATTTAAATTTTCAATCAATTTAAGTAATTCATTATGGGCTTGTTTATTACCTTGCTGTGCTGATTTCGATAATTGTCTTATTTCTTCCACTAAATCAAATGTTTCATTACCAGTGGCGCGTTTAATTGCATCACCGAGTAAAGTCCCTAGCATATTGACGTTGCTTCTCATTGAGGAATATTCACTGTTCATTCTGTTCTCATTTTCATAATTATGGCTAACTAAACTTTAAACTGTAAAACGATTATTACAATTTAAAGGCTAAGATATAAGTCATTGCTAATTTGTTTAAGATATATACTTTATAACAATACCACATTGAATTTAAATCATAAAATTTTATATTCTTTATTGTTTTAATTGTTTTAATTATATTCTCATCATTATCTAAATAGATAAAAAAATTAATTAAGCGTATTTTTTAGTCAGATTATGTTTTTAAATGCTTGTTTTCTGTTAACAGATTGTCTGTAAACTGTATCTTAATAGGATTTGGGTATATACTAAGGCAATGATTAATGTATATTGGATTGTTATTTGATGCTTATTGTTTTCTATATTGCGTCGATTATTACTGTTATTGCCAGTATAAAAGTGATTAGTTGCTTACGTGTTGATAAAGCCATTTTATACCTTATTATTGCGCTTTTCGCTTCAGCTTTAATATTTATTTTACTCGATACGTATTTTTCTGCTGTTTTATACATTATTTTATTTATTGGTGGCACAGTGATGTTATTTTTATCTGTTGCAACTATTCTACGAATTCGTGTCGACAATGTTGAGAATAAAAAGCGAGGCATCAGTCCTAAAATTTGGCTAGGCCCATTAGTTTTAGCTTTTATTTTATTAGTCGTACTGATTTATGGAGTAGTGAGTACTGACTATTCTCAGATTAAAGAGTCACATGAGTTAATGCATGAAATGTCAGTATATGCTTACATTTTAATGTCTGAATTGGCTGTTTTTTTGTTGTTAGGTGCAGTTGTTATTGCTTATCATTTTATGCATCGGCTATTGTCGGAGAAATAATATGATTCCTTTAATGCATTGTCTTATTCTTGCGTCTGTATTATTTGTAATTGGCTTATTAGGGGTGATGATTCGACGTAATTTTTACTTTCTACTATTAAGCCTTATGATTATGAATAATGGCGCTATCGTCGCTGTGGTTGCTGCTAGTAGTTATTGGCAACAGCCAGAAGGACAAATTCTGGCTATTTTAGCTGTCATTACTGTATTAGCGCAAGCGTGTGTTGGGCTTGCGTTGCTGATGAAATTAATATACCGCCGTAAAATATTTAATATTGACTCATTGAGTGAAATGAAAGGATGAACTTACTTTATTTAACTATTATTGTTCCTTTAGTCTCTTTTTTATTATTAGTTTGTCTAGGGAGACATATTCGGTCAATTAATGTCATGATTATTGGCTTTAGCACAATGCTAATTGTTGCTCTTATTACGCTATTTTCATGTATTGATTTTAGTAAAAATACTGTACCTGATATGACGTTAGTCTATAGCCGACCACTTTGGAATTGGTTTTCAGTCGGTGATTTTGTTGTTCCTTTATCTTTAACGCTAGATGGTTTATCGCTTACTTTTCTGGTGTTAATTGCCTTTTTTGGTCTGTTAATTTATTTTTTTGCAGCCTGTTATTTAACCTCAAAAAAAGATATTTATAATTTTTATGCGTATAGTAATTTATTAATTGCTAGTATGCTAACTATTGTACTTGTTGATAATCTCTTAGTTATGTTAATTGGTTGGGAGGGTGTAAGTTTAAGTACTTACTTACTTATTGGTATTTATTATAAGCAGGTGCGTAATGGTTATGCTGCTGTTAAAGCCTTTGTTATCATGCATTTAACCGATATCTTTCTTATTATTGGTATTTTTTTACTGTATCAAACTTTAGATACGTTAAATATTCGTGACATTTTAACTCAAGCTCATGATAATCTAGCTATCGATTCAGATGTTATTTTTTGGATAACATTGATGTTATTTTTAGGGGCAATAAGTAAATCTGCACTATTCCCTATGCACTCATGGTTTGTTGAAACAACATTAGCACCTATGCCAGCAGTGGCTTTGCTGCAATCATCTACGGTTATTTTAGCAGGGGTATATTTGGTTCTACGTTTAAGTAATTTGTTTATGATGTCGAGTGATACGTTAGCCATTATGACAATTATTTCTTCATTAACCGTATTATTTGCTAGTTCAATTGCTCTAGTTCAAAGTGATATTAAGCGTATAATCACTTTTACTAACCTTGCTCAGCTTAGTTACTTATTTTATGCGTTTTCCACACAAAGTTGGAATTTATCACTCAATTGTTTAATCAATTATGCGGTAACCAGCTCTTTACTCATTTTTGCCTCTGCGATTTTAATTAAAAAATGTCATGGTGAGCGTGATATCAACAAGCTTGGTGGATTAGTCAAATCATTCCCAATGTTGTATGCCATATTTTTGCTTGTTATGTTGTCATTAAGTGCCATGCCTTGGATCTCCGCCTCTTTTTATATCAAAGGTGATATTATTTGGGGGCTAATGGCTAAAGATCATCTCATGGCTGGTACTATCGGTTTATTAGGTATTTTGTTATCAAGCTTAAGTATTTGGCGACTAATTTTTACCGCATTTTATCATAAACCAAAGATTTTTGACTTTAATAGAACAATGTGGATAAGTTATTGTCCAGCCTTTATCCTATTGATTTTTACAACAGCAATTTTTATCTATTTCCCGCTACCTGTTCAAGGGCTTATTCCTATTGCTGAACTTGATACTAACGGTCAGTTATCGTTTCAATTACTACTCGCTGCTGTAACATTATTGAGTTTTCTTATCGCCTATATTTTGTACGCACATCCGAATAGTGAAGTGCAAGAAATACTTAATACACCAATGATTAAATTCTTTGCGCGATTATGTAATGGCGATTGGCGCTTTGATTATGTTGTCAGTTACTTATTTGTTAAACCTTATCTATTTTTAGCTAACCTACTTAAACAAGATCCTTTAGCATTATGGGATAATTGGATAATGTTAGGGATAAAGAAAGTTAACTCATATATTGTCAGCTTAGAAAATGGGCATATAAGGTGGTATATGGTTTCAATTGTCATGGGAAGCATTATTATATTAATGTTACTCGTTTTTATTTAATAAAGGTGTAATCTTTCATGTTGTTATCGCTTGTATTCTTACCTGTAATAGGCGGATTTATTAGTTGGTTATGCCATGTTTTTTTATTGCGAATTGTTAGAACTTCTTATCTACCATCGCGTTGGTATAAGTTACCAATGGTCATTGCATTTCTGACAATTTTAATTACGTTAATG
This sequence comes from Gilliamella sp. B3464, assembly GCF_026536145.1. NCBI lineage: Bacteria > Pseudomonadati > Pseudomonadota > Gammaproteobacteria > Orbales > Orbaceae > Gilliamella > Gilliamella sp. B3464. The sequence goes on along the minus strand of NZ_JAFNOQ010000003.1, from coordinate 256,235 downwards.
CTTGCTTTAATCTTATGGTTAGATGGATTAACGGTATTACAACAAGGTAATAACTGGCTTGAAGAAGTGAATATTGAATGGATTCCTTTGCTAAATATTCATTTCCATTTGGTATTAGATGGCTTATCGTTGGTGATAATTGCTTCCACACTTTTTATTGTATTACTGACAATTGTTTATTCCAGTAAAGAAAGTTTGAATAATTTTGGTTTGTTTTATTTATGCATTTTATTTATGACATCAGCTATTATGATGTTATTTGTTATCACCGATCTGTTTTTGATGTTCTTTTTTTGGGAAGCGGTAGCAATTCCTATTTATTTTATCATTTCTTTATGGGGGCGTCGCGACTCAAGTTCCCAATTGCGTTTTAATGGTGCGAGCAAATTTTTGATTTATACTCAAATTAGTAGTTTGTTAATGTTAATATCCATTGTGTCATTAGCGTTAATTAATTGGAATTTAACGGGTCATTGGACTTTTGATTATCAAGTTTTAACCAAAACCCCCATTTCTAGCTATACTGAATTTTTACTAATGCTCGGTTTTTTAGCCGCTTTTATTGTACGCATCCCTTTTGTACCATTTCATCGCTGGTTTATTGATGCCCATATTGAATCATCCACTTCGGGATCAATGATGATTAGTGGTTTGCTTCTGACAACAGCTACCTTTGGGCTATTTAGAATTGTGATTCCTCTGTTTCCAAATGCTTCAGTTATGATTATGCCATTAATCTTAATATTAGCATTATTTACTTTGGTTTATGCAGCGCTATTAGCGTTTAATCAAACTGATATCAAAAAGTTAATTGCTTATGTACATATTGCTTTGATGGGCTATATGACAGCAATTATCTACAGTGGTTCAGTGATTGCTTATCAAGGTATTGTGATACAAATGATTGCCATTAATTTAGTTATCGTTGGCATGTTTATAATTAGTGGACTGTTAGTTGAATGTTACTCAACGCGTAATATTAATCAATTTACAGGTCTTAAACAGAAAGTTCGTTATCTTTCTACATTTACCTTATTTTTTATTTTGGCTATTTTAGGTATTCCAGGTACTGCTAATTTTGTTGGCAACTATATGATGTTACTTGGTAGCTATACATCATTCTCTTATTACACTATTTTGTTAGTAATTGGTTTACTCTTGTTGTCAATTTCATTGATTATTCGCATGCAACCAATTTTTTATGGTGTTGTAGAAAGAAATCATTCAGCTAAATATCACCTTAGTAGAAAAGATATTTCATTATTAACTAGTGTATTAATGGTATTAGTTTTTATTGGCTTATACCCACAAATAGTGTTGGATATGTCATATTCTGTTGTCAACCAAACCCAACAATACATTACAGCAGAGCGCGCGGGAGAGTAATAACTTATGATAGCCTTATCGCCGATATTTGTTTTAAGCTTTACTATCATTGTTTTGCTTATTGCCCTATTTTTTCTGAAAATGAACACAAAAGGGTGTGCTTTTTTAACCGTGTGTGGTTTAGTTTGTGCATTGCTATGTTCTTCCATGATTGGTTACAAAATATCGTTCAATACTCAGATGATAACAGATATAAGCAGCGATAATATGCAAATATCTTTAAATTCGGATGTAACAACCAAAGCAGACTCTGTACCAAATAATGAGGAAACGATTGCTGTTGATGCTGTGCCCACTGAGCCCGAAACAAAGGCTGATGATAACGCTCAACAAAACAATCAAACTGATGTTAATTCCAACACAACCTTAGATACTAATAATGGAAATATTGAAGATAAATCGAACACAGATCCATCAATGGAAGAATGGAAAGCGCATCAAATTACTGCCTTATTTACTTGTGATGGTTATGGATTGCTTTATACCAGTTTAATTTTAATCATTGCAATTACAGTATCTTGCTTAGCCTATCGTTGGTTTGTCCATGAAAGAATTGCTCATGGTTTGTTTTATGTTATTTTACTCTTTATGACATTAGGCGGCGTTACACTAGTCTATGCTAGCCATTTGATCTCTTTTTTTGTTGGCATTGAATTACTTTCAATTCCATTTGTTGGGTTAATTGGCTATCAATATATACAAACTCACTCCTTAGAAGCTGCCGTTAAATATATGATTTTATCCGCTGTGGCTAGTGTGTTTTTATTGATGGGCATTGCCTTTTATTATGCAACAACTGGCGAGCTAACTTTTAGCGGGTTAAGTTACCAACTTTCAACTATGTCTTACCCAAGTAATTTATTACTAATGGGCGTTTGTTTAATGTTAGTTGGGATTGGTTTTAAACTTTCATTAGTGCCTTTTCAGTTATGGTTGCCCGATGTTTATCAAGGTGCACCGACAGTTGTTGCTCTATTATTATCAACAGTAGGAAAGGTCGCACTATTTTGTGCTATTGCAAGGTTGTTTTTATTGGCACCGATTGTTAATAATGAAACCATTCGAATGATACTTGTTATCATGGCACTATTATCAATACTATGGGGAAATTTAATTGCTTTAATGCAAAGTAGTCTAAAACGGCTATTAGCGTATTCCTCCATTGCACATTTTGGTTATTTACTCATTGCCTTAATTGCTGTGCAATATCAAGTATTAGCTTTAGAAACAATTGGGGTATACTTAATTAGCTATATTTTAGCCAATATCTGCATATTAGGCGTGATTAGTTTAGAATCACATTCTGATGAATTGCAAGATCATGAAAACGAAGTGGATTTATCGGGATTATTCTGGCGTAGACCTATCTTAGCATTAACGATGGCCGTTGGATTATTATCGTTAGCTGGAGTCCCCCTTACAGCAGGGTTTGTTGGTCGTTTTCTATTAGTACTGTTGGGGGTAACTGCTGAATTATGGTGGTTAATTGCTGCAGTGGTAATTGGTAGCGCTCTAGGTTTATATTTTTATGCACGCTTAATTATTAATCTTTATATTAGGCCTTCTTGTCGAGACGATCAGATATTAAATAGTGCTATTATCAAACTAAAATGGCAGGATATTAAAATAAGCGAACTCATTATTGCGTTGTCTGCCTTATTAATTCTCATTTGTGGTATTTATCCTAAATGGCTATTTAATTTAGTGAGTATGGCGCAATATCTGACGACTTAATAAGCGTTTTTCGCCTTAAAAAGTTTTTACAGTTAGATTGAAATTGATTTGAACAATGTACTTGGGTCTTTTTTATATTAGAAAATATCTGTTACCTTAAACATTTTGACAAGAAATAGTTAATAATAGATTTAGTTATTGTGTTATAATTCCGACCTTTAATATTTTATTTGAATCAAGAGGACCTATATGGACTTTTTAATTTCTAATGCTTATGCAACTGAAGGGGCTGCGGCTGAAAGCAATCCTTATTTTTTACCTATCATGTTGGTTGTGTTTGGTCTGTTTTTCTATTTTATGATTATGCGCCCACAACAAAAACGTGCTAAAGCCCATCGTGAACTTATGGCTTCGATTTCAAAAGGTGACGAAGTGTTAACCAATGGTGGACTTATTGGTCGTGTATCTAAAGTTAACGACAATGGTTATATTGCGTTAGAGTTAAATGATACAACAGAGGTTGTTATCAAACGTGACTTTATCACATCTGTTTTACCAAAAGGGACAATGAAGTCACTATAATAGCAAAAGCTGTTATAGTTCATTGTGTTAATTAGCTAATTCCACAAGAGAATATGTCGTGTTAAATCGCTATCCTTTGTGGAAGTACATTATGTTGGTCGTCGTTATTCTCGCCGGCCTACTTTATGCACTTCCAAATATTTATGGTGAAGATCCCGCTATACAAATTTCCGGTTCAAATACTGCTGAAATTAATGTTGCTACCCAAGATAAAATTAAAAAACTCTTGACTGATAATCATATAGAACCTAAATCATTTGTCTTTGAAAATAAATCTATTTTAATTCGTGTAGGTGATAATGATACTCAGCTCAAAGCCAAAGAGTTAATATCACAAGAGTTAGGGAATGATTATATTGTTGCACTCAATTTAGCACCAGCAACTCCAGCTTGGTTAACGGCTTTAGGTGCCGAACCAATGAAACTTGGTCTTGATTTACGTGGTGGTGTTCACTTCTTAATGGAAGTTGATATGACAACAGCACTCAGTAAGCTCATTGAACAATCGACTGAAAATTTAAAATTTGAGTTAACAAATAGCAAATTAAATTATGCAGCCATCAATAAAGAGGGCAATCAACAAATTGTTGTGCAATTTGCGAATATTGAAGATCGTAATAAAGCTATCACTAAAATTAATGGTTTACCAGATTATAAACTTACCTCACAAACGGAAAATAGTATTACTATCAATATCAGTGAACAGCGTTTACAACAAGCCAAAAATGATGCTGTTCAACAAAATACCACTATTTTACGTAATCGTGTAAATCAATTAGGTGTTGCTGAGCCTATTGTGCAGCGTCAAGGTTCAGATCGCATTGTGGTGGAATTACCAGGTATTCAAGATACTGCTTTAGCTAAACGTATTTTGGGGGCAACAGCCACCCTTGAGTTTAGACAAGTAAATGAAGATAATACCCCTAATTTACCCGCTATTATCAAAGGCGATATGCGCGTACCATATGGTTCTGAAATCAAATATATGGAAAACGGGCGCCCTGTTTTGCTCTATAAACGTGTAGTACTAACTGGTGATCACATTACTGATTCTTCATTCCGAGTCAATGAATATAGCCAACCAGAAGTTGCTATTACGCTTGATAGTTCTGGTGGTAAAACGATGCTAGATTTTACTCAGAAAAATCTCAAAAAATCGATGGCAACGTTATTTGTCGAATATAAAGATACAGGAAAACGTGACGAAAATGATAAACCTATTCTTGAAAAACAAGAGCGGGTGATCAATGTTGCGACAATTCAAGGTATTTTTAGTGATCGTTTTCAGGTGACAGGGATAAGTAGTGTTGATGAAGCTAAAAATCTATCCCTACTATTACGAGCTGGCGCCTTAATTGCACCGATTCAAATTATCGAAGAGCGTACAGTTGGACCATCAATGGGACAAGAGAATATCACACAAGGTTTAGAGTCTTGTGTTTGGGGACTACTCATTTCTGTCTTCTTTATGCTCATTGTTTATCGTCTATTTGGTGTGTTTGCTAGCCTTGCGTTGGTTGCCAACTTAATACTAATTGTGGGCGCTATGTCATTATTACCAGGCGCAACATTAAGTATGCCAGGTATTGCAGGGATTGTATTAACAGTAGGTATGGCCGTTGATGCTAACGTTCTTATCAATGAACGAATTAAAGAAGAGCTCAGTAATGGTCGCGGTGTCCAACATGCCATTAATGAAGGTTATGCTGGGGCTTGGAGTAGTATTTTCGATGCGAATATTACCACATTAATTACCGCGGTTATTCTTTATGCTGTGGGTACTGGCTCGATTAAAGGATTTGCTATCACCTTGGGTATCGGTATTGTAACATCGATGTTTACATCGATCGTAGGTACTCGTGCATTAGCTAATTTGATTTATGGCGGTCGTCGCGTTAATAAGTTATCAATTTAGAGGTTTATTGTGACTGTTGATAAAAAAGAAAATCATGATGTTAGAGAACTAAATCATGGACGCAGAGTGCTCGACTTTTTAAAATTTGGTTTTATCGCTTTTGTGATTTCAATGCTACTCGTAGTCGCATCAGTTGTCGTTATCTTTGTTAAGGGTTTTAATCTTGGACAAGATTTCACCGGCGGTACAACCGTTGAAATTACGGTGACAAAAGCAGTTAATCTTGATGATCTGCGTAATAGTTTACGGGACGCCGGTTATCATGAGCCCGTCGTGCAATACTATGGTAGCAGTAAAGATATTATCATTCGATTGGCTGCGGCTAAACAAGAAAACGGTACGGTATCATCTGTTATTGATAATGCGTTAGGCAGTAAAATTTCTAATTTAATCCATAAAGATATTGATGCTGATGCGCAGATTAAACGTATTGAATTTGTAGGTCCGACTGTTGGTGCTGAATTAGCACAAGATGGTATCTTAGCGATTTGCGCTGCGTTAATTTGTATCTTGATCTATATCGCGTTTCGTTTTGAATGGCGATTTGGTACGGGTGCAGTAGTTGCATTAGCGCATGATGTTGTGATAACTGCTGGTTATTTATCGTTATTTCAACGTGAATTAGATCTAACGATTATTGCTGCAATGTTATCCATCATTGGCTATTCTCTTAACGATACCATTGTTGTATTTGACCGAATTCGTGAAAACTTTAGAAAAATTCGTCGAGCTTCTCCTTATGATGTCATTAATATTTCGTTAACCCAGACTTTACACCGCACTCTGATGACTTCAGGAACAACGCTTGCAGTTGTGATTATCTTGTATATTTTTGGCGGTTCAATGTTAAAAGGTTTTTCTGAAACATTAGGCGTTGGTATTATTTTAGGGACAATTTCATCAATTTATGTTGCTGCTTATATGTCACTTAAATTAGGTATAAAACGCGAACATTTTATGCCACCAAAAGTGGAAGTTGAAGGCGCAGATCAACCATCGATTTTACGTTAGTTATATAAAGCTCTTTCACATAGTGAAAGGGCTTTATTTGATTGTTTTTTTAACAATTAACATCAAATAGATTGACACCTATGGTCTAGTTGCATATTATTACCACCAGTTTTTATCCCTTTCTATTTGGGGCCATAGCTCAGCTGGGAGAGCGCAACGCTGGCAGCGTTGAGGTCAGGGGTTCGATCCCCCTTGGCTCCACCAATTCAATATTTAATAAAATTTTAATATTGATTTTGGGTATATAAAGCTTACAAAGCTTATAACTGCTTTTCTTTGATTATTATTTTAGTTCGTGAGTTACCATTTCAATTACTATTTTTATATAGCTTAACGGCAACTATATTGTAATTTTGTCAGATACTCCGTCTATTAATATTCAATTATTTTACTAATCTAACAAAAGGAATATCTTATGAAAAAATTCATATCAGTATTTTTCTTGTTTATGACATGTATTAGTTATAGTTATGCTGATTCACTACAAGAAAGTTTTAAAAAACAGCCTTCATCTTCCAGTAATCCTAAGTTTACTGAATATAAAGCTCAATTAGCTAATGATTTATTTTTGTCTTTTTTTGTTGATGATCAAGAACAAAAAGCGGTTCCTGTTTTAATCAAAGAGGGTAAAAAATACCAACCAATTAGTATTAAATATTGTATTAAAAATACTGATGAGTGTTGGCGGCAAATCATTTATCACAACGCTTTATCTCATATCACAAGTAATTTAGATAAACCCGAAAATAGAAAAGATTTACTGATATGGAAGATTGAATATATTGATAATAATCAATTAAATGAAACTGACTTTTTACAAACGCCACTGACAGGTGCTTTACCGAATGGTGATGATGATTATGATCCTTATATTCTTTGGCAATCTGATTTAAGTCTTTATTAATAATATTACCGGTTCATTTTATTGGTTGGTCGCTAAGTTAATATAATGTAGATAAAATTTAATAAATCTAATTTTTTAATCTTTAATTATATTAACTTACGCGAAATTTTTTATATTGAGTATTTGATCATATTGTTAAATTGTATAACGCATTTAGCTACATAGAATATCTTATCATTTTTATCATTGTTGTGGTTGCTCACTAAATTAGTGTTAAATAACTGCACAAAATGTTATTGTTATTTGCGCACTAAAGATTCGTCTATTCTTATTAACATATTTCAATTGATATTGTTAACAATCTACATAGACTCCGGCAAATACATACTCTTTTCACCTGTATCCATAATATTATTTAATTTCAAATGTTATTTTAATTATTATGTACTATGGCTAACTTTATCAATTATTACGGTTGATCATGGATAATGAGATTTAAATACTGCTATAGCACAAGATATAACACCCTATTTAATTTTAGTGTTTACTAAATAAACTTAATATAGCGACGTTATCATGATAACGAAAATTGATTGATGTTATTGTCGGCATTTATGATTAAATTGAATAATTTAATTTTGCTCATTTAATGGAAGTTTGGCAAAATAGATAACATTATTATCAATAGTCTATTAACTCTATAATTTTGATAAAAGTGTTAAGCTTAAAACTATTTATTAAGCTAATTGAATAGGAATAGCATTAGGATGATCAACCAAATCAAACAAAAATTATCTACAATACTTGTATCAAGTTGTATGAGTGGGTTGGTCATGTGTTCGTTAGCGGTTAATGCTCAAGAAAATCAACAAAATATACCCCAAAGCAACGCTGCACCGAATGTACTTTCAATAAATGAATCTAATGACAATAACTTAATAGATTTTGTTGGTCCAAAGCCAGTAACTGAAAAAATTTATCACCAAACTGTTTTTTCGCTATTAGGTGAACCTAAATATCACGATGGTTTTCAATATGTTAATTACGTTAATCCTTATGCGCCAAAAGGTGGCATAATTAAATTAGCAGAAATTGGTACTTTTGATAATTTTAATCGTTATGCTAGTCGAGGAGCCCCCGAAAAAAACTCAGGATCATTATATGATACTTTGTTCACAAATTTAGCTGATGATATTACAAGTTTTTATCCGCTTATTGCTACCTCGATTACTTATTCCGACAAATATCGTTGGGCTGAAGTTTCAATTAACCCCAAGGCACGTTTTCAAGATGGAAAACCTATCACCGCACAAGATGTTGAATTTACCTTTCATAAATTTATGACAGAAGGTGTTCCACAGTATCGAGTATATAATCAGGGCATTAGTGTTAACGCTATTGATAATTATCATTTGCGCGTTGAGCTACCAGCAAGCGATCGTGAAAAATTGCTATCCTTCGTTGGTAATCTGCCGGTTATTCCAAAACATTTTTGGCAAGATCGTAATTTTTCAGAACCATTAACTATTCCTCCAGTTGGCAGTGGTCCTTATTTTATTAGCGATTATAAAATGGGGCAATTTGTTGTGTATAAACGTAACCCTAATTATTGGGCTGTGGATTTACCGGTAAATAGGGGAATGAATAATTTTGATGAAAAACGTATTGAGTATTATATGGATAGCAGTGTTTCGTTAGAAGCATTTAAAGCCGGTGAGTATGATTTTCGTGGAGAAGGCCAACCCAAAAATTGGTTTACCCAATATCAGGGGCAGTATTTTGATGCCAAGGATATTATCAAACAAGAAAAATCTGTACAAACAGCAACCGATAGCAAATGGTTAGCGTTTAACTTACAAAAAGATCTGTTTAAAGACATTAATGTACGTAAAGCCATTACGCTGGCATTTGATTTTGAATGGTTAAATCACGCTTTTTATTACGATAGTTATAAAAGGCCTTATAGTTTTTTCGAAAATACCATTTATGCAGCGATTGGTAAGCCAAGCGAACAAGAATTAAAGTGGTTAATGCCGTATAAAAACATTATTCCCGATGCTGTGTTTGGTGATGCTTATTATGTGCCTAAAAGTGATGGTCAGGGTTTTAATCGCAATAATTTATTAACTGCAGCTGAATTATTAAAACAAGCGGGATGGATTATCAAAAATGGTCAACTAGTGAATACAACAACCAATCAGCCTTTTGAGTTTGAATTGGTTACCTATCTTGGCGATGATATTAAATATGCTATTCCTTTTCAGCAAAATTTAGCCCGTTTAGGTATTACCATGAAGATTGTTTCACTTGATTACACTCAAGTGACTCGTCGCTTACGTGAACGCGATTACGATATGATGCCACGGACTTATAATGCGTTTAATTATCCAACATCAGATTTGATGATTTTATGGGGTAGTGAGTATCTCAATTCATCATGGAATGGTTCAGGACTACATAACCAAGCAATCGATAGTATTATTGATGAAATAACTAAGAATGTTGGTAATCAAGCTGAGTTAATTTCGCTTGGTCGAGCGCTAGATCGCATCTTAACGCAAGAGTATCCTATGATTCCAATGTGGTATAACAGTAAAACCTATTATGCTTATTGGAACAAATTTGGGCAGCCAGCGATTCAGCCAACTTACGCTATTGGTGTCGATAGTTGGTGGTACGATGCTGACAAAGCAGCTAACCTGACAAAGAATCGGAAACATTAATATGCTCAATTATCTTATTCGTCGTTTATTATTGATTATTCCAACATTGTTTGTGATTTTAACGATCAACTTTTTCATTGTACAAATTGCGCCTGGTGGTCCGGTCGATCAAGCACTAGCGATGATTGAAAATGGTCCAGATTCTGGTCAAGCATTATTACCGGGGGGGGATAATGCAGCGGTAAAATTATCACAGCATAAAAATGAGTCTAATTATCGCGGGGCACGCGGGCTTGATCCACAAATTGTTGCAATGATTGAAAAACAGTATGGCTTTGATAAACCCATTATTGAACGTTATTTTGATACTTTAAAAAAATACGTGTTGTTTGATTTTGGTGACAGCTTTTTTAAAAGTGAATCGGTATTAGGTTTAATTGCTAAAAGTTTACCGGTTTCGATTTCGCTTGGTCTTTGGAGCACGTTGATTGTTTACCTTATTTCAATTCCTTTAGGTATTAAAAAAGCTGTTAAAGATGGCTCGGCATTTGATTTTTGGTCAAGTACATTAATCATTATAGGATATGCAATACCTGCTTTTTTACTCGCTGTATTGTTAATAATATTATTTGCGGGCGGTAGTTATTGGGATATTTTTCCATTGCGAGGGTTAGTTTCAACGCATTTTGAGCAACTCGATTTTTGGGGAAAAGTAAAAGATTACGCATGGCATATTTGCCTACCGACTATTGCGATGGTTATTAGTGGTTTTGCTTCACTGACTATGCTAACTAAGAATTCATTTTTAGATGAAATTCGTAAACAATATGTGATTACCGCAAGAGCAAAAGGTTTAAGTGAACGACAAATTTTATATAAACATGTGTTTCGTAATGCGACACTATTAATTGTGTCAGGTTTTCCTGCTGCCTTTGTTGGCATTTTATTTACCGGTTCGTTATTGATCGAAATTATTTTTTCACTCAATGGGCTTGGGCTATTAGGCTATGAAGCCATTATTCAACGTGATTACCCAGTCATTTTTGGATCACTATATATATTTACGTTAATTGGGCTAATTGCCAAACTGTTATCTGATTTATCTTATATGATAATCGATCCACGTATTGACTTTGAGGCACGCAACTGATGAACAGCCATTATTCTATTAATCAGCAACGTTGGCAACGATTTAAACATAATCGACGTGGATACTATTCGCTTTGGCTGTTTTCTTTGTTGTTTGTTATTAGCTTGTTTTCTGATTTTATCGCCAATGATAGACCGATTTTTATCAAATACCAAGATAACTACTATTCGCCTATTTTTCACTTTTATCCCGAAACTGAATTTGGTGGACAATTTAGCACTCAAACAAATTATTTAGATCCAAAAGTACAACAAAAAATAGAATCTAATGGTTGGATTTTATGGGCACCTTTTCGCTATAGTTATAATACGTTAATTTATGACACGCCAACGACGTTTCCAACCCCACCTTCAGCGTCGCATTGGTTAGGGACAACTGATGCAGGTTTTGATGTGCTTGCTAATATTTTATATGGTTTTCGTATTTCGATGTTTTTTGCCATTTTACTGACCGTTTTTACCACAATTATTGCGGTAATTATTGGGGCTATACAAGGTTATTACGGTGGTAAAATTGATTTAATCGGACAACGCTTTATTGAAATTTGGTGTGGATTACCAGAGTTGTTTGTCATTATTTTACTTGCCAGTATTTTGCCCCTTGATTTTTGGTGGTTATTGGCCATCACGGTACTATTTGGTTGGATGGCTTTATCGGGTATTGTACGAACTGAATTTTTACGAACACGTAATTTTGACTATGTACGTGCAGCTAAAGCCATGGGAGTCGGTGATGTTAAAATTATGTTTCGTCATATTCTACCGAATGCAATGGTAGCAACATTGACATTTTTACCTTTTATTTTATGTGGTTCAATTACTACTTTAACCTCGCTTGATTTTTTGGGATTTGGTTTGCCTATTGATTCCCCTTCACTTGGGCGTTTATTGTTACAAGGAAAAAATAACTTGCAGGCTCCATGGCTTGGTATTAGTTCATTTTTGATTATTGCTACTTTGCTTTCGCTGCTTATTTTTATTGGAGAAGCAGTTAGAGATGCATTCGATCCTAACAAAGGAGGGTATCGATGAGTTCTCCTTTACTATCTGTTGAGGATTTAAGTATTGCTTTTAAACATGAAAGTAACACATTATTGCAAGTGGTAAATAATATAAGTTTTGATATTCACGAGCAAGAAACGCTAGCATTAGTCGGTGAGTCAGGTTCGGGTAAAAGTGTGACCGCTTTGTCTATTTTGCGTTTGCTACCTAAAAGCTTAGTGTCTTACCCTACCGGTGATATTGTGTTTGAAGATCAATCTTTACTACATGCACCTGATAAAGTACTTCGTCAGATTCGCGGCAATCAAATCAGTATGATTTTCCAAGAACCCATGGTATCGCTTAACCCACTACACACGGTAGAAAAACAGTTGTACGAAGTGTTATCTTTGCACCGGGGTATGCGCGCTAATGCTGCTCGAAGCGAAATTTTACAATACCTTGATCGAGTTGGAATAAAAGATCCAAAAAATAAATTGTCAGCTCTTCCCCACCAATTGTCTGGCGGCGAACGGCAGCGAGTGATGATTGCGATGGCAATTTTGACTCATCCTAAATTATTGATTGCTGATGAACCTACAACCGCATTAGATGTATCAGTACAAGCACAGATCATTCAGTTACTTAAAGAGCTAAAAAATGAGTTAAACATGAGTATGTTATTCATTTCTCATAATTTAGGTATTGTCAAAAAATTAGCCGATAAAGTTGCTGTTATGCAGCAAGGTGACATTGTTGAATATAATAATAAGCAGCGTATTTTTTTACGGCCGGAACATGCATATACGCAAACATTACTTAATTCAGAACCGAGTGGCGATCCTGTTCCATTACCTGATACACCCGGAATATTATTGAATGTTAATCATCTTGATGTTGAAGTGACTACTAAAAAACGACTTTTAAGTAGCCAGAAAAAGAAAATTGTCGACAATGTTGGTTTTACTGTGCATCAAGGTGAAACAGTTGGCATTGTTGGGGAGTCAGGTTCGGGTAAAACAACTACCGCATTAGCGGTGTTGCGTTTGATAAAATCACACGGTGATATCTTATTTGATAGTTATCCAATACAACATTTGACGGGAAAAAAATTACTGCCATTTCGTAGCAGAATCCAAGTGGTATTCCAAGATCCATTTTCGTCACTCAATCCTCGTTTTAATATAGAACAGATTATTTGTGAAGGTTTAACGACTCATAAAAAATTGACTAAAGCAGAACAAGAGCAGGCATTAATCGATATAATGCAAGAAGTCGGGCTTGATCCTAATATGCGATACCGCTATCCAACGGAGTTTTCTGGGGGACAACGTCAACGAATAGCGATTGCGCGAGCTTTAATCTTAAAACCTGAATTGTTAATTCTAGATGAGCCTACGTCATCTTTAGATCATACAATTCAAAAACAAATAATTCATTTACTCAAATCATTACAGCAAAAGCACCAGCTTAGTTATCTATTTATTAGTCATGATTTAGCCTTAGTTTATTCAATGTGTCATCAAGTGGTTGTGATGAAAGAGGGTAAAATTGTCGAGCAAGGCTCGCGAGAGAAGATCTTTTATTCTGCGCAAAATGAATATACCAAAACGTTACTTTCGTTTTTAGATAAACCACTTAAACCTAAAAATAAAACATTTATTCATGCAGATATGGTAAATAATAAAGATAAAAATGAGGCAAAAGTAGAAGAACAAGTCGATTGGACCGATGCTTTATTAATGGGAAAAAGTCATCGCTATGTCGATAATTAAATTACTTCAAGTTGATAACACGATTAATAAATTAATTCATTTTATAGGATAATCATGCATAAATATATTTTACCTTTTTTATTCACACCATGCTTATCGTTGATTTCGTTAAATGCCACCGCTTTGACTTGTAACGATAATCCTGCTGAGAATTTGGTTTCAGCCAATAACTATATTTTTCAAATTTTAGATTATATTGATTTGCCAACCAAAGGTATTAAGCAAGAAATACGCACTATAGCAACTAAACTTGATAAGGGAAATAGTATCAGTTCTACTGCTAAGCATACCTTAGATTATGACTCGAATGGACTGATAACACAGAGTCAATATGAGCTGTTTTCAAACGAAAATCAACGCGTTTATTCAGAACATCTGCAAAAAACCAATGTTGGATGGGAAAATATTATTGAAGATGTGGAAGATAGAACAAATAGTATCATTCAATTTAAAACCGATAGCCAAGGTAAAATTGTTGAATCGCAACAAGCCAAAAAAGCAGTTGATTTTATCTTTATTGAAACTGACAGCTATCAGTATGATGCGAATAATTGTCTAATTAGTAAAAATGTACAATGGAAAGTTAAAGGTGTTGATGAAAAAGGAAAATTTACTGGTGTAGATCAAAATGGTGGTTCATCTTATACTTTTGCTTACCAGCAACAGCAATTGGCTAAAGTTTTGTATCAATTTAGTAACAATATGAAAAATGAAAATGATTTTTTATATCAGTTTGATAATAATCACCGTTTAAGCTCAATACAAACTTCTTATTGGTCAAGTGGTAAGAATGTTGCAAATTATATGACTCATTTTTTAACGTTTAATGATAAAAACGATTGGCTTACAGCCAGTAAAGTGAAAGTCGATCAAAGTGATAAACAAACTCAAATTAGTAGGCAAATTAGTTATTACTGATCTTTACCGTTCTAACTGAGGGTTATTTATTAAATAACCCTTTTTATTAATTATAAAAATTTTATTTGATTTATATTCGTATAAAAAGAATATAAATTGCATGTAAAGTCCAGGCAAGAGCTAGCCCATAAGTTAGTATTTTTTCACGTTTTGGGTAAATATTAAATTGATGTAATATCGTTAATATCTGTTGTAATCCACACCAAATAGGTAGAGATATCATCAAAAATAAGAATAGTTTCCCTACTTCTGTATTTGCTATTTTTAAGATATAAGAACGCGTTGTTGCATCACCAAAAGGAATAATATAAACCATTATGATAATAATCACTGGCGAAAAAATTGCTGCCCATATTCCTCCTAAAGCAAACAATCCTTTTGCTACTTTTCCTTGCTTTTTTTGTTCTAAGTGCTGTGTTTGGATTTGTTGATTTTTCATTATGTAAAGACCGTTTATCTTAAAATAAATAACAGTAAGCAAATTGAAATGATGATCGAAACGAACCATAAACCTGCTGTAAGTAGGTAACACTTGGTTGTTTTAGTTGAATTAGCCGAAAAAACTACATTTGGGGCTAAATTAAACCAGTGTATTGAATGGTAAATTGCTCCTAGCAAGGCAATACAATTAAGTACAATCACAAAAGGACTTTGTAAAAAAAAGATAAAACGATAAAACTCATCTTGCCCCATCATATTGGTGTACATACAAATGACCCCGTACATTAATACAAGACTTACCCAAATCATAGAAAAGGGGACCAATTTTTGTATGATAGATAATAGCCAATTCGGTTTTGGTGATAGATTATTAAGATAATTTTCTATAGGATATTGATTGTTATTTTTTTTATTCATAAATTTCTTTACATTGCCTATTTTAAATTAGGTAATTTATTATGTTGGTGTAATTTGAAGTTGGATTATTCATTATAATCGTAAATCCAATTCATGTCGTTAATTTAAGCTTATTTATCATAGCGATTTTCACTATGATTAGGCTTTGCATATCGTGCCGCAAATACAAGTTATTGAATCGTGCGTTTACCTTGTGTTATTAAAAACACAGATTCTTTTATTCATTTGATAAAAGCTAGATGGAAAACATCTTGTCAGATGACACAGAGCAGAATACTAAACTATTTCGATTTACTTAATTTTTTCCTAAAAAGATATAATGGAAGTAAAAAAACAACAACCATTATTATTCATATAGTTGCACCAATAAAATATCTGTATTAATGATGATTATTAGAATTAATAATTTAGAAAATATCCATTATTTTCATAAAGATATAGTTAATTATTTTAAGGAAAGATGTAATTTAGTATTAACTGTCACAAATTTTATGCAACGGTTAATTATTATTTGTATTTTTTGGATAATTGAATAATATAGCAACAAAACTTACTAACGCGATATTATTTGCATCCTCGATATTATGCTAGTTATAACAAGGATGTTTTGATTTAAACGAAAATGAACAACTCAAGTCATAAAATTCCGGTCGGAATTGTGGGTATTATTAGTGCCATTGGTATTGTCTATGGGGATATCGGTACATCGCCGCTATATGTGCTAAAGTCTATCATTCATGGTTTACCTAATAATCAATGGGCAAACCCTTTCTATATTTTGGGCGCCGTGTCTTGTGTAATTTGGACATTGACTATTCAAACTACCTTAAAATATGTGATTATCACATTGCGAGCCGATAATAAAGGTGAAGGAGGAATTTTATCCTTATATGCTTTAATTCGGCGGCGTTACCAGTGGACATTTATTATTGCAATTATTGGGGCAGCAGCGTTACTAGCCGATGGCGCTATCACACCTGCTATTACCATTATCACTGCAATTGAAGGACTAAATGTTATTTATTCTAGTATTCCAATCATTCCAGTCACCTTACTTTTAATTGCAGTACTATTTTTTATCCAACCTTTTGGCACGGGCTCCTTAGGACGATTTTTTGGCGTTGGCATGCTGATTTGGTTTTCAACATTGGGTATTTTAGGACTGTATCGATTATTGCCGCATTTGAATGTATTAGCCGCTTTTAATCCTATGTATGCGGTAAGATTTATTATTGAAGCGCCCGATGCACTAGTTATCTTAGGTGCTATTTTTATGTGCACAACAGGGGCTGAAGCACTTTATTCTGATTTAGGGCATTGCGGACTGAAAAACATTCGTATTTCTTGGGGATATGTAAAGAGCTGCTTGATTATCAATTATTTGGGGCAAGCGGCGTGGGTGATTTCTCATCCGCAAATAATTGGTCCTGAAGTCAATCCATTTTTTATGATGATGCCAGAGTGGTTTAGATTAACGGGAATTATTATGTCGGCATTGGCTGCGTTTATTGCGTGTCAAGCTTTAATCAGCGGTGCC
Organism: Gilliamella sp. B3464; assembly: GCF_026536145.1. Lineage (NCBI taxonomy): Bacteria > Pseudomonadati > Pseudomonadota > Gammaproteobacteria > Orbales > Orbaceae > Gilliamella > Gilliamella sp. B3464. The sequence continues at coordinate 238,942 of NZ_JAFNOQ010000003.1, read as the reverse complement.
TTTACCATAATTAGCGAAGCTATTTCATTGGATTTATGGCCAAATGTGCGGGTAAAATATCCAACTTTGATTAAAGGCCAGATGTATATAAGATCAATTAATTATATATTGTTTACCCTTTCTGCATTGATGGTAATAAGCTTCCAATCCTCAATTAATTTAGAAGCGGCTTATGGATTAGCCATTACTCTTAGCATGTTGATGACCACTGTATTGTTATTCTTCTATTTTATGAAAAATAATAAGCCACTTTGGTATAGTGTCCCATTGACATTATTTTTTATGGTAATTGAAATTGGTTTTTTTGTCGCTAATATCCAAAAATTCTTCCATGGTGGGTTTGCCTCTATTTTAATTGCTGGTTTTATATTTATTATTATGTACTCATGGTTTACCGGGCGTCGTTTGAAACGTGAGCATAATTCATTTGTCAAATTAGATGCTGAATATTTAGCTAAAATTGTAGCAATTAGCCATGATAAAACTATTGATAAAACCGCAACCCATCTTTTTTACTTAACCCGAGCACAAGGGTTACATGCAGTTGAAAGTAAAATCACTTACTCGTTATTTGAACGGAAACCTAAACGCGCTGATACATATTGGTTTGTTTCAATTAATCGCATGGATGAACCCTATAAATTTGAGTATCAAGTTGAAGTTTTAGTGCCATATAAAGTTTTTCGTATCGATTTAAATATTGGTTTTAAAGTCGACATGCACGTTGAACAATATGTACAATTAATTGCAACTAGAATGGAGCAACAAAATTTAGTTAATTTGTCATCACGCTATCCTTCAATAAAAGATCAACGAGGAGATAGTTTATACGTTATTGTTGAACGTACATTACGAAATGTTGATGTCAATTTTATCAATCGCCCAATGCTGGCTATTTACTCTTTTATTAAAATGAAATTTACCTCTGATGCTGAAATGTTTGATATCGATCCAACATTAACATTAGTTGAATTTGTGCCAATGATTGCTAACGAGTATGAATCAGACTGTGAAACGTTAAAACAACTTATTGAGCAATCACAGTTGGGAATTACAACTGATCAGGATATTGCTGATGCCATACCCGATACCGATCATAATTGAATTCAACGAAAATTAAAAAATAGCGTACAATAGTCATTATTCAATAAACGTTCATTAATATAGTAGGAAATGAATATGACAGGTAAATTTATTGTCATCGAGGGGCTGGAAGGGGCAGGTAAAACCACTGCAATTGATACTGTTGCTCATATTTTAAGTCAGCATAACGTTGGCGATATTCAATTTACTCGTGAACCTGGTGGAACGCCAATTGCAGAAGCACTACGTAATATTATTAAAAATGGTTTAGATAATGAACCTTTGACAGATAAAGCCGAATTATTGATGTTATATGCTGCACGCATTCAACTTATTGAAAATGTGATTAAGCCTGCACTTAAATTGGGGAATTGGGTGATAGGTGATCGACATGATTTGTCGACGCAAGCCTATCAAGGTGGTGGTCGTCAATTAGATGATGTTTTTATTAAAACATTAAAAGATCAGGTGCTTGGCAATTTTAAACCGGATTTGACGCTATATTTGGATATTGAACCTAAAATTGGTTTATTACGCGCAAGATCAAGAGGTGAACTCGATCGGATTGAACAACAGTCTTTATCTTTTTTTGATAGAATACGCGAGCGTTATTTAACACTTGCGGCACAAGATAATACTATTGTAACAATTGATGCTTCACAATCAATTGAAGTAGTGACTAAACAGATTGAAACAGTATTAACTCAATGGTTGTCAACACAGGTTTGATATATATATGATTTTTAATGATTATCCTTGGCTTTCTTTACCTTATCAACAATTAGCTGATAGTATTTTACATCAGCGAGCTCATCATGCTTGGTTAATCAATTATGTACAAGGCAGTGGCGAAGATAAGTTTGTTAGTTTGCTTGCTAATCGTTTGTTGTGTCAATCGTCACATCAGTTAGAACCATGTTTAAACTGTCACAGTTGTCGATTATTTTTATCGCAGCATCATCCTGATTTTTATATAGTCACTAATGAGCAAGGTAAGCAATCCATCGGTATCGATCAAATACGAACGCTTACCACTAAAATTTATGAAAAATCGCAACAGGGTGGTAATAAAGTTATTTGGATTGAGAATGCGGCATTAATGACAGAGGCCGCAGCAAATGCATTATTAAAAACGCTAGAAGAACCCCCTGAAAATACTTATTTTATTTTAAGTAGTGAGCATAATAGTCATTTATTACCGACTATACATAGTCGGTGTTTTCGTTATTTTTTACCTGTTCCTGAATTAGAACAATCTGTTTTGTGGTTAAAAAAACAACACATTCAGCCGTATAATGATAATGAACTTGCCTGTGCATTGTTATTGAGCGAAAATGCACCAATAACAGCTGAAGCGTTATTAGCGCCTGAAAAATGGCAACAACGAAAACTTTTTTGTGAGCAGTTATTAAACGTTTTACCCCAAAATGATTATTGGCAATTGGCCAAAACACTTAATAATGAGCAAGTGATTGAATATATAATCTGGTTTTCAAGTTTGTTAAGTGATGCTTTAAAAGCACAGCAAAAAGCGGGACGTTTTATTATTAATCGCGATCAGGTGCCATTGGTAAGGTTATTGGCGAGAATGGATAATGAAAAAATTCTAGCTCTTTATGATTTATGGTTGCAGGCAAGAATATTATTATTATCGGTTACAGGTTTGAATAAAGAATTAATGGTTTATAATGTGCTTGCTCAATCGGAATTAATTAGTCAATGATAAGCTAATTATATTTTGTAACTACATTTTAGTTTGATGTATGTTTAAGTAAAAAGGATAACTGTGAGTTATTTATCTATTGAATTTGGCCTACTTTTTATTGCTTTCTTTGCTTTGTATTGGGGATGCTGTTTTTCACCTAATTTACAAAATAAATTACTATTAATAGCAAGCTATTTGATTGTTGCTAGTTATAGTTGGCAGTTCGCGCTAATTTTGCTTGTTTACACCTGCATTATTTATCTATTTTCACTTGCTATTGCCTCATCACAACGTCATGCAAAGCGATGGCTAATTTTGGCTTTGTGTGTATCGATAATTAATTTAGCTTTATTTAAATATTTTGATTTTTTCCGATATGAATTACAAGCATTACTGAATTTTTGCCATTTACCTATTTTATTACCCGTTATCACCGTACTGATTCCAATCGGAATTTCATTTTATACTTTTCATTCTGTAAGTTACTTAGTATCGGTGCAAAAAAAAGCGTTACCTGTAGCTAAATTTTGGGATTTTGCTCTGTTTTTGTCTTTTTTTCCTAGTATTATTGCCGGTCCAATTAATCGTGCTAAAGATTTCCTGCCTCAAATTGCGGTGAGTCAACCTCGTGAAATATTACAACCGTTTCGAGCTTTTACTTTAATAATTTTAGCCGTGATTAAAGTGTATTGTTTAGGTGGTTTAGTTAGTGAAAACTGGGTAAAACCAATTTTTGCTAATCCATTGGAATTTAATGTTATTGATTTGTTAGTGGGCCTTTATGGTTATGCAATGCAAATCTATTTGAATTTTTCTGGTTATACCGATTTAGTGACAGCAATAGCTTTATTATTAGGTTTTCGTTTACCAATCAACTTCAACTTTCCTTATTTAGCTCTGAATTTACGTGAATTTTGGGATCGTTGGCACATCAGTTTATCACATTGGATTCGTGATTATATTTATATACCACTAGGTGGTAGTCGAAAAGGATTTATTCGCACACAAATAAATGTCTTGTTAGCGATGTTATTATCTGGGTTATGGCATGGAGCAGGCATTAACTTTATCATTTGGGGTGCGTGTCATGGCATAGGTATTATTGTCCTTAATATTGGTGATCGTTATTTCGGTCGAAATTGGATAACTGCACGTTCACCAATAATAGCAAGGTTAATTACTTGGCATTATGTCTGCTTTACATGGCTATTTTTTAATAGTGAAAGTTTGCCTGATGCCATCGATTATTTAACTGCATTAACACATAACTTCTTTATTGAACCCAATTATATTGGTGCTTTTTTATTTATATGTATTATATTTTTTACTTATCCATTGTTTAAAAATATTCCTGATTGGTTTACTTTGCAATTAGGTAAAATAAAACCATGGTATTTGCCTTTCATTTTTATTTTGATATTGTGGGTAACTATATATATTGCACCATCAGGTGTGCCAAACTTTATTTATGCTAACTTTTAATTATGATGTTAATTCATTATGCTATATAAGAAATCGTTTTCTAAAAATAAGAAAAAAAACAGATCGAATGTGAAACGGCGACGTCATAATACGATCAATAAAAAAGAAGTAGCTAATAAGTCTTATAAAAAGAGAGATGTTGCGGTAAATATCAATACTTGTTTATCAGCAAGATATATTTTTATTTTATTGTTTGTAACTGGAATAGCTTTAATGGTGCTTTATTATAAATCAATACTGATTTATTGGCAGCAAACTTACCATTCTGATCTATTTCATTCTAATACTTTAATACAAGACTCTTTTCCAGAAGAACAAGGTGAAGAATCGAGTGAAGATGCTATAGCTCAAACCCAAGATTCAACTATAACAAAAGATAGTAAACATGAACCACAAGTTAATAAAAATGTAAATCCAATAGAGCAAAGCCATACTGTTAAACCTATAATTATTCAACCTGATGCGATTAAACGATTAAGTAAAGATAAGATTAAAGATGAAATCTTACCAAAAGATAAATCATTATCAGATAAAAATAAACAGGTTGAAAGTAGTATTAAAAAACCACTTGAAAAATCTAACAAAGCGCCAACGTTATTACCAGCAAAAGAAAAAGATGAATTACCAAAAGTTCAAATACATGATGTCCCGTTGATTCATCAACCGTTGCCAATTGTTTTAACTGAAAATGATAAGGTTTTTTTTGCGGGTGACTCATTAATGCAAGGTGTTGCACCATATGTTAAAAAAATGTTATTCAAACAGTATAAAATAGAAAGTATAGATTTGAGTAAACAAAGCACCGGACTTGCTTATCCCAATGCTTTTGATTGGCCAAAAACTATTAGTGATACACTAGCCGACGATCCTACAATAAAGCTGCTTGTGGTTTTTTTAGGGCCTAATGACCCTTGGGATTTTCCCGTTAAAGGATACGCTAAATACGCGAAATTCAAATCTGAATTATGGGAAGAACAATACCGTTTACGTATAGCCAATATTTTGAGTAATGCTCGTGAACATCATATACAAGTGCTTTGGCTAGCTGCACCATGTATGCGTAAACCTAAATTAAATGATGGCATGGTTTACCTTAATACATTATATAAATCTGAGATTGACAAAACGCAACAGCATTTTTTAACAACCAATGAGTTACTCGGTTGTACATACGAAAAATTCAATAGTTTTATTGAAACAAATAATGAAAAAATAAAAGTAAGGGTGGATGATGGGGTTCATTTTACACCAACTGGCCAAAAAATTCTGGCAAAGGCCATTATGGAAAAAATAATTTTTAAAGAATTAGAGGGTACCCATAGTGATTAAGTTTTTAAAGTATATTCTAGCTATTATTGCGGTGACATTCACTGTTGGATGTAGTGTAGCAGAAAGTACGACCACAACAACTGTATCGGGGATTATTGATTTTGGCGATCCCAACGCTAAACAATTTGCAACAAGGTTAAAATCGTTAGCAGCGAACAGAAATAGCGATGATGTTGTTAATATAACCCAATTTGGTGATTCGCATACCGCAGCAGATTTTTTCACTGGTGAATTTAGAACGTTAATGCAAGGAAAATATGGTGATGCGGGTATTGGCTGGATAACGCCTGTTGCAATTAAAGGACAAAGCCATGCAGCGGTTACCTGGAAAAATAAAAATTGGGATGTATTAAGTAGTAGAACACTAAGCAATTTAGATTTTCCTATGGGGGGGTTTATTGCCAAACCGTTGAAGGATTCTGCTGTAATACAAATTTCACCAAAATCATTAGCCAATAAAGATTGGCAAGTAAAATTCACTTTTAAAACATCAAAAAATACGCCTAATGTATTTGGAATTTATGATGTTAATAATAAAAAGATTAATTTTAATTATGTGCCTCAAGCGAATGTGTGGCAAACGGCTTCTATTGTGTCGAAAATGCCTTTAATGATAAAAGGGCAAAATGATGTTGAACTCGGTGGAATATGGTTAACGCGTTATCAACAACCTGGGGTAGTTGTATCGGCTATAGCCACTAATGGCGCTAAGCAAACCATATGGCAAAAATGGAGCCCTAATTGGTTTAAAGAATTAGCTTTATCAAAAACTGATTTAGTGATTCTTGAATATGGAACAAATGAGAGTTTTGATGAAACGTTAGATCCTACTGCTTATCGCAAAAATTTAGTGAATAGTATAAGACAAATTCGTAAATCTTTGCCTGATGCAACGATTTTATTAATGTCACCTCCAGATACCATGGCGAATGAAAAAGATACCCCGAAATCTTTTTCAACAATTAAAAATATTCAAAGACAAGTCGCTAAATCCGAAAAGACATTATTTTGGGATTGGCAACTGGCAATGGGGGGTAAATTTGCAGTTAAAGAGTGGCGACAGCGGGGACTGGCTCGTGCAGATTTAGTTCATCAAACATTACAAGGTTATAAAGAGAGTGCTCGAATGTTTTATGCTGATTTGAATGACTTTGTACAAAAAAAATAGACAAAATTTAAGACTAAAAAGGAATAACTAAGTTATGTCATCTCCAATTATTGTTGCTGTTGATTTTGCTGATGTTAAATCAGCATGGAATTTTATTGATCGTGTTGATCCAAAAGATTGCCGTCTTAAAATTGGCAAAGAGTTATTTACCCATGCCGGGCCTGAATTTATTAAACAAATTATGAATAAAGGCTTTGATATTTTTTTAGATCTTAAATTTCATGATATTCCAAATACGGTAGCTAAAGCCGTCTCTGCCGCTGCCGATTTAGGGGTTTGGATGACTAATGTACACGCAAGTGGTGGTGCTCGCATGATGCAAGCAGCAAAAGATGCACTTTATCCTTATGGTAAACAAGCACCAATATTAATTGCAGTGACAGTATTGACGAGTATGGAGTCTTCTGATCTTCAAGAAATTGGTATTCATGTTTCACCTTTAGAACAGGCGACAAAATTAGCTATACTAGCTAAGAATTGTGGCCTTGATGGTGTTGTATGTTCGGCGAAAGAAGTTCAAAGTTTTAGAACTCGGCTTGGCAGTGATTTTAAATTAGTTACTCCAGGTATTCGTCCAGCCGGTTCGACGCCAGATGATCAACGTCGTATCATGACGCCTCAACGAGCTCAAGCTGCAGGTGCTGATTATCTTGTCATTGGTCGACCAATTACTCAAGCTGAAGATCCTGCTAAGGCATTACAGTCTATTTTAACTACACTTGATTTAACTAAGAGCTAAGCAAAGCATGTCTGATAATCTAGTTGTATATTCAACCGATAAAGGTCGAATAAAACCGAAAGAGACACAATTATCTCGTGATAAAGGTGATGGTATTATTCGTATTCAACGGCAAACTTCGGGGCGTAAAGGCAAGGGTGTTTGTGTGATTTCGGGTTTTGATTTGGATGATGCCCAATTATCAAAGTTAGCAGCAGAACTTAAAAAACGCTGTGGTTGTGGCGGGTCTATCAAAGATGAAACCATCGAGATTCAAGGTGATAAACGAGATTTACTGAAAACATTGTTAGAAGAAAAAGGTTTTAAGGTAAAACTAGCAGGTGGTTAACGTTATTAGCTAAAAAAATAACTCCCATTGTGGGAGTTATTTAATTGCAATTAATTTGAGCGATATGTCCGCATTTTTTTGCTAATATCACGGCGTTCTTTAGAAATTTCAGCATTTTTAATAATATAATCATCAACACGATCATCATAGTCACTTTTCATGTTAGCAATAATCGCTTGAAGCTCTTCGTAAGTCATATCAGGCTTAATATATTCACTTAAGTTTTCAAGTAATAGAACGCGTTTTTGGTTGTCACGAATCTTTTTCTCGTTGTCTGCTATTTCACGTTTTAATTTATTTAATCGACGTGATAGACGAATGTACTCTAAAACATCTTGAAACGATGGTGCGCTTGCTTTTTCCTTGTCCATCTGTAACCCCTTATTTCAAAAAAATGGAAAAATATATTAAAGGCAATTATATACTAATAATTTTTCAAGATCATATTAATTATATTTTTAATGTTATCACGATGGTATGGTGATTTTATTTCGTCATTATGCTGTTATAGATATATTTATCTTTTATAGCTTTTATTTTGATTATTTTTATATTTAAATGCAGATAATTTTCGAAAAAAATTGATTAAAAAGATAAAAGTTAAAACAACTATTAAGAATTATTCCAAAATATTATACAATACCCCGATATTTCTAAAAGCGTATCAAATGAGAGAATCATAATGAGCTGGATTGAGAAAATTCTAAGTAAAAATAATATATCGTCAGATCATAAAAAAGCGAATATTCCTGGTGGTGTTTGGACCAAATGTAGTAACTGTGAGCAAATTATTTATCAAGCTGAATTAGATCGTAACTTAGAGGTATGTCCTAAATGCGATCATCATATGCATATTCCTGCACGTGTAAGATTATATCGGTTTTTAGATGAAGGTTCTGATGTTGAAATTGGATCTGAATTAGCGCCTAAAGATATTCTAAAATTTAAAGATACTAAAAAGTATAAAGATCGCTTATTAGCGGCTCAAAAAGAAACGCACGAAAAAGAAGCTATGGTTGTAATGAAAGGCACTTTATTGGGGATTCCTGTTGTGGTAGCTTGTTTTGAATTTGCTTTTATTGGTGGGTCAATGTCTTCTGTTGTAGGAGCTTTATTTACACGTGCAGCAGAACAAGCCATTGCTGATAAATGCCCATTAATTTGTTTTTCAACTAGTGGTGGTGCTCGCATGCAAGAAGCACTTTTTTCACTCATGCAAATGGCAAAAACAAGTGCAATTTTAGCTAAAATGCAAGATGAAGGTTTACCTTATATTTCGGTGATGACCGATCCTACTATGGGCGGCGTATCAGCAAGTTTAGCTATGCTAGGTGATATTAATATTGCTGAACCTAAGGCATTAATTGGCTTTGCTGGTCCCAGAGTCATTCAGCAAACTGTACGTGAAACCTTACCTGAAGGTTTTCAGCGTAGCGAATTTTTACTTGAAAAAGGCGCGTTAGATATGATCATTCATCGTAAAGACATGCGCTCTAAAATTGCCAGTTTATTAGCTAAATTAATGAAATTACCAAGCCCTTTTTATGATGTCACCAATAACGAGACAAATTAAGTGAGCATACAATATACGAAACCTAATGCTAAGTCTGATTTACAATCATGGCTTAGTTATTTAGAGCAACTACACCCATTGACTATTGATTTGGGGTTAGATCGTGTTAGAGCCGTTGCTCAAAGGCTTAACTTATTACAACCAGCTCCTTATGTATTTACTGTTGCAGGAACAAATGGTAAAGGCACAACGTGTAAAACACTTGAAATGATATTGCTTGCAGCAAATATGCAAGTAGGTGTGTATAGTTCTCCTCACCTTTTACGTTTTACTGAACGCGTACGAATCAATAATCAAGAATCGACCGAGACAGAAACAATAAATGCATTTATTGAAATTGAAAATGCTCGAGGTGATATCTCACTGACTTATTTTGAATTTGCAACACTTGCGGCTTTATATCAATTTAAGCAAGCCAATTTAGATGTTGTTATTTTAGAAGTCGGGTTAGGTGGGCGTTTTGATGCGACTAATATTGTTGATGCTGATGTGGCTATTATTACTTCGATAGCTATAGATCATGTCGATTATTTAGGTAATACTCGTGAAAGCATTGGCCGAGAAAAAGCAGGTATATTTAAGCCTAAAAGTATTGCTATTGTTGGGGAGCCAGACATTCCTCAATCAATTTTTGATGTGGCAAATGCTGTCGATTGTCCTTTATATGCGGTAAACCAAAATTGGTCTTATGAGCAAAAAGATAAAAATGTTTGGGAATTTTATTCTGACAAATGTCAATATTCATCTTTAGTGACTCCTCATGTGCCGTTATCAAATGCAGCCACTGCTATTGCAGCCCTAAATTATTCATCATTTAAGATTGCTGAGCAACAAATAAATGAAGGATTAGGTAAAGCAAGCCTAACGGGACGATTTCAAATTGTAAAAACTCATCCACTTGTTATTTTAGACGTTGCACATAATCCTCATGCAGCTCATTATTTAGCTAATCAGTTAAATTCTTTAAAAACCGAAAATAAGGATATTGGTCGAGTCATGTTTGTAATTGGCATGTTGAAAGATAAGGATATCAAAGGTACATTGTCGTTATTAAATGGAGATGCTTGGTATTGTGCATCACTTTATGGCGATCGAGGATGTGGTTGTGATGTATTAAAACAATATTTAGTCGAGAATAATGCCCAAAACGTTTTAACATTTGATCATGTTTGTGATGCTTACCGAGCAGCACTTCAAGATGCTCAAAAAAATGATATTATTGTGGTATGTGGATCTTTTCATACGGTATCTGCAGTCTTAGCTGAAATTGATGATTAATTTTATGGAAAATAAAAAAAATAATAATAGCACTCCAAATAGGGTTCGAAATCGATGGGTCGGTTTTGCTACTTTATTGTTAATTTTAGCAGCAGTAGCGCCATCGATTTTAACCGATAAATCCAATTTACCTATTTCTTCAACGCCTATTTTACAACCTGAAATTGTTAACCAGCAAAATCAAGTTATGACATCACCAACTGAATCTGGAAGCCAACTTGGTAATCCAAATAATGAGGTTGCTGATATTCCTTATATTCCGGAAGATGACCAAAATTCAAATACGTTATCTTCAAATAATATTTCAACAAATGATGATAGTGTTTCATCAGTAAATAATAAGTCAGTTGTATCAAGTCAAGAAACTAAACCTTACATGATTCAACTTACTGCGTTAAAAAATAGACAAAAAATAGAAGAGCTTGTAGCTTTATTACGATTAAATAACTATAACGTTAGGCTAATTCCCAAAAATCCTGAACCCAACCAGCTTATTAAATTGCAGATTGGGCCTTACGCTAAAAGAGAACAAGCAGAACAAGTTATTGTTGATCTAGATACTTTGACAAAACTTAAAGGTATTATAGTGGCTAACTAAATACAGTAACTATAATAAAATAAATTCTTAACATAAGATTGTGAGTGATTATGATGATGAATTGGGTTGATTTTACGATTATTGGGGTCATTGTTTTTTCTGCATTAATTAGCATTGTTCGAGGTTTTGTTCGAGAAGCGTTATCCCTTATCAGTTGGATACTTGCTTTTTTTATTGCTAGCCGATTTTATTCTCATATTACCCAGTATTTGACCTATTTTGATAGTGATGTGGTTAAAATTGCGGTTGCTATTGCTATTTTGTTTATTGCTACATTATTAGTTTGTACTATAGTGTCTTATATTATTGGTCAGTTGGTTCAAAAAACGGGGTTATCAGGTACAGACCGCGTTTTAGGAATTTGTTTTGGTGTGTTACGTGGTATTTTAGTCGTTGCTGCAGTACTTTTCTTTATTGATACTTTTACTCCTTTATCACAATCTCAATATTGGACTCAGTCTCAGCTTATTCCACATTTTCATTTTATTATTCGTTGGTTTTTTGATTATATCCAAAATTCGTCTTCTTTTTTAGCGCATTAGATTTGAGGTAATTGTTATATGTGTGGTGTAGTTGGTATTGTAGGATGTAGTACAGTTAATCAATCAATTTATGATGCTCTAACGGTGTTACAACATCGAGGGCAAGATGCGGCCGGAATCGTTACTATTGATGAGCAAAATCGCTTTCGTCTACGTAAGGCTAATGGTTTGGTTAAAGATGTTTTTCAAGAACATCATATGCAACGACTTCAAGGCAAACTGGGTATAGGTCATATTCGTTACCCTACAGCAGGTAGTTCTAGTCCATCCGAAGCTCAACCCTTTTATGTTAATTCACCTTACGGTATTGCGCTTGCGCACAATGGAAATTTGACTAATACCGACCAATTACGCCATAAAGTATTTGAACTTGCACGCCGCCATATCAATACTAATTCGGATTCAGAAGTCTTATTAAATATTTTAGCTAATGAACTGGATAAATTTCCAACTTACCCGTTAACGGCTGATAATATCTTTCAGGCTGTTCATCAAGTACATAATATTATTCAGGGTGCTTATGCCTGTGTTGCTATGATTATTGGACATGGACTTGTTGCTTTTCGTGATCCATATGGTATTCGTCCTTTAGTGATAGGAAAACGCGTACTTGATAATGGTAAAACTGAATATATGGTTGCGTCAGAAAGCGTTGCATTAGATATTCTTGATTTTGAATTGATGCGTGATGTTGAACCAGGGGAAGCTATTTACATTACCCAAGATGGCCAATTTTATGCACAACAATGTGCAGATAACCCCCAATATTATCCATGTATTTTTGAATATGTCTATTTTGCCCGACCTGATTCGCTAATGAATGGGGTATCTGTTTATCAATCTCGCATTTTAATGGGGCAAAAGTTAGGTCAAAAAATAGCGAGAGAATGGAAAGATATCGATATTGATGTCGTTATTCCCATTCCTGAAACCTCATGTGATGCTGCGCTCGAAATTGCACGCATTTTAAATAAACCTTATCGACAAGGATTTGTTAAAAATCGTTATATTGGTCGTACATTTATTATGCCAGGGCAAAGTGCACGTAAACTTTCAGTAAGAAGAAAGCTCAACGCCAATCGTATAGAATTTGAAGGAAAAAATGTTCTTCTGGTAGATGATTCAATTGTACGAGGCACTACGTCAGAAAAGATACTTCAAATGGTACGCTCTTGTGGTGCTAAAAAAGTGTATTTGGCTTCGGCTGCACCAGAAATAAGACACCCTAATGTTTATGGCATCGATATGCCCGTTGCCAGAGAACTTATTGCTTATAATCGTAACGTTGATCAAATCGCTAAAGATATTGGTGCAGATAAACTTATTTTCCAAAACCTTGATGATTTAATTGCTGCGATACGAGAATTAAATCCTAACATTACTCATTTTGAATGTTCGGTCTTTGATGGCAAGTATATTACTCAAGGTATAAATGATACTTATTTGTCACTTTTAGAAAAAAAACGCAACGATGATAAAAAAGTGTTTTGCCAAAAGGAATCGGAAAATTTAGAAATTTATAATGAAGATCAATCGTATAATTGATTAGTTGAAGACATCTCAAAAACAGATAAATTTTTGCTAATTTGTCTGTTTTTTTTATTTATTTTCTATTATTCCCTCTCGATTTTTTTCAATAACAAAAAAGTCATAAAAATAATATTCATATAAATCAATTAATTATAATTTTATGTAAAATAGCCTTTTAATAATTAAATAATATTAATTACTTGAAAAAAAACAATATTTAATATTTTTACAAAAAAAAATCAAAAAAAAATTATAAAATCATTTTGATAAATGACAGTTTTGTAATATGATCCTACCCAATAAGAGGTTTTGTAAAAAAATCCACAATCTTTAAATAAATTTAAGTATAGAAAAACAATAAATTTGAACTGTAAGTGTACAAGGTTTAATTATAACTATGCTTATTTAGAATAAAAATAACTTGTTACTTTGTAGCAATGTTGCTGGTGAAATATAAGGAATAATTAAGATGAGAAACAATCTTAATTTAAAAGTTATCTCTGCACTAATTGTTATAGCTCTAGGTTGTCAAACAACATGGGCTACGGGTAGTAACACTTCTAGCCCAGTAACTGCTGTTGATAGCAATAAGATAATTGAGTTAAAAGATGGTACTAAAGTTCGTGAAATGGTGAATAACCAACAACGCAGCTTATATCAAATTGCTTTACTAAGTAGTATATCTATTGCTGAATTAAGAGCAATGAACGCTGGTCGTTATGACAAGAAAGATGTGGTTGAGATTGGCGAACGATTGGTTCTTCCTGAAAATTCGCCATTATTACCAGCAATAAAGAAAGTGGATCCTGATAGCCAAAATAAATATGCTAATCTGCCTAAATTAGGATCCGATGACACATATGATCCTAAAGTGGATAGAAGTGCTTTAGCCAGCCAAGTTGCATCAACAATTCAAACTTTAGCAAGTCAAGATTGGAAACAGATAACCTCTCCAGATAATGGCGGTTTGTCAGGTCATATAAAGAGTAAAGCTAAAGATTATGCTGAGGATTATGTCCGCGGTGGTGTTAGAAACCAAGTTGTTGATCCAATCAAAAGTGCAGCACAAGACTTTTTAGGTCGATTTGGTACTGCGCAATTGCAATTCGATTTAAGCGATAAAGGTACGTTTAATAACGTCAATCTTAAATTGTTTAGCCCTTGGTTGGATACAGAAGATACGTTGATATTTACTCAACTTTCGTTTCAAGAATATGAACATAATCGGCGTATTGGTAACTTTGGTATAGGTCAACGTTGGGATGTAGCAGATAAAAAGTGGTTATTGGGTTATAACGTATTTTTCGACCATGATTTTCAACGATCTCATAACCGTTTAGGGGTAGGTGCTGAAGCTTGGACCGATTACATGAAGTTTGCTGTTAACTATTATCATCCATTATCAGATTGGAAAGAATCTAAAGACTTTGATGATTATTTAGAACGAGCAGCTAGAGGATTTGATATCCGTTTCCAAGGCTATTTACCTCAATATCCACATCTTGGTGGTTCTTTAATGTATGAACAATACTATGGTGATAAAGTCGCATTGTTTGGCAAAGATAATTTGCAAAAAGACCCAAGAGCAATCACGGCTAGTATTGATTATACGCCAGTTCCGCTTTTTACGATCAAAGCTGAACATAAGCGTGGACAAGATAATAAAAAGGCAACTAAAGCTGAATTGACGATGAACTATCGTATTGGTACACCTTTAAAAGATCAACTTGATCCTGATATGGTTCAGGCTGCTCGTTCAGTTAAAGGTAGCCGTTATGATCTTGTCGATCGTAATAATTATATTGTACTTGAATATAAAGATAAAAAAATGAGCGTCGATCTAGGACTTGAAGCACTTCAGTTACTTGAAGGTGAGTCTTACGGCGTTACTATTGGTGTACATAATGCTAAAGGTTTAAATAGCCTTTCATGGTCTGGTGACATGATGGAAATTGATGCTGGAGGCGGCTTTCTATGCTCTACTGTTGGAATATGTACAGCTTCTAGTTGGATGACGCCTCCTGCTGATACAAATAATTGGAAGATTGTCGCGCCGAATTATGTTGATGCAAACGGTCAGCGTCACCCAATCAGTACTAATGGTAAATATACTTTATCTGTTACAGTGACTGATGGTAAAGGTAAATCGGCGACATCTAACTCTGTTACTTTCGAAGTTTTGCCTAATCCTTCAATGCGCAAAATTGGAGTTTGGGCTGTAGATAAAGGTGGGAATAAAACTGCTTTAGCAATGAATCCAGCAGATGGGCAAAGTGCAATAACCGTATTAGCAACGTTAGTTAAACCAAAGGTTATTAATGGTTCAATTACCTCTGCACAAGATGTAATAGGTTTTAGTGATGATGATTTAATGAATCGTATTCCAGAAACTTTTGATGCAGTATTAAAAGGCTGGACAGCGACTAGTAATGGTAAAAAAATTAGTTTAATTAATGGTGTTTCTGGTAATGTTAACTCTTGTCCGACACAAGAACCTTGTATTATTGTTAAAGGGTTTGAAAAAGTAAAAATGGGACAAAAAGCTTCTTCCAAGTCAGCAACAGCAGCAGGTACAGAGGTCATAGGTGATAGTTATCTTTTAGATGTTGCTTCTAACATTGAAGGTGTTGTTGAGTTTTCTATCGCAATTGATCAGTTTGGGACATCGTTCAATAAAGCGATCGTAGATTTCTCTGGCGGTAAAGCAGGAATAGTAAAAGTTTATCGTAGTGATGGTGTATTAGTAGCAAGAAGTGAAGGTCATCTTCTTCAATTTGATCCAAGCGGTCCAAATGAGTGGAAAGTTGATTCTGAATATTATGTAAAAGCTTATCCTATGGGTTACGAAGATGAAGCGCATGAAATTAAAAATCCATTTATAATTTGGTCATTAGTGGGGTCAAATGAGCTTGCATGTCCTGGTAGTAAGGCAACAAGTGCATTACCAGATTTTGTGAAGAACCCTAATGGACCTTGGTTTAATGTCGCTATGGGTGTTGATGCTCATTACACATTAAGAAGTTTAAGAACACAAAGTTATGCGTCTTCTGGAATGAGTATTGAAAAGAGTGAAGGAGCGCCGACTTATTTGAATTTAGCAACACTTAATGCATCGCCATTAGCTTGTGCTGGGGATCAAGGGTTTAAATTGCAAGTCGTTGTTAATTAATAATAGATTTTAGGTTGTCGAAGTTAATCGGCAGCCTATTACTGGGAACACCAACCAAAGTGGTGTATTTATATAAATACAACATGTTAATTTAGAAATAAAATAGGAAGTTAAACATGAAAAATTTAACGTTAAAAAAAGTCGCATTCGGCTTATTATTAGCTGGTTATGCTTCAAGTAGTGCATTTGCTGCTGTACTAACAGCAGAGACATCAGCGCCAATTCACGGTAATGCGCCAATACTTTCAAAGACAAGTGCGGATGTAGATCATACTGTGTCCTTAACAATTACAACTGATGCCGCAGGTCTAACACCAATTGCAGATACAGATCAGGTTAAAGTTGGTCAGTATTTTAAAATTTCATATAATTTGAAAGATAAAGATGGTGATGTTGATAATAAAAACATTGAAAAAACAGTTACTTTTTTCGTCAGACAAAAAGATGCTACTGGTAATTTTGGTGATTGGAAAAAAATCAATACACTTGAAGGTTTAACATCAACAGCAACAAAAAATGTAAATGGTGTGTCTGAAGGTACAATTATATTCAAGATCAATAGTGAATTTAGTGGTGCTGATGAAATTGGTTTCACCTTACAAGAACAGACAGAATTTGGTTTACCAAATACGAATAAATGGTTGAACGTATCTGATATCTGGTCAAAAGTGCCACCTGAAGTTGATAATAATCAGCCAACAAAACCTTCAGAGGAAAAACATGGTCCTGGTGATACCCCTCCTAGTAAAGGTCCTATTATCGATGATGGCTATAGAGTTGGTATTTTCAAATATGGTACTGACGGTAGTTTAGATTTAACTGTTAACTATACAGTTAAACCTGCGACAGGCGATGCACCAACACCTAAATATGGCGAAAAATATGGTGCTGTAGTATGGGACGACGCAAACAAAAACAATATTCCTGATGCAGGTGAGTTAGTGAAAACATCTTCGTATACATACACTTGGACGCTATCTAATGATCCAGCAGCAACAGCTGATTATCAGGATGCTGTAACTACTGAAGCTTTAACCGGAACCACTACTACAACAGGTACGAATGATACAATCTATTTAGGTAGTGAAGACGGTGCCAAGAATAATAATGAGCTTTATAACACTAAATACAAAGCTGGTGCGCAAGGTTACTTGTTGAAAGTTGCAACAGACAGATAATATTATTCGTATTGAATTAATATAGTTCTGTTTTTTAACAGATTAAAAACCACTCTTATGAGTGGTTTTTTTATTAGTTTTTTGTAAGTTACTATCTTTATAGCATGCTATTTCTATTATAGAATAAATATCACAATCACTTATTTGATAATATTATGATCATTCCTTGGCAAGAACTAGATTCAAATACGCTGAATAATTTAATTGAATATTTTGTGTTACGTGAAGGTACGGATTACGGTTTGCAAGAAATATCACTTATAGAAAAAGTAGATAATGTTAAATCTCAATTGATTGCGGGAAAAGCGGCAATTTTTTGGTCTGAACTGCACCAAACGATCGACATCAAGCTTGTTAAATAATCACTAAATTCCTTATAGCTTAGTATATAATTTATCGCTCAACTTTGTTATAGTGTGTAAATTGGAAATTGGATTGAGAGGAAGGAATAATGATTGGTAAACAGCACACGGATACAACATTAGAATGGTTTTTATCGCATTGTCATATTCATAAGTATCCCGCCAAAAGCACTCTCATTCATCAAGGCGAAAAAGCAGAAACTCTCTATTACATTGTAAAAGGCTCTGTTGCGGTATTAATTAAAGATGATGAAGGCAATGAGATGATTTTATCTTATTTGAATCAAAATCAATTTTTGGGCGAATTAGGTTTGTTTGAAGAAGGTACAGAACGAAGCGCTTGGGTTAAAGCTAAAACAAGTTGTGAAGTGGCCGAAATTTCTTACAAAAAATTTAAGCAACTTGTTCAAGTCAATCCTGATATTTTAATGCGACTTGCAAGTCAAATGGCAAGCCGTTTACAAGTAACATCAGAAAAAGTGAGTAATTTAGCCTTTCTAGATGTTGCTGGTCGCATTGCGCAAACGCTATTAAATCTAGCCAAACAACCCGATGCAATGACTCATCCCGATGGTATGCAAATCAAAATTACCCGTCAAGAAATAGGTCAAATTGTTGGCTGTTCGCGTGAAACTGTTGGTCGAATTTTAAAAATGCTAGAAGACCAACATTTAATTTCAGCACATGGTAAAACCATTGTGGTTTATGGAACCCGTTAATTGATGATGGCTATATTTGATCAAAACATTTATAAAAAGCTATATATGGATTGGCATGTCTCATGATTCAACAAAGATCTATTCCCAATCATGTAGCAATTATTATGGACGGTAATGGTCGTTGGGCCCAACAACGAGAGCAGTTACGCGCAGTTGGGCATAGGGCTGGTTTAAAAGCTGTTCGTAAAATTGTCAGTTATGCATCAACCTTAGGTGTTAGAGCTTTGACTTTATATGCATTTAGTAGTGAAAATTGGAAGCGTCCTCAAAATGAAGTTTCAGCATTACTTTCACTTTTTATTTACGCGTTAAATCGTGAAATGAAAAGTCTGCATAATAATAATGTGAAGTTAAATATTATTGGTGATATTTCGCAATTTAATGAACGATTGCAAACTATGATCATTAAAGCGGAACAACTAACAAAAGACAATTCTGGGTTAGTATTGAATATTGCAGCTAATTATGGTGGGCGATGGGATATTATTCAATCAACGAAAAAAATGGTTAAACATGTTTTAGATGGAAAAATCACTTTAGATGATATTACCGAAACATACTTTGCTTCACAAATAAGTATGAACGAATTACCCGATGTCGATCTCGTTATTCGCACTGGCGGTGAGTATCGAATTAGTAATTTTTTGTTATGGCAAATAGCATATTCAGAATTTTATTTTACTGATGTTTTATGGCCGGATTTTGATCAAGCTTTATTTGATAAAGCAATTGATGTTTTTAATACCCGAGAACGACGTTTTGGTGGTATTCAAGCAGAGGAACATTCATGTTAATTCAACGATTATTGGCTGCAATTGCGCTCATTCCACTTGTGTTAATTATACTTTTTTTTGCTCCATTATCCGTTTTTGTTGTTATTATGATGATAATTGGTGGTATCGCTGCATGGGAGTGGGCTCAATTCTTACATATTACTAACCAACAAAATAAATTGTTATTTGCTCTTCTAATTGTAGTGATATTGGCTGTACTTTATTTTATTCCAATTCCAATTGAATTAAAAATAACACTCTATAGCGTAATATTATCATTATCCATTATTTGGTGGTTAATTGCACTGATTTTAGTTATGACTTATCCCAAAACTGCACATTATTGGTTCAATTCAATTACATTAAAATTACTGTTTGCTTTTTTTACATTAGTGCCTTTTTTCCTTGGTATGGTGGGGTTAAGGTCGGTCAATTATAGTTCAAATTGTTATACAGGAGCGACTTTGTTGTTATATGTATTTGTTCTTGTATGGGCTACCGATACAGGCGCATATTTTGCTGGGCGAAGTTTTGGAAAAAGAAAATTGGCACCAAAAGTTTCACCCGGTAAAACAGTAGAAGGATTTATTGGTGGAGTAAGTCTGGCAGTGGTTATTAGTGTTCTTGCTTATTTTTCGAATCTTATTAATATTAAATTTAATGTATTTTTTATTAGTTCATTATTGGCAATTTTGGTTTCAGTATTAGGTGATCTCACTGAAAGTATGTTTAAACGAGAAGCAGGTATAAAAGATAGTGGCAATCTGATACCTGGTCATGGTGGTCTTTTAGATCGAATAGATAGTTTAACAGCTGCGGTGCCTATTTTTACTGTATTATCTTTGCATTTACTATAAAAAGGTTATAGATTTTGCTTTGGTCACTGTTGTTATTTATCATTACTATCAGTATATTAGTGACTATACATGAATTCGGCCACTTTTTTGTAGCTCGTTTATGTGGAGTTCGTGTTGAATGTTTTTCCATTGGATTTGGAAAAAAAATATGGTCGCATAAATTTTCAAGTGGAACTGAATTGGTTATTGCTATGATTCCTCTTGGTGGTTATGTTAGAATGCTAGATGGAAGATCGAAAGAATTAGCAACCATTGATAAAAGCTCGGCTTTTGATAATAAAAAACTATGGCAAAGAGCTGCAATCGTATTTGCAGGTCCTATAGCTAATTTTGTTCTAGCGGCAGTAATTTATTGGGGTATTTTTTTACTTGGTGTGACAGTTTATCCTGTCAAAATTAAAGAAACGATACCCAATACGCCAGCATCGACAATAAATCTACCGGTCGATGCAGAGTTGAAAAAAGTAAATGATATTCAGATAGACAGTTGGAATGATGTAAATCTAGCTCTGATGTCGGTTATGGGGCAACATGATGTGTCTTTAACTTACTTAGTATCAACCAAAAATAGTACAGACGAAATTAGAAAAACTGTCGATATTAGCCATTGGCGATTTGATGTAGAGAAAGAATCAGCAATTACAACATTTGGTTTTATTCCTAAAGCGTTGGAAATTTATCCAATTGTGAGTAAAATTGTGCCAGAATCTGCAGCAGAAAAAGCAGGATTACAAATTGGTGATAAAATTATCAGTTATAATAATAAACTTTATACTAATTGGGATGATTTTTCAGCTGAGATAAAAAAAGCAAATAAACTAACATTGAAGGTCGAACGGAAGAATCATGATGTTGAACTGCTTCTTACACCGACCATTCAAAAAAATGGAGAAGGTGTAGCGGGTTTATATCCTTCTTCAAACGCGGTAGTTAAGCAGTATGGTTTTTTTGAAGGATTAGGTAAAGGCATTGAGCAAACAGTATTAACAACAAAATTAACTGTAGGTTCACTTTATCAGCTAGTGACAGGTGTTATTGGTCTTAAGCATTTATCTGGACCAATAACGATAGCAAAAAGCGCAGGGCAAACAGCAAGTTATGGTTTCACACCTTACTTATACTTTCTTGCTTTTATCAGTGTAAGTTTGGGGGTTATCAATCTTGTTCCATTACCAATGCTAGATGGCGGTCACCTTGTCTTACTATTATGTGAAAAGATTAAGGGAAAAGCTTTATCTAATATAACTCAGGAACGATTATTTCGTATAGGGTTTTTATTATTAATGGTAATAATGGGAATTGCACTATTTAATGATGTTTTACGATTGTGATGGGATGAGGTTATAAACATTTACAATGAAAATAAATAAATTACTTATAGCATCTTTGCTGTTTAGTACCACAGCGGTATACAGTTCTAACGCATTTTGTGTTGATGATTTTGTGGTAAAGGATATTAAATTCGAAGGATTACAACGGGTTACTCCGGGAGCGGCATTGCTTGAAATGCCTGTTCAAGTTGGTGATTATGTGAATGAAGCCGATCTTGGGCGTATCATCAAATCACTTTATGCGAGTGGCAATTTTGAAAACATTAGTGTTTCTCGTGATGGTGATCGATTAATTGTTCATGTTCAAGAACGGCCAACTATTGCAAGTATTACTTTTTCTGGTAATAAATCAGTCAAAGATGACATGTTAAAAAAGAATTTAGATAGTTCTGGAATTCGAGAAGGTGAAGCGTTGGATCGTACAATGCTTTCAGGAATAGAAAAAGGGCTAGAAGATTTTTATTATAGTGTCGGTAAATATAACGCAAAAATCAAAGCTGTTGTTACACCATTATCTCGAAATCGTGTTGATCTGAAATTAGTTATTGCAGAAGGAAAATCCGCATTAATCGATCAAATCAATATTGTCGGTGCGAAAGCTTTTTCTTCTGAAGAGCTTATTGCCCGTTTTTCTTTGCGAGATGAAGTTCCTTGGTGGAATATGCTTGGTGATCGTAAATATCAAAAACAAAAATTAGCTAACGATCTAGATGAATTACAAAGTTTTTACCTCAATCGTGGATATGCTCGATTTAATATTGAATCAACTCAAGTAAGTTTAACGCCAGATAAAAAAGGCATTTACGTCACCATTAATATTCATGAAGGTGAGCAGTACAAACTATCAGGCCTTGATTTTAAAGGCAATTTCGCTGGTCATAAAGATGCTATTGCTAAAATAGCAAAAGAAAACGTAACAATTGGTGAGCTGTATAACGGCAAAAAAATTACCGATGTTGAAGATAATATTAAACGTTTACTTGCTAATTTTGGTTATGCCTATCCTCGAGTGGCTATCCAACCAGAGATGGATGATGCCAACCATCAGGTCAAATTAACTGTCATGGTTGATGTAGGCCAACGTTATTATGTTCGTAATATTAAAATCGTTGGTAACACTGTTACTAGTGAGAGTGTTGTTCGTCGTGAACTTCGTCAAATGGAAGGGGCTTGGTTAAGTAACGGTTTAGTGGAACTAGGTAAAGATCGATTAAATCGACTTGGCTTTTTTGATACAGTCGAAGCAAACACTGAACGCGTTCCGGGCGTTGATGATCAAGTTGATATCATTTATAAAGTGAGTGAACGCAATACGGGTAGTATTAAATTTGGTGTTGGTATTGGCTCAGATAGTGGAATAAGTTTCAATGCTGGTATTTCACAAGATAACTGGTTAGGTACAGGTAACAGTGTATCGTTTGATGTGAATACTACAGATACTGACAAAACTGCATCTATCTCAATTGTTGACCCGTATTTTACGGTGGATGGTGTCAGTTTAGGTGGAAGTATTTATTATAATACTTATAAAGCTGATGATGATAAAGATGAATCAGAATATTCGAGTAAAACATGGGGGGCCTCAGCTAATTTAGGTTTTCCAATTAGTGAGAATAATTTTGTTCGTTTTGGTACCGAATACGCAAATCATAAGCTATCAGATATGAAAGCCCAATATGGTATGTGGCGATATTTTGATAAAATGGGCGAAAAAACAAAAGATAAACACTCTATATCGTTTGATACCAATGACTTATTATTAAATGCATATTGGACTTATAATTCGTTAGATCGTGGTTTCTTCCCGACTGATGGTTTAAAAATAACCTCTAATGCTAAAATTTCTGCACCAGTATTTGATAACCGTTTTTACAAGCTAGTTACTGATGCATCGTATTATTTACCATTTGATTCTGAACATCATTGGGTCTTTTTAACTCGTGGCCGTTTAGGTTATGGTAATGGTCTTGGCGGTAAAGAATTACCATTTTATGAGAACTTCTATGCTGGTGGTTCAACAGTACTTCGTGGTTTTAAATCAAATACTGTTGGTCCTAAGG
Source organism: Gilliamella sp. B3464 (assembly GCF_026536145.1). NCBI lineage: Bacteria > Pseudomonadati > Pseudomonadota > Gammaproteobacteria > Orbales > Orbaceae > Gilliamella > Gilliamella sp. B3464. The sequence goes on along the minus strand of NZ_JAFNOQ010000003.1, from coordinate 215,138 downwards.
CTGTATATTTTAATAACAGTAAAGGCTGTAGCGGTTTAGATGATACAAGTACATGTACAAGGTCTAAAGATGCGGTTGGTGGTAATGCTATTGCTTTTGCTAGTACTGAATTAATAGTGCCAACACCATTCATTGGTGAAAAATATGTAGATAATGTTCGTACCTCTGTATTTTTTGATGCTGGTACAGTATGGGATACCGAATGGGACTTTAAAGGACATAATATTCCGGATTATAGCTCTCCATCTGATATAAGAATGTCAGCGGGTTTAGCTGTGCAATGGATGTCCCCTTTAGGACCATTAGTCTTTTCTTATGCACAGCCGTTTAAAAAATATAATGGAGACTCGGCTCAACAGTTCCAGTTTAATATAGGATCGACATGGTAATGCCATGTCAAAATTAATAAATAGACATAGGTGATAAAAGTGAAAAAAATTATTTCAGTTCTAGGTATAAGTGCTGCATTATTGTTTACAGGTATGGCAAATGCAGAAGTGAAAATTGGTGTGGTTGATGTTATGTCAGTTTTACAAAAAATGCCACAACGAGAAACAGTAGGTAAAGCATTAGATAAGGAATTTGAAGCAAGAGCTAAATCTCTGCAAGACGAAGAAAAGAAAGCAGGAGATGCTGCTGCTCGTCTCAAAAAAGATGGTCTGACTTTATCTGCTTCTGAAAAAACTAAATTAAACAAAACAATTTCTGATTTTGAAAACAAAGCTAAAGCATTTTCAGCTGATTATCGTAAACGTGAAACAGAAGAAGCCGGCAAATTATTAACTAAAATTCAAGAAGCGGTTAAAGACATTGTTACTACTGAAAAGTACGATATCATTTTAAAAGCTGAAGCGACATTATCAGCATCAGATGCTGTAGATATCACAAATAAAGTATTGGAAAAGGTTAGTAAATAATGTCAGCTTTTTGTTTAAAACAACTAGCTCAACAGCTTGATGCGAAGTTACATGGTGATGGTGAATTATCCATCACCGGTATTGCTTCAATGCAAAGTGCAAAATCAGGACAAATTACTTTTTTGTCTGATAAAAAATTGCAAAGTAACTTATTAGAATGCAAAGCTTCTGCTGTTGTGATGACAGAGGATAGTCTTGAATATTGGAAGGGTGCTGCTCTAATTGTCAAAAATCCCTATCTCGCTTATGCAAAATTAGCTCAGTTACTTGACAGTACACCTGTACCCGCTAAAGGTATAGCAACGACTGCTGTAATAGATCCAACAGCAAAATTAGGTACTAATATTTCGATTGGCGCAAATGCTGTTATCGAAAGTGGTGTTGTACTTGGTGATAATTGCATTATTGGTCCTGGTTGTTTTATAGGAAAAAATACGACGATTGGCTCAGGGACAAAATTATGGGCTAATATCTCTGTATATCATAATTGTATAATTGGTGATAATTGTTTAATTCAATCCGGTACCGTCATTGGTGCAGATGGATTTGGATACGCTAATGATCGCGGTAAATGGATTAAAATCCCACAATTAGGTCGGGTTATCATTGGTAACAATGTAGAAATTGGTGCTTCAACAACAATTGATCGTGGTGCACTTGATGATACAGTAATTGGTGATGGCGTGATTATCGATAACCAATGCCAAATTGCGCATAATGATGTAATCGGTGATCATACTGCGGTCGCTGGTGGCGTTATTATGGCGGGAAGTTTAACTATTGGTCGTCACTGTATGATTGGTGGAGCGAGCGTCATTAACGGGCATATGGAAATATGTGATCAAGTTACCGTAACAGGAATGGGAATGGTTATGCGCCCTATTAAAGAGCCTGGCGTTTACTCATCAGGGATCCCATTACAAGAAAATAAAGTATGGCGAAAAACCGCTTCATTGGTATTACATATTGATGAAATGAATAAACGTTTGAAAGCGCTTGAGAAGAAACTATTAAATGTCTCGACGTAGGCGATTACGGTCGGTATAATGCTTGCCTATTTTATCAATTTTTTTAGCTCAATTATTAAGTTAAACTAATTTTGAGCAGATATTATTTAATAATTTTGAGGTATGAAGATGCAAGTTTCGGTAGAAACAACACAAGGTTTAGGTCGACGTTTATCAATTACAATTAAAGCAGAAGACATTAAAAAAGCGGTTGATAAAGAACTCATTAATACTGCAAAAAAAGTACGTATTGATGGCTTTCGTAAAGGAAAAGTACCTTTAAAAATTGTTGAGCAGCGTTATGGGGCTTCTATTTTACAAGATGCATTAAGTGATTTAATGCAACGAAATTTTGTTGATGCAATTATTCAAGAAAAAATCAATCCAGCTGGCGCACCAACTTATTCTCCTACTCAGTTTAAAGAAGGACAAGATTATACTTATACGGTTGAATTTGAAGTTTATCCGGATGTTAAAATTAAAGATTTAGATAAAATTGAAGTTGAAAAACCTGTCGCTGAAGTAAATGATGCTGATATTGATACAATGATCGAGACTTTACGTAAACAACAAGGCACTTGGAAAGAGGTAGATCAATCTGCACAAGAACAAAATCGTGTTACTTTAGATTTTGTTGGTCAAGTTGATGGTAGTGAATTTGAAGGTGGAAAAGCGGATAATTTTACTCTAGTTTTAGGTCAAGGTCGTATGATTCCTGGCTTTGAAGATGCAATTGTTGGTCATAAAGCTGGTGATAAATTTGATATTAACGTCACTTTCCCTCAAGACTATCATGCTGAAAACTTAAAAGGTAAACCGGCTGTTTTTGCTGCGACCTTAAACAAAGTTGAAGAGCTAGAACTACCTGAATTAAATAAAGACGTTATCAAACGATTTGGTATTGCTGATGGTACTGTTGAAAGTTTACGTGCAGAAGTGCGTAAAAATATGTTACGTGAGCTTAATGCAACTATTCGTAACAAAATAAAAGCTCAAGTCATTGATGGTTTAGTTAAAAATAATGAAATTGATGTTCCTAATGCCTTAATTGAGCGCGAAATTGATGTATTACGCCAACAAGCAGTCTCTCGCTTTGGTGGTAATGTGAAACAAGCAATGGAATTACCTAAAGAACTTTTTGAAGCAGAAGCGAAACGTCGCGTATCGGTGGGATTACTATTTGGTGAAATCATTGAAAGTAATAAACTTAAAGCTGATGAAACACGAGTGAAATCATTAATTGATGAAATTGCAACAGCTTATGAAGATCCAAAAGAAGTCATAGAATATTATCATAAAGATAAAAAAGCTATGGATAACCTTCGTTCTGTAGCATTAGAAGATCAAGTTGTTGATTTATTATTAGCTAGCGCTAAAGTAACAGATAAAAATTACTCATTTTCTGAATTAATGAATCAACAAGTAGCTTAGTTTTTTTTATTATCTGTTTCATTTAATCAAAAAGATCACTTTAGAGCCCAAATAAGGATTGTCTGTTTGGGCTATTTTGTTTAATTAGGAGATGAAAATGCCTTTAGAACCATATATGAGCGTTATTCCAATGGTTGTTGAACAAAGCTCGCGAGGAGAAAGAGCTTACGACATATACTCACGATTATTGAAAGAACGCGTTATATTTTTAACTGGTCAAGTTGAAGATAATATGGCGAATTTAATTATTGCTCAGATGTTATTTCTAGAAGCTGAAAATCCCGAAAAAGATATTTATTTATATATTAATTCACCTGGCGGTGTCGTCACAGCAGGCATGGCTATTTACGATACAATGCAATTTATCAAACCAGATGTAAGCACTATTTGTTTGGGACAAGCATGTTCAATGGGGTCACTACTACTGACTGCTGGCACTAAAGGTAAACGTTACTGCTTACCTAATGCTCGGGTTATGATTCATCAACCATTAGGTGGTTTTCAAGGACAAGCTTCTGATATTCAAATTCATGCTCAGGAAATTTTACAGGTAAAAAGTCGGTTGAATAGTATTTTAGCCAAGCATACCGGTCAAGATATCAGCGTGATAGAAAAAGATACCGATCGTGATAACTTTATGTCTGCCGAAAAAGCAGTTGAATATGGATTAGTTGATGCCATATACAGTAAACGATCATAATAAATAAATTAGGTGGTAAAAGTGAATAAAGAAAGTTCTGAAAAATTACTCTATTGTACTTTTTGTGGGAAAAGTGAACATGAAGTTCGTAAATTAATTGCTGGTCCATCATCTATTTATATTTGTAACGAATGCATAGGATTATGTAATGATATCTTAAAAGAAGAAACTAAAAGCTTCCTTTCTCATGAAGAGTTTATTAACAAACCTTTACCAACTCCACATGAAATTCGAAAACATCTTGATGAATATGTGATTGGTCAAGATCGAGCGAAAAAGGTTTTATCCGTTGCTGTTTATAATCACTATAAGCGCTTACGTAATCATGCTAGCCGTAATGATGTTGAATTAGGTAAAAGTAATATTCTATTAATTGGGCCAACTGGTAGTGGTAAAACATTATTAGCTGAAACGTTAGCGCGTTTTTTAGATGTTCCTTTCGCTATGGCTGATGCAACAACGCTAACTGAAGCTGGTTATGTCGGTGAAGATGTTGAAAATATCATTCAAAAGTTATTACAAAATTGTGACTATGATGTTGAAAAAGCTCAGCGAGGAATTATTTATGTCGATGAAATCGATAAGATTTCACGAAAATCTGATAATCCATCTATCACTCGAGATGTATCTGGTGAAGGCGTTCAACAAGCACTTTTAAAAATTATTGAAGGAACTATTGCTTCGGTTCCACCTAAAGGTGGGCGTAAACATCCGCAGCAGGAATTTTTACAAGTTGATACTTCTAAAATTTTATTCATTTGTGGTGGCGCATTTAGTGGTTTAGATAAAGTTATCGAAAATCGAGTTTCTACTAACACCGGCATAGGTTTCGGCGCTGATGTTAAAAGTACCAAAAATAAAGCAACTGAATCCGAATTATTGGCGCAAATCGAATCAGAAGATTTAGTCAAATTTGGTTTGATTCCAGAATTTATTGGACGATTACCAGTGATTGGGACATTGTCTGAACTGGATAAAGAGGCATTAATTAGTATATTGACTGAACCGAAAAATGCTTTAACAAAACAGTTTGAAACACTTTTTGATTTAGATGGTGTTGAACTTGAATTCACTCCAGAGGCATTAGCTGCTATTGCAACTAAAGCTTTAAAACGAAAAACTGGAGCACGTGGCTTGCGTTCAATTGTTGAAAATATTTTGTTAGATACTATGTATGACTTACCATCAAACAAAAATATTAAAAAAGTGATAGTTGAAAAAGAAACGGTTGAACAGTCGCAAACACCAAGTTTAGTATACCGAGATAATGTTGAGCTTTCAGCATAATTTTAGATATGCTTGTTAGTTTTTGACTCACAAGCATTAGTTCAAATAATTTAGGTATAATTACGTATAGATCGTATAGATATTGTCAAGATGTTTCAGGAATAGTATGTATTCAAATCATAAATTATAGACTTGAATATCTAAAAACGACCCCAATATCAACATAATAGGTTTTGTACTATTAGAGAGAATAAAATGAAAACAAAACAAACTAACCAAATGATTATGCCTATTTTACCATTACGTGATGTCGTTGTTTTTCCACATATGGTAATCCCTCTCTTTGTTGGTCGTAATAAATCAATACGTTGTCTTGAAAGTGCAATGGAAATGGACAAACAAGTTTTTCTTGTAACCCAAAAAAATCCTTCACAAGATGATCCTGAGATTGATGATTTATATGAAATTGGTACTGTAGCAAATATTTTGCAATTACTTCAACTGCCTGATGGTACAGTAAAAGTGTTAGTTGAAGGCGTCGAAAGAGCAAAAATTGTTGATATTGTCGAGCAAAAAGAAGATGATTTTTTCGTTGCAAGTATTCAACCATTGCATGAAAAAAATAAAGATAGTGATTTGAATGAAGCTTTAATGCGGGTAGTACTTTCTAATTTTGATGATTATGCAAAACTGAATAAAAAAGTCACACAAGAAGTTGTTGATTCAATTCGATTAATCAAAGAGCCTTCTCAACTTGCTGATTCAATTGCAGCTACGCTATTTTTGAAAGTTGAACAAAAACAAGAGTTACTTGTTACCGCTAATTTAGAAAAGCGTTTTGAATTGCTTATCTCATTGATGGAAGCGGAAATTGATTTATTGCAAGTTGAAAAAAATATCCGCCAGCGCGTTAAACAACAAATGGAAAAAGCGCAAAAAGAGTATTATCTTAACGAACAAATCAAAGCAATTCATAAGGAATTAGGTGATATCGATAATAAACCTGATGAATATGAAGAACTAAAAGAAAAAATTACTAAGGCAAAGATGCCTCAAGAAGCGACTGAAAAAGCATTAGCGGAGCTTAATAAACTCAAAATGATGCCAGCAATGTCTGCTGAGGCAACAGTGGTCCGTGGTTATATTGATTGGATGATACAAATTCCATGGCATAAACGTTCGAAAGTCAAAAAAGATATTGAAGCTGCACAGAAAGTTTTGGATAAAGATCATTATGGTTTAGAGCGAGTTAAAGACCGTATTTTAGAGTACTTAGCCGTACAAGGACGGGTTAATAAAGTCAAAGGTCCAATTTTATGTTTAGTTGGTCCTCCAGGGGTAGGTAAAACATCGTTAGGTCAATCTATTGCTAAAGCAACAGGTCGTCAATATGTACGTATGGCTCTCGGTGGTGTTCGAGACGAAGCCGAGATTCGTGGTCATAGACGTACTTATATTGGTTCTATGCCAGGTAAATTGATTCAACGTATGGTTAAAGTCGGTGTCAAAAATCCGTTATTTTTACTTGATGAAATTGATAAAATGGCATCAGATATGCGGGGCGATCCTGCTTCAGCTTTATTAGAAGTGCTTGATCCAGAACAAAATAACGCATTTAGTGATCACTACTTAGAAGTTGATTATGACTTATCGGATGTGATGTTTGTTGCTACGGCGAATTCAATGAATATTCCTGCTCCTTTATTAGATAGGATGGAAGTCATTCGTCTATCAGGTTATACCGAAGATGAAAAATTGAATATTGCAAAGCAGCATTTAATTTCGAAACAGATTGAAAATAATGGATTAAAATCAAAAGAAATAGAGATTGATGATTCAGCGATTATCGGCATTATTCGTTATTATACTCGAGAGGCTGGTGTACGTAGTTTAGAACGAGAAATTGCCAAAATTTGCCGTAAAGTGGTTAAGCAATTAGCCTTAAACAGTAAGTTGAAAAAAGTAACTATTACGCAAGATAATTTGAAGGATTTCTTAGGTATTCAACGGTTTGATTACGGTAAAACTGACAACGAAAATCGCGTAGGGCAAGTTATTGGTCTTGCTTGGACAGAAGTTGGTGGTGATTTATTGACAATTGAATCGGTGAGTGTTCCTGGTAAAGGAAAACTAACATACACAGGCTCGTTAGGTGATGTTATGCAAGAGTCTATCCAAACGGCATTGACGGTGGTACGTTCTCGAGCAGAAAAATTAGGTATTAATAGCGATTTTTACGAAAAACGCGATATACATGTACATGTTCCTGATGGTGCGACACCAAAGGATGGACCAAGTGCTGGTATTGCCATGTGTACATCATTAATTTCGACACTAACGGGTAATCCTGTCCGGTCAGATGTTGCCATGACAGGTGAAATAACTTTACGTGGTGAAGTGTTACCTATTGGTGGACTAAAAGAGAAATTACTGGCAGCACATCGCGGTGGCATTAAAACAGTAATTATACCAAAGGATAATGTTAAAGATTTAGAGGAAATACCTGATAATGTAAAATCAGAAGTTGATATCAGACCTGTTCAATGGATTGATGACGTGATCACCATTGCATTACAAAATAATCCATTTGGTATCGAACCACTGAAAAAAAACATTAAATTAAAACCCTCTTCAAAAAAGGCTACAAAAGTAGTGAAAACTAAAATTCCTACACATGCCCGATTGAATTAATCATCCTTAAAATTAAAAAGATCAACTGATGTTGATCTTTTTTTTTATCTCGGATAATTCCGATAATAGCCAATTTAACTAAATATGCTATACTTGCCAAATTAAAACTTAAGGTGTATGGAGAAAAGCAAGAAATGATGGATACAATCCGTAAAGCGGCAAATAATATTGTCGTTAAGATTATTTTTGCAATCATTATTTTATCTTTTATATTTACAGGGATTGGTTTTTTTGGGTTTGGTGGTAGTAACAAAGCTAACGATGCTACACTATATATTGCAAAAGTTGATGGAGAAGGTATTAGTCGAGCTGAATTTGAAGCACGCGCAAAAGAAGTTACCTCAACGTCAATGGGTGATCCTGCATTTATTAAACAACTTCGTCGGAACGTATTTTATTCTGAAATTACCAACTATTTAGCCTATAAATTTTCTCAACAACTTGGTGCAAATATAAGTAATGACCAAGTAAAAGAGTTTATAAGACAGCAAAGAGTATTTTTTGACAATGGTAAATTTAGTAATGAAAAATATTTAGACCTCTTAGCTGCCAATGGTTACACACCAGATACTTATGGTGAAGGTATAAGATCATCTTTACAACAACAACAAGTCATAGACGCTCTAATCAATTCGAGTTTTGTTTTACCTGTGGACTCAGAAATTTCTAAATTGAAGGAGCAAACTCGAACCATTTATACAGCAGAGATTAATCCCAATATTGTTAATCTCGATGATGTGAAAATTACGTTAGAGGATGAGCAAAAATATTATGACGAACACCAAAGTGAATTTTATAAAAAAGAGAGAGTGAAATTTAATTATATTTTAAATGAAGAATATCAATATAATAAAAAAATTCATGTCAGTGGTGATGAGGTAAAACAAGAATTTAATAACAATATTAAAGATTATACTTTTCCTGCAAAAAAATCTTATAGTGTAATTTATATCAAAGATAAACATGAGGCTGATGATATTGTTAATGAATTAGCATCAGGTAGCAATTTTGAAAGTATTGCTAAAACTGTTAATCAAGATAATGCATCTCCATATGGTAAAAATGGTTCATTAGGTTGGTTTGTTGATGATGATTCTTTACCACAGGCATTTAAAGATGCACACTTGGATACAATAGGGCAAATATCTAATCCTATTGCTGTTGATGAAGGATATCTTATTGTCAAATTAGATGATATTCAACCCGCTAAAGCAATGGATTTTGATTATGCTAAGTCTATTATCGAATCAAAACTTAAGAATTCGAAAATAAAAAATGCATTTGAAACTGTAGAACAGAAAATCCAAGCTGCAGTTAACAAAAATCCTAATTCATTAGAATTGATTGCTAAAGAATCTGATTTACCACTATTTAATTCTGATTGGGCTTATTTTAATGATGTATCAACTATTTTACGTTATCCTGAAGTTAGAGATGTTGCTTTTAGTGATGAAATGATAGTTGATGGTAAAGTAACAGGTAAAGTGTCTGAAATGATAACCGTCGGACAAGGTTTAGATTTGTCTGATTTTGTCATTCAGGTGGTTGATTATCGACCAGAAGGTATTGCACCTTTTGATGAAGTTAAAGATGAAATTAATAAAAAATTACATCAAGATATTGCCAATAGTCGTTTTCAAGCTACTGTTAATAGCACAATGGAACAATTAAATAATAAAGGTAGTTCGGCAAATGTGCAATTTTCCAAAAATTATACCCTACATCGTAATGACAATGATCTCGATGCGCGTGTTATAAATATGGTGTTTGATCTGGTACCTTCAACAACATCTAAACGCGTGTATGGCGTAGAATATTTGAATGATAAAAGCGCAACAGTTGTTGTGTTAACGGGTGTTAATACCCCTAGCGAATCGAAAGATATATCATCAGAATTATTACCATTATTCATGAATAATACCTATTATTATTTAGCTGAAGATATCCGTTCTAAAGCTAAAATCGAAATAATGCCGGATGCAAATTTGTGATGTAGTTCGTAAAATTACAGAAAATTTGTTTAATTTAGAAAAGTCACTTAGGTGACTTTTCTCATTTTTTAAATGATTAACGCCATATAGTTTTATTCAATGACATAGTAATAAAGCATATTAATTGCATAACTATATTTAAGAGGTTAATCAAATGAAACTATTTTCCCTAATCTGTCTTTTATTATCGAGTCTAGCGTTTTCTAATGTAAGTTTAGCTGATAAGTTACCTAATGAAGTAGCTAAACAAGATCAGCAACAAATCACTCAAGTCAATATCAATACCGCTTCGGCAGAGGAACTCACAAAAGTATTAACAGGAATAGGCGCAAGTAAAGCTAAAAAAATCGTTGAGTATCGTGAAAAATTTGGGCCTTTTGTTTCAGTAGAACAATTAAAAGAGGTATCAGGTATTGGTCAAGCAACATTGGATAAAAATGCTGGTAAAATAGCATTATAACGTAATTAGGCAGTCGACTGAGAACCTCGTCGGCTGTTTATCTAGATGGCTTCGATTAATTATCTATAGGATCAACATCTATGCTCCACCTAACTTTGCTTGATTCATTCCATTTTTCTATTGTTATAATTAATTGATCTAAAATAGTTTGAAGCTTTTGTCGATTAGTATGTTGTACTAATAACTGCCAACGGTTGTACCCCGCTTTTTTGGCTTGATTTGCTGGCATTGGACCAAGTAACCATAAAGCAGGATCGTCACAATGTATTTTTAACCACTCATCTATACGTTGTAAAAATGCTGGTGCATATTGATTATTACGATCTGCTGCACGAATTAATGTCTGGTAACTAAATGGCGGTAATAAGGTTTTTTGACGCTCTAGCAACGTCTGTTTGGCAAACTCTTGATATCCTTGATGAAGCAAAATATTTAATAAAGGATGATCTGGATGATAGGTTTGTAAAATGACTTCACCTGCTTTGGCCTCACGTCCTGCTCTACCAGATACTTGCGTATAGATTTGTGCAAATCGCTCTGTTGCGCGAAAATCACTTGAAAACAATGCACCATCAACATCAACAATACCAACTAAAGTAACATTCGGAAAGTGATGGCCTTTAGCTAAAATTTGGGTACCAACTAAAATGTGAGCATCACCTTGCTCAATAGTTTGTAAATATGTATCGAGTGCACCTTTTTTAGATACAGTATCACGATCAATTCGGCTAATTTTTATTTCTGGAAATAATATTGCTAATTGTTTTTCAAGTTGTTCGGTACCAAATCCAACGGGTACTAAGTGCGTTGAACCACATTTAGGGCATTGTTTAGGTACCCCTCTTGGGGTATCGCAATAATGGCAACTGAGTTTATTTTGCTGTTGGTGAAAGGTATACGGTCTATCACAACGTGGGCACTCAGCAATCCAACCACAATCATGGCATATCAATAAAGGTGAAAAACCTCGTCGATTTAAGAATAACATGACTTGATTGTTATTGTTTAGATGTTTTTTTATTTGTTCAATAAGGGGTTGAGATAATCCAGCCGATAAGACTAATCCTCTTATATCTAAGATAGATTGTTTTGCTAGTTGTGCATTTCCTGCTCGTTTAGTTAACTGTAATAATTGATAACGGTGATTTTGGACATTATTCAAGGTTTCAAGTGACGGTGTTGCAGAACCTAATAATATAGGGATATTATCGAATTTGGCACGAATAATGGCTAAATCCCTTGCATTATAACGCCATCCTTCTTGTTGTTTATAAGAGCTATCATGTTCTTCATCAATAATAATTATGCCCAAGTCTTTAAACGGTGTAAAAACTGAAGAGCGAGTACCAACGACAATGGCATTTTCACCATTCTTACTCCTTAACCAAACATTCAACCGTTGCTTATCGGTTAATCCTGAATGTAAAATATCAATCGGTGCGTTAAAGCGTTGTTCAAAACGTCTAATTGTTTGTGGCGTTAAACTAATTTCGGGTACTAATACTAAAGCCTGCTTGCCTTTTGCTAAAATGCCAGTAAGGACATTTAAATAAACTTCCGTTTTACCTGATCCAGTGATCCCTTCTAACAAAAATACTGAAAAATGATCATTTTGTTGATTGATGGTATTAATAGCTTGGATTTGTTCGTTATTTAATACAATAGTATTGCGATTAGTTGAAAAACTAGATTGCCATGGAATGTTATTTGGTTGTTGACTGATTTGGGTAATCAATTGTTTTTTTTGTAACTGATGATATACAGTTAAGCTTAAATCTGAATCATGCAACTGATTATTTCTAAATAAAGATAATAACAATTTTTGTTTTGGTGCTCTTGATAATGTATTTAAATCAATATGTTGACCTAATTGCGTCAGTTGCCATTGTTTAATTTCATCTTGGCAAGCTTTGCGACCTTGGCGTAGCAAAATAGGCATAGCGTGAAACAAAACTTCGCCAATGGGATAATGATAGTAATTAGCTGCCCAATTTAATAATTTCCAAATTGAATTTGTGAACAACGGTTGCTCGTCAATTATTGAGACAATCGATTTTAAGTGTTCAATTTCAATGTCGGTTTGCTGATCTATTTTAACAATAATACCTATAGCAAAACGTTTACCAAAAGGGACTTTTACCCGCATACCCACTTGAGCAGGTGAAGTTAAGCAATAGTCATAAAGTTGGTAAAGCGGTACCGGTAAGGCTACATGAGCGATCAGCATTAAGTGTCACAAGTAAAATTAATCAAGGTCAATATTGTACTGAGTTTTTATATAACTCGCAAAAGCTAGCTGACATCATTTGTTTTTTTATGGATTTTATCTAATAAGTTTGCGATTAAACTTTAAAATTTAAATGGTAACCCATTGATCGAAATATGGTATCGTTTTATAAAATTTGTTATCTTGGCAGATTAGAATTAGTGATATTTTTTAAGGAATACAAAATGCCAGAAAACTTTTCACATATTAATCATAATGGTGATGCACATATGGTTGATGTGTCCAATAAACAAATAACGGCACGGGAAGCAAGAGCTGAGTCACAGGTTTTGATGAACTCAGCAACATTAAACATGATTATTGAAGGTAAACATCACAAAGGTGACGTTTTTGCCACTGCTAGAATTGCAGGTATTCAAGCCGCTAAAAAAACTTGGGAACTTATTCCCCTTTGTCATCCGCTTTTACTGAGTAAAGTTGAAGTTAATATTGAAGCTGATATTGTTAATTCTTGTGTTAGAATTGAGTCTGTATGTCGATTGCAAGGTCAAACAGGTGTTGAAATGGAAGCATTGGTTGCTGCATCTGTAGCGGCTTTAACGATATATGATATGTGTAAAGCTGTACAAAAAGACATGGTTATCACTCAAGTAAGATTATTAACTAAAACGGGTGGTAAATCGGGTGATTTTTCAATCTAATACTAAAATAGTCAAAGTATGAATAGAATTATTTTTTTTGCTCAAATAAGAGAGCTCATTGGTGTTGAAAGTATCTTATTAGATGTTAGTCAATTGTCGATTTCTGACCTTTTACAAAAATTAAGCCAGCGAGGCAATAAATGGTCAATGGCATTAACAGAGAAAACTGTATTATGTGCCGTTAATCAATCATTGGTCGATTTTGATTATATAATACAACCTGATGATGAAATCGCTTTTTTTCCTCCTGTGACAGGCGGCTGAAAATATGGATATCATTCAAGTTGGTGATGAGCAAATAGATGCCAACAAATTAAGTGCTTGGTTATCAGAACTATCGCAAGACGGTGCGGTTGTAACATTTATGGGTAAAGTTCGTTCAGTTGACGAGCTGCCTCTTAGCCTTTTTTTAGAACACTATTCTGGCATGACAGAAAAAGTACTACGTCAAATTGTTAATCAAGCTCGTGAGCGTTGGCAATTAAGTCGTGTGGCCGTGATTCACCGAGTAGGTGAAATAAATAATAATGAACAAATCGTTTTTGTCGGAGTCAGTAGTGCCCATCGTGCGGATGCTTTTGCTGCAGCTGAATTTATAATGGATGTATTAAAAACACAAGCGCCTTTTTGGAAAAAAGAACGTACAGGTAATGGGGATAATTGGGTCGAGCCTAAAAATTCTGATATACAAGCATTGAAAAAATGGCTTTAATCTCCATTTAATATATAATAGATTGAGTATGTTACATAATATTTTATAAGAGGTAAAGGATGGCAAATTATTCATCTAATAGTTCAATAATCGAAAAATCGACAAGTCGTGTACAAACCTATATGAGTCATGTTTACGGCTGGATGACTGTTGGACTATTATTAACAGCTTTAGTTGCATGGTATGCATCAACTAATCTGCAATTATTACAGTTATTATATCGAGGTATGTGGGTATTATTAATTGCTGAGCTAGGGCTAGTTTTTGTTATTTCTGGTTTTATCGATCGTTTATCTGGCGCAGCGGCAACCACATTGTTTATGCTCTATTCTGTTTTAAATGGTTGTACGTTTTCTATCTATTTTATAGTTTATACTTCGTCTTCGATTGCGAGTGTATTTTTTATTACAGCAGGCATGTTTGCTGCGATGGCTTTTTATGGCTATACCACAAAACGTGATTTATCAGCCTTCGGTCGCTTTTTATTTATGGGACTAATTGGTATTGTGATTGCCTCATTGGTTAATCTCTTTTTAAAGAGTGAGCCATTAATGTGGGCTGTAACTTACATTGGCGTGTTTGTTTTTGCAGGATTAACTGCTTATGATAATCAAAAACTTAAAGAGTTAGGCGAAAATATATCTTATGATGATCAAAATGTATTTAGACGCTTTGTCATTTTAGGTGCATTAACTTTATATCTTGATTTCATTAACTTGTTCATTATGCTGCTAAGGATTTTTGGCGATCGTCGATGATGGTATTTTTATAGATTTAAAGGGCTCTATTAAGAGCCTTTTTTGTTAGTTTTTTATTAGTAATTTGTTTTTTTAGTCTTTTATATTAAAATTTTCGCGGAAAATACTGTGTTTTAATATAGAATACCGTTTTTTATTTCTTATATACTTAATATTAAGTTTAATATTAGAGAATTACTGTGAAAAAATTATATTCCTTTGTTCTAATAAACATTTTTATTTCATCAATCATTGCCATTCGTTATTTTGTTGTTCCTGGAGCGTTATTTAATTGGACCGGAATTACCTTTTCAATTTTCGCAGTAATTGGACACTTTTTCTCAGTTTATTTATTGCTTTTAATTATTTGTATTCCGCTGCTTTGGATAAAACCATGTCTTCGTAATCTCATTTTGATTGTATTATTTGGTTTTTTTCAAATTGGATTATTTATTGATACTATTGTTTTTCAACAATACCGATTTCACATAAATCTCTCTGTTATATCAATGGTATTTTCTGGGCAAGTGGTGGATTTTTCGCTATTCACTTATTGCTTGATGTTGACATTAATCATTGCTTCACTTTGCCTAGAGTGCTTTATTCTTTATTGGATTAATAACAAATTTGCAATAGCACACACTAAGTCTAAATTTCTACGTTTATCTACTATTTTTCTTATTTTTGCTTTTTTTATTAGCCATATTGTGCACATGATTGCTTTTTATTATGCTTATTCTCCAATTATGGTAGTAAAAGAATATATTCCCTTATATCGTCCGTTTACATCAAAAAAAATAATGGAATTTTTTGATAAACAAGGGCAACGAAAAGTTATTTATGAAAAAGATGATGAACATACAGGAATTCATTATCCTAAACATACGCTTATTATTAATTCTGATAACAATAAACCTCAAAATATTATGTTTATTGTATTAGACTCTTGGCGTTATGATACATTTAGTGAGCAAATTTCTCCTAATACTTATCATTTTGCACAACAAAATAATGGTGTTATTTTCAATAATCATTATTCAACGGGTAACGCTACTCGGACAGGTATCTTTGGGTTATTTTATGGTATCCCTGGTACTTACTGGGATGCCTTTTTGCGTAATAGTGTTCCATCTTTGTTCGTTACGACATTACAAAAAGAAAATTTTAATATTGGTATTTTTACCTCAGCTAAGGTGACTGCCCCTGAATTTGATCGCACCGTATTTGCAACAATTAAAAATTTAAGAATAAGTAGTCACGATGGCCGAGCTTCAAGTCGCGATAAACAGATCACAAACGATTGGTTAGCATGGTATAAACAACGTGATACCTCTAAACCAAGTTTCTCATTTTTATTTTATGACGCACCTCACGCTTATGATTTTCCAGATGATTTTGAGGTAAAATTTAAGCCAATTGGTGACCTTGATTATATGACATTAAATAATAATACTGATCCTGTGCCAATTTTCAATCGTTATAAACAAAGCGTCTATTATGATGATTATTTATTGCAAAATGTTTATGATGAACTAATTAGATCGGGAACGTTGGATAATACGTTAATTATTATTACTGGTGACCATGGTCAAGAAATGAATGATAATAAGCTTGGTTTTTGGGGGCACAATGGTAATTATACCGATGCTCAAACCAAAGTTCCGTTTATCATTATTGGCGCTAAAAATTTAGAGCAGTTAAAAGATAATGCCGCTAAACTGACTAGTCACGAAGATGTAGTACCGTCATTAATGAAACATTATTTATATGTGGAAAATGATATAAGTGATTATTCAACAGGGTATGATTTATTTAACCCAATCACTAATCGTAACTGGTTATTGATGTCAAATTATAGTTCCTATGCTGTTCGCACACCGGATAATATTTATCTTGTTAACAGACTAGGTATTAGTCATTATATGGATTCGCACAATCATGAGATTGATGCAACGCCTAACTATAGCTATATCCAAGCGGCAATAGGCAATATGCGTTATTTTTATCAACCTTCGAACTAGTTAGTTCTCTATCCTTTTATTTAAAAGGATAGAGAAGAATTCTTAACGAACATCAGCGCAGTTTAAACAATAAATATAGCGATTTTGGCTATCGTGAAATTTATTCCATAAAGACACTTGTTGTTTTAACTGTTTTGCTTGTGGTAATTGATCAAAAAATATTTCGGCAGTTGATTTTGGCAGCATTGTTAGCATTTCAGAATAAAAACTATTGAACCAACTGACATCTGGTTTAAGCCAGTCAATTTTGTAATCCGTTAAATTGGCCAATGTAGCGGCTGTTTCGATAGCATCATCAAAATCACCAAGTTTATCAACTAAACCAATGTTACTTGCTTCTGAACCTAACCAAACTTGACCTTGAGCTATTTTATCCACTTGTTCTGTTGACATATTTCTTGCTTTAGCAACCAATGAAATAAAGGTATTGTATCCATTATCAATATTCATTTGTATTAGTTGGCTCATTTCATCCGGTAGATTTCGAGTAACACTATTATTTGCAAGTGGTGATGTCGCAACTCCATCATTGTAAACACCAATGTGAGATAATGATTTTTCAAAGGTTGGAATGATACCAAAAATACCAATAGAGCCAGTGATTGTATTCGGACTAGCAATAATGTAGTCTGATGCTGTCGATATCCAATATCCACCAGATGCGGCCATTCCGCCCATTGAAACTACTACAGGAATTTGATAACTGCGTAGTGCTTCTAATTCACTGCGAATGGCCTCTGAGGCGTCAACACTTCCGCCAGGACTATTAACTCGTAATATAACAGCTTGAACATTTTGATTATCCAAGTTGTTACGGATATTTCTAAGCTGTTCAACAATATCTTGGCTGCCCGCTATATCAGTATTATTTTCACTGTCAGTTATCGTACCATTGACAAAAACAACAGCGATTAATGGTTTATCGTCAGTTTGTTCATCTTTTTCTGTCAATTTATAGTCATAAATACTTAATTGATGTTGATTCTGAACAATATCGAGATCATATTGATAATTGGATGCAACAACGTCAACTAAACCAGTAGATAAAGCATATTGACTCATACTTCCTTTAGCTGCTTTTAACTCTGACAACATATCAGTAGGATTTGGAACTAATTGACTAGGGGCTTTTTTACGTTGTGCTGAAATATCATTAAGATAATTTTCCCACATGGCTGAAAGCCAGCGCGTCGTATTGCTTTTTGCTGCATCTGACATATCGTCTCGAATGAATGGTTCAATTGCAGATTTGTATGTGCCTACTCGGAAAACATGAGTATTAATTTTTAAGTTATCTAATAAGGTTTTATAATACAGATTATTGGCTGATAACCCGTATACACTGACTGCACCTAATGGTGTTAAATAAATTTTATTGGCATAACTGGCTAGATAATATTGGCTTTGATTAAAATTGGAACCAATTGCATAAATTGGCTTATTGGCTTCTCTAAATTTGGATAAATATTTACCCACATATTGTAATGAGCTCATATCTGCCCCAACAAAATTATCCAATTTTAAAACCATACCATCAATATTAGGATCTGTTGTTGCTTGCGCTATTTTTTGTGTTAATTCAAATAAACTATTTTCACGAGAAGTATTTACTTTTTTGCCATATATTTTATTTTGTAATGCATAAATCTCATCGTCATATCGCGTACTATCAACAATAACACCTTCTAAATCAAGTACAAGCGTGCCATATTGTGGAACGACATCCTGTTTTTTCAAATCTTTTATCAGTTCAATACCACTAAAAATAAGAATAATAGCAATAAAAAATATTATATTTAGAAAAATTTGTCTAAAAACGTTGATGGTTTTCCAAATTAATTTTATGACTGATAATACAGATATCATAATTAGCCCTTTTAGTCGTAATGTTAGCTTTTCGCTTCTATATTTCGTTTTTTGAAATATTTTTTATCTTCAAAACGCAAGCATGTTAATTTACCGCCCCAACAACAGCCAGTATCGAGAGCATAAATATTATCTGGAGTACCTTTACCATTTAAAGCGGCCCAATGGCCAAAAGCGATACTGTATTGAGCTGGAATTTTTGAAGGTAATAAAAACCAAGGTTTAAGTTTTGTAGGCGCTTGATCTGGTGATTTTTTGAAATAAAAATCAAGTCGGCCATCTTCATAACAAAACCGCATTCGTGTGAGTGCATTAGCAATGTAACGTAACCGATCTAATCCTTGTAAATCACAAGACCATTCATCAGGGAAATTACCGTACATTTTGTCGAGAAAAAGTGGATATGAATCACTCGATAACATAACATTTAAGTCATTGGCACATTTTTTTAATGTATCAAGATCCCATTGAGGTGAAATACCCGCGTGAGTCATAATCAGTTTTAACTTTTCATCTATTTGAACTAATGGTTGTTTACGTAACCAATTCATTAATTCATCGTAATCAGGCGCATTGATCACACTGTCAAGATTATCTTTCTTTTTTGCTAATGTTACATTGGCATAAATCGATAATAAATGTAAATCATGATTACCTAAAACTAAACGAATTTGACTACTTAAATTTTTTACAAATCTAAGCACGTCTAACGATTTTGGTCCTCTGGCAACCAAATCACCGGTTAACCACAAAGTATCAGATGATGAAAAACTCGCTTTATCAAGCAAACGCATAAACTCATCATAACAACCATGAATATCACCAATGATTAGGTTTGCCATAATATTATTTCCATGCGTTTGCAAGTTTACAATATTGTTGTACTGACAAATTTTCAGCACGTAAATTAGGGTCAATATCTAATTCAATTAATTGGTCTGTTGTAAACATATTACTTAAACTATTGCGAATCGTTTTGCGTCTTTGATTAAAGGCTTCTGTAGTGATGCGAGAAAGTATTTTAACATCATCAACTAAATAAGGTTTTTGTTTGTAAGGAATTAACTTGACAACAGCAGAGTTAACTTTAGGTGCCGGTTTGAACGCGGTAGGCGGAACTTCTAACACAGGAATAATTTGGCAATAATATTGTGCCATTACACTTAATCTTCCGTAATCTTTACTATTTGGTGCCGCGACAAGTCGCGTGACTACTTCTTTTTGTAGCATAAAATGCATATCATCAATGATATTGGCATATTCAAATAAATGGAACATTAACGGTGTAGAAATGTTATAGGGTAAGTTACCAAATACTCTTAATGGTTTACCTAATTGTTGATTTAACTCATTAAAGTTAAAGGTTAGAGCATCTTGTTCAATAACAGTTAATTTATTGTTTAATAAAGGATTATCAATCAATCTACTGGCTAAATCTCTATCAATTTCTATAACTGTTAGATGGTCAACATATTTACTGACTGGCACTGTTAATGCAGCTAGACCAGGACCGATCTCTACAAGAGCCTGATCTGATTTAGGTTGAATAGCTGCGACAATACTTTCAATAATATAATCATCATGTAAAAAGTTTTGCCCGAATCGTTTACGGGCAAAGTGACCTTGGTGTACACGGTTAGTCATGTTTTTCTTCACCTGTGATTTTGATATAAGCATCGCCTTTTAATTCTTGGATCCATACTTGCGCTTCTTCACCAAATTTACGGTTGAAAATTAATCGATAAGCTTGATCTTGTTTCACTGCATTTGTACCATCAGTCTGTTTAGTATCGATTAATTGGATCAAATGCCATCCAAACGATGATTTGATTGGTTGACTAATTTCGCCTTTTTTTAATTGAACTAATGCATTTCTAAAACCAGCATCATAAACATCGGCTCGACTCCAACCTAAATTACCGCCACTTTCAGCAGAACCTGGGTCTTGAGAATTAGCTTTAGCTGCTGCTTCAAAGGTTGTCGCTCCACTTACTATGGATTTACGGATATCAGACAGTTTTTGTTTGGCAATTTGGTCTGTTACAAGCACATTAGTTTTAATTAGGATATGGCGAGCATTAAATTCATCAATGGTGAATTTTTTCGGTGCTTCAGAACGTGTATCATCAACTTTTAAAATATGTAATCCAACACCGGATCGAATTGGACCAATAATACTTCCTTTTGGTGCTCGAATTAATCTTTCTTCAAAAATGGTAGGCAATTCATTGAGCTTATGCCAGCCCATATCGCCACCTTTTAAAGCAAGATCATCATTTGAATATGAGGTCGCTAATTTCGCAAAACTTTCACCTTTTTCGGCTCGACGGATAATGTCGGTTGCTTTGTTAGTCGCATCATCTATTTGTTGTTTAGAGGCTTTTTCTGGAACGGATATAAGAATATGGCTTACTTTAACATCTATATTGTTAGAGGTTTGTTGAGACATATTTTTAGCTAAGTTTTCAACCTCTTTTTCAGAGATTTTAATTCTAGGTCTGACTTCATTCATTCGGGCTTGGTCTATTAACATATCGTTATGTATACGTTCACGATAAGCGCTATAACTTATCCCCATTGTTGAAAGTTTGCTTCTAAGTTGATCGATTGTCATACCATTTTCTTCTGCAATTTTAGCAATCGCATTGCTCACTTGATCATCACTCACTGTAATTTTAGCTTTAGCGGCTTTTTGCAAGATTAGATTTTCAACAATTAAACGATCAAGAATTTGTTGCCTCAGTACGTTATCATTCGGTAAATTACGTGGATCGGTGCTTGCTTTTATAGTTTTTAACATATCATTAACGTCACTTTCTAATATGACATTGTTATTAACTACTGCAGCAACTTGCTCAACGACTTTAGCGGCAGCATTAGCTGATAAAGGATTAATCACTGCTATACTTAAACTTAAGTTTAAAGCGATAAGTAATTTAGATATTTTCATATTATTCAACTCATTTTATTTGCTACAGTTGACAATAACTGTAATTAAGTTAATTAGTTATGTTATGCGTTACTAATATAATTATTCAAACGCTGTTGTATAAGGTAGTTTACCAAAATTCAACATTTTTGCTTTTACATCACGATTGTGGCCTAGACCCATTAACTCAAAATTAACTGAAAGTTTATTTTCATATTTACTATCATGGGATATCCAATCCCAATCTGTCAATTTACGTCCATATTGAACAGTCATACCCCAACAGCAGTCACTATAATGTAATCCAACTGAACCATCTGCGGTTTGCCCCAATTTAATATCATAATAATAAGAACCAACAGCATCTATAGTTTGAGATAATGGCCAAGTAGTCACAATACCTGCTTGGGAAATATCTTGTTTATAGCCTCTATATAACGAACTTTTATCTACCGTATTGATATAATTATGATTAGCATAACGATATGATAGCTGTAGTAATTTCTCACTTGAAGGGCGATATTCAAGTATCGTGTTGGCTAAAGAAATAGTATCAATACGGGTATCGTATTGTACGCCACTTCTAAAAATCACATCGTCAGTAATACGCCAGAAATTATCCGATGCCCAAGTAATACTACCTGTATCAGAATTTTTGTCTATTTCGGTATTGTGTTCACTGGTTTTTGATTTAGTAAAATAGGTGATTTGTCCGATTGATAAATTAAATTTTTCTACCTTGCTTTCATCGTAAAAACGGGTCGTCACACCTGTCGCGATATTATTAGCTGATGCAATGCGATCTAACCCACTATAAGGGAGATCTCTAAATAGACCGATATAATCGTATTGTAAGAAAGTAGAATCATAGCTGCCAATATTTGACTGATTGCGATATGGAATATATGTATATTTTACTCGTGGCTCTAAAGTTTGGGTATAACCCTCAATCAGATCAAAATCACGCTCAAAAATGACTTTTCCATCGATACTAAATTTAGGCATAAAACGATTAACACTCTTGTCTAAGTTTTGGTATCTTTCAATAGATTTTTTTATATTATCTTGGTTGTAGTGCGTTGCCATTAAACCACCAGACGCACTTAATGAAGCCCATGTATTGGTGATAGTATAATCAAGAGTAGGTTCAATATGTGCACGCCAAGCTTTCGGATTATTTTTGCCTGAACTTAAAAAGCGTGATACTTGTGAAAAGGTTTTGAATTTAAATGGACCAAAATCATAATTATAATAGTTCATATTTAATTGTGGTTGAGTTTGGTATAGTGAATCTCTAACTCCATCATGGAATGCTTGGAAGTGTCTATAACCCAGAGTAATATCCCAACTAGGATCATTGTAGCCAATTTTATAAAATTGAGTTAAATATCCAGCTGTTTGTGACGCATATTTAGAGTTCAAATCTGTTAGATATTGATTATCGCTTACTCTTGTAGTATCTGCCTTAAAACGCCAATTGTAATTAATTAACTCATCGTTTTTCCAGTAGAATAACCAACGATGGCGGTTATCATCATAATTTTGACCATTTAATAATCTATCTCGATCATCATCATATTTGTTATCATGTTGTAGCCAGTCAAAAGCTACAGTACCTAAACCTAATTGATTTAAATAGCGGAACTCTGTTTGTAACTGAACGCCTCTACGCTGTAATATTCTTGGGGTAAATGTTGCATCATAGTTAGGTGCAATATTCCAATAAATTGGTAACGAAAAATCAATACCATCGACACTATCATAATTTAAATTAGGCATTAGCAAGCCTGAACGGCGTTTATCACCAGTTGGTAACTGTAAATAAGGTGAATATAAAACCGGTACTTTCCCAATACGAAATACTGCATTCCATACTTCAAGTAATTGCTCTTCATTATCATGAATCACTGTGCTACCTTTTACACTCCATGTGCTGTCATCGACAGGACAAGATGTAAAACTACCATTTTTCAAAATAACATAGCGATTTTTTTCAAGCTTCATCTCGTCGGCGTTACCACGGCCTAGTCGGTTAACCAGATGATAATCACTCGGTGTAATATTAGCATCATTATTATCAAGATTCATCAAGGCATCATTGCCTTTAATTCTTATCAAATTATCTTGATAAGTAATATCGCCTTGCAAAGTAACAAGTCGATTATTTTTATCATGAGAATCAATCGTTACTCTATCTGCTTGTACGGTACGATTGCCTTGTTCGACAACTACATCACCTTGATAAATTATTTTGTTTGGATAAAGTGCTTCAAACTGGTTTGCTTCAGCATCAACAGGCAGTGTTTGGATATCACCCTCAACTAATGGGCGATCGAATTTAGGCACATCGATGAGGCATTGTGGATTATTAATAATAGCTTTAGGTAATCCGATAGCATAACTGCTACTATTATAGAGACATAGAGTAACGGTTATTGCGATAAATGAAGGCGCTAATTTTTTCATTAATGATTAAAAGTAATGATGATTATTTTAATTTAAGCATTATAGCGGTTATTTATAAAAGTGCGAATGAAAAATTAATGTTTAGCCCTGCGTTTATTTCTTTTACTCAACTGGTTAACCATGCTAATTCTTTTCTCAATTGAGGTATGTTGGAACTCATCCCACCATTTTGCTAAATCCAATAACTCCCCTTTTTCAATAGATGCCCGCATTTCTAATAAATCATAAGCCGCTCGGAATTTAGGATGTTCTAAAATGGCAAATGCACGTTTACCTTCACGCTTTTTCATACGTAATTGTAGTCGCCAAATATCACCCATTATTGATGTTAAACGTTTTGGAATAGCAATAATTTGACATTGTTCACTTAAAATATCATTGATAGCCATTGAAAAAGCATCATGGAATTGTAAGCCACTTTCAACACACGTTAATTGTGTTTGTTCCATAATCGGATACCAGAAGAAAGCAGCAAATAAAAATGCTGGATTAATACGTTGATTATGAGCAATTCGGTAGTCAGTATTTTTTAACACCTGTTCAATCATCTTTTCTAAATAGCTATTGTTATTTCCGGTAAATAATCGTTGAATGACTGGAAATAATTGTTCAAACAGGTGATATTCTTTTAATAATAGGTAGGTTTTGTATCCATGACCTGATTGCAGTAACTTTAATGATTCATCAAATAAACGAGCAGCAGGAATATTTTTTAATAATGGTGCAAGCTCTTTAATTGGTTCAACCGTTGCTTGCTCAATTGTCATATTGAGTTTTGCTGCAAAGCGAATGGTTCTTAACATTCGCACAGGATCTTCTCGATAGCGAGTTTGTGGATCACCAATTAAGCGAATAATACCATTTTGTAAATCTTTTATACCTCCACAATAATCGCGCAGTGTAAAATCTTTAACACTGTAATAAAGCGCGTTCATTGTAAAATCACGTCGCAAAGCATCTTGTTCAATCGTACCATAGACATTATCACGTAATAACATACCGGTTTGCGATCGTTTGGCAACATTACTTTGTTCATCTTGAAAACTATGTTCGCCACGGAAGGTAGCAACTTCGATAATCTCTTTACCAAACATAATGTGTGCAAGACGAAAACGACGACCGACTAAACGGCAATTTCGAAATGTTTTTTGCACTTGTTCAGGTGTCGCATTCGTGGCGATATCAAAATCTTTTGGTATTTTTCCTAATAAAAGATCGCGAATACAACCACCGACTAAATAAGCTTCATATCCTTGTTTGTTTAAACGATAAAGAACTTTTAATGCATTTTCACTGATATTTTTACGAGAAATATTATGTTCATTACGAGAAATAGAAATATAGCGAGATTGTTTTTGTTCTTCATGGCGAAACATTTTGCGATAAAAGCGAGAGACTTGTTTAAAAATAGTGCACCTCAAACGTGTATGAACCAAAATGGCAATATAGCGCGCGATTATATAATAATTGCTTATAACTTTCCATTTTTCTTATTATCTGAATTTTAATTCGATGAAAAGCAGGTATTTTCTAATTTTAAATGAATATTCTATTTGATTTTTTGGCAATAATTATCAACAATAGCAGTTTATAGAGTAGAATTAGTCATATAGCTTTAAAAGGCATCAATACCTGTTTATACATATTTCATGCATTATTTAACAAGCTGATTAAGGTTTACTACAACCTATGCTCAAAACGTCTTTTTTAATTCATTGTAGAACACAATAGATATAGGAAGCATATTAAACATTTTGCTTAATTTTTTGAGTAATGTGAGTAATAGTCGTTTAATAGATCGCTTTGACAAAAAGTCAATTGAGTATATAACATTAACTGATAACTTATTGGGGGACATTATGAATATTCGTGATTTGGAATATTTTGTTTCGTTAGCTGAATTTCGTCATTTTCGTAAAGCCGCTGATGCTTGCAATGTGAGTCAACCAACATTAAGTGGACAAATCAGAAAATTGGAAGATGAACTTGGTGTAATGTTGCTGGAACGTACTAGTCGCAAAGTACTATTTACACAAACAGGTATGATGCTTGTTGAACAGGCTAAAGAGATCTTACGCAATATCCAAATTTTAAAAGAGATGGCCAGTCGTCAAGGTGAAGAGATGTCCGGCCCAATGCATATTGGCTTGATACCAACAATTGCACCTTATCTGTTACCACATGTAATAACAGTATTACACGAATCTTTTCCACAACTTGAACTCTATTTACATGAAGCGCAAACTGCCAATATAGTTGCCCAACTTGAGAGTGGCAAGCTTGATTGCGCCATTGTTGCACAGGTTAAAGAAACATCACAATTTATAGAATTGCCATTATTTGATGAGCCGATGTTTTTAGCGGTTCCGGCGACGGACGAACTAGCCAGCAAAAGGACAATTAAACTTTCTAGTTTAAAAGGACATAAGTTTTTAATGTTGGAAGATGGTCATTGTTTACGTGAACATGCAATGGGATATTGTTTTCAAGTCGGAATTGACGAAGACAAACAATTTAAAGCGACAAGTCTTGAGACATTACGCAGTATGATTTCTGCTGGGCGCGGTATTACGTTGTTTCCTGAATTAGCGGCACCAAATGAACGTATTCGTGATAATATTTGCTATATTCCTTGTACTGATCCTGTTCCAGTGCGAAGCATTGCCCTGATATATCGTCCGGGATCGCCATTACGTTCCCGTTATGAAACCATTGCTAAAACAATTCGAGATCACATGCCAAAAGTATTTGCTGAAAAAGAGCGTTTGTTAGAAAAAGCGAATTAATGATTGACTAAGTTAAAATTACCAAAATCGATTGAAATAATGAAAAATGCCAAAACTTCGGGGGTTCGAGCTCAGCAAAAAGAGCGAACTCGTCGCACATTAATAGAAGCTGCATTTAATCAACTTAATGCCGAACAAGGTTTTGCTAGTCTAAGTTTGCGTGAAGTTGCACGTGAAGCTGGTATTGCCGCTACTTCTTTCTATCGGCACTTTCGTGACATGGATGAATTAGGTTTGGCGATGGTTGATGAAAGTGGTTTAACCCTTCGTCAACTTTTGCGACAAGCACGGAAACGTATTGAAAAGGGCGGAAGTGTGTTACGAACCTCTGTTACAACCTTTATTGAATTTATTGATAAAAATCCTAAAGTTTTTTTATTATTACTGCGTGAAAAAGCGGGGACATCATCGGCTTTTCGTTCTGCTATTGCTCGAGAAATTCAACATTTTATTGTTGAATTGGTTGATTATTTAGATAATGCTAATGACATGCCTCATCAATATAATGAAGCTCAAGCTGAAGCAATGGTTACCATTGCTTTTAATGCAGGAGCCGAGGCTTTAGATTTTGACCTAATACAACGCCAAAAATTGATCGAAAATCTTATATTTCAACTTCGTATGGTTTCGCGCGGTGCCTATTACCTTTATCACAAAGAATTGATTAAGCAAGAAAATCACTGATTTTAAATTTTTATACTGACATGTATAGTGAATCTAACGTGTTTTAATAAATTAATGTGTCATATTATTTGTTAAATATTTAATCTGATAAATTTAATTATTGATTAACAAATTGTATTATTTATTCTATTGTTAAGTCTTCATATTCATTCCAGCTGCAAATAGGCAATTTTTTTAATAGAGATAAATTGAATGACTAAATTCTACATTGGCTTGATTGTTTATTTAATCTTCACCTTTAGCAATCATGCTTATTCAGCTGTAGGGTTTAAACAAATCTATTACGATAAACAAAGTAACCGACCGTTGAATATCGCAATATGGTATAAAGCAAATAATCAACAAGATGACGTAATGGTTGGCGATAGTGCTATTTTTTATGGTTATAAGGTTCTATTCAATGCACCCCCTGTTTTAGATTATCGTAAGCATCCCTTAATTGTTCTCTCACATGGTTATGGGGGCAGCCAGCAAAATTTAAGTTGGCTTGCTTATGCGCTGGCCGAAAAAGGATATATTGTTGCCGCACCAAATCATCCAGGGACTACACTGTTTAATAAAGATATTGATCAATCTTCTAAATTATGGTTGCGCCCACAAGATTTGAGTAAAACAATTGATTGTTTGATAGAGGATAAGACTTTAGCAAACTCTATTGATATGAATAATATATCAGCCATTGGGCATTCCCTTGGCGGTTGGACGGTAATTGCACTTGCTGGAGCAAAATTTGATACAGAGCTTTTTAAGCAAGACTGTACAATTCATTCCCATTTAAAAGCGTGCCAATTAGTGACTGAACTCGGTCTTGATAATCCAAAATTAAATCAAAGTTTATTCGATCCAAGAATAAAATCATTTATCTCTTTAGATGCAGGATTAGTCAGAGGTTTTACGTCAAAAAGTTTAAAAGATATTAACATCCCTTCTTTAATTATTGGTGCAGGAGTTGATGTAGGTGATATGGATGCAGAGCTTGAATCAGGCTATTTAATGCAGTTCCTGTCAAAATCACTATCTACTTATACGGTGATACCAGATGCGATGCATTTTAGTTTTATACAAGTTTGTAAACCTAAGGCAATAGAAATATTAGAGCAAGAAGCTCAAGGCGAAGGTATTATTTGTAAGGATGGTGGGAAACGAACTCGAGCCGAGATTCATCGTGAAATAATTAAACAAATTACTACTTTCTTAGCGCAAATAAATTTGAACCCTTAACGCTTATAAAATTACTGCGGCTAGGCCGCAGTAATATTTTGTATTCTCTATAAGACTAATTGTCATTAAAGATTTTGTAACACTTTTTCAACACTATCTTTGGCATCACCAAATAGCATATAACTATTTTCTTTGAAGAATAGTGGATTTTGAACGCCGGCATAACCGGTATTCATTGAACGTTTAGAAATGATAACCGTTTTAGCTTTCCAAACTTCAAGAACTGGCATACCTGCGATAGGGCTATTTGGATCTTCTTCTGCCGCTGGGTTAACCGTATCATTTGCACCAATGACCCATACAACATCAGTATCAGGGAAGTCGTCATTGATTTCGTCCATTTCAAGTACGATATCGTAAGGTACCTTAGCTTCGGCTAATAATACATTCATATGCCCCGGTAAACGCCCGGCAACAGGGTGGATACCAAATCTCACTTCAATTCCCATAGCTCGTAGTTTTTCAGTAATGTTACTGACTGCACCTTGCGCTTGTGCAACCGCCATACCATAACCTGGAACAATAATAACTGAGCGTGCTTCTTTTAAAGTTTGTGCAACTTCAGCAGGTTGGATTTCGCGATATTCACCTTGTTCTTCTTCTGAAGAGCTTGATGAACTGCCATCGCTACCAAAACCACCGGCAATTACGCTAATAAATGAGCGATTCATTGCTTTACACATAATGTAAGAAAGAATTGCGCCTGAAGAACCAACTAAAGCACCAGTTACAATGAGTAAATCATTACCTAACATAAATCCTGCCGCAGCAGCCGCCCATCCAGAATAGGAGTTAAGCATCGAAATAACAACGGGCATGTCTGCGCCACCAATTGATGCAACAAGATGGAAACCAAAGACTAATGCTATAAGTGTCATAATGAGTAAACAAAATAGCGCGCCAGCTCCTGTTTGCAGATTGACAAATGTAAACATGAGTATTACAGATACGACAATAGCAGCAAGGTTCCAATAGTGTTTATTTGGAATAGATAATGGTTTTGAACTAATGCGACCATTTAGTTTGCCAAACGCGACAATCGAACCAGAGAATGTAACCGCACCAATAAAAACACCAACAAATATTTCGACCAAATGAACGGTAATTTCACTCGATGAGAAGGTAAAAATATGTGAGTCTAAAAAGCTATTAAAACCAACGAGTACCGCAGCCATACCAACAAAGCTATGAAGTAGTGCAACGAGTTCTGGCATTTGTGTCATTTCTACTTTTTTGGCTAAATATAAACCAATAGCCGCCCCAATAATCATCGCAATGATGACCCAATGTAATCCACCATTGATACTCGCAATCGCGGCAATAAGGGCAATTGCCATACCGATCATGCCATAGATATTACCCGATTTAGCGGATTCTTGATTGGAAAGACCACGTAGACTGAATATAAACAGTAAGGCAGCAATTACATAAGCTGCTTGAATAATTCCATTACTTAACATTATTGATACTCTCCTTTATTTGCCACGTTGGAACATTTTTAGCATTCTTTGGGTAACAAAGAATCCACCAAAAATATTGATACTAGCAATTAAAATAGCAACAAAGGCAATTGCCGTAGTTAAGCCATTATCATCACCAACTTGTAATATTGCACCAACTAAAATGATGCCTGAAATGGCATTAGTGACTGACATGAGCGGTGTATGTAAAGAATGAGTTACATTCCATACTACGTAATAACCAACTACACATGATAGAGCAAATACGGTAAAGTGACCTAAAAAGCTTTCAGGAACAGAATTAGCCAACCAGAAGAAAGCAATGATTATTAACGCTAAAATGCCATATTTTTTGCGTGGATCCATTGGTTTAGGTTCAGGTTTAGCAACCGGCGCTGCAACTTTTTTCTGCGGTTGTGCTGATACTTGAATTGGCGGTGCAGGCCAAGTGATTTCTTTATCTTTAACAACGGTCACTCCGCGGATAACCACATCGTCAAAATTGATATCAATATTGCCATCTTTTTGTTTAGTCAGTAACTTTAATAAGTTAACGATATTGGTACCATAAAGTTGAGATGCTTGAGCTGGCATGCGATTTGCCAAATCAGTATAGCCAACAATTTTTACATTGTTATCTGTTTCATAAACTTCACCGGGTTTAGTTAATTCACAGTTACCACCCGTTAATGCAGCTAAATCAACAATCACACTACCAGGTTTCATAGATTCAACCATCTCTTTCGAAATCAGTTTTGGTGCTGGTTTACCTGGAATTAATGCTGTAGTAATAATGATATCAACATCTTTAGCTTGTTCTGCAAATAATGCCATTTCAGCTTCTATAAAGGCAGCAGACATTTGTTTTGCATAACCATCTCCAGAGCCGGCTTCTTCTTCGAAATCTAACTCTAAAAAGTCAGCACCCATACTATTAATTTGTTCAGCAACTTCAGGGCGAGTATCGAAGGCTCGAACAATTGCACCAAGGCTTACTGCTGCGCCAATTGCTGCAAGGCCAGCAACACCAGCACCAATGACTAACACTTTTGCCGGTGGCACTTTACCTGCGGCAGTGACTTGACCTGTAAAGAATCGACCAAACTGGTTGGCAGCTTCAATCACAGAACGATAGCCAGCAATATTTGACATAGAACTTAGTGCATCTAACGATTGCGCACGAGAAATACGTGGCACACAATCCATCGCCATGACTGTAATATTTTTGGCTGCTAATTTTTCTAATAGTTCTTTATGTTGAGCTGGATAAATATAACTGATAAGGGTTAAACCCTCTTTCATTAATGCGATTTCATCATCTGTTGGGGCATGAAATTTTAAAATTAAGTCATTTTGCCAAATATCATGAGTATTTTGAATTGTTGCTCCAGCATCGATAAATGCTTGATCTTCAAAGTGAGCAGCATGCCCTGCACCCTGTTCTACAGAGACTGTAAATCCAAGTTTTAACAGTTGTCCAACTGTTTGTGGAGTTGCTGCAACTCTAGCTTCATTGGCTAACCGCTCTTTTGGTATACCGATATGCATTTCGTTACATCCTTATGTTTAGTGTTTATTAATGATTTTCGATTTTAGCATAAATTAGCGGCAGTGCGAGTAAGGAATTTATTTTTTATCTTCCAAGTCACATTATTATTGTAACTAATAAGTCGGTTGTCGATTCTTTCTTAAATGAAGCAATAATCAATTTATTGTTTGCCGATTTATGGTTGTTATATATTGATTTCATCCATTATTTAAGTTTTGTTTTTATTTTCTAAGTTATGATGTTCGTCACTCTTTTTATCATTTACCTGCGCTATACTGATCAAATAACACGCAAAAAATGAGTCTATTTTTTCGAAAAAAATAAGGTTATTCTGGGATATTTAGGTGAACATAAATAATAAAAAATCGTTGTATTTCATATTGTTATAATGAATGGAAAAATAGCAAAGATAAAATACTAAAAGCGAAAAGAAAATTACAGAGTAATATCGGTATTTTGTGTTATATGAATATTGTTATCGCGACCTAATTAACTAGATTGAGTATATAAAAGTATAGGTAAAAAAGTATTAATAATTTAGCCAAAAATTAATTGGATTTGATTACTTGATGTACGAAGAATCATTGGGTTAGCGTCCTTATTATTTGCTATCAAGTATGAATTTTTTTCTTTATATCATTATGATAATAAAGCAACCAAAGATACTTTAATTAACTTTGGTAAAAATAATAATCAAATTAAGTGGCTAATTTAATCAAGGATTGATAAAAAATTGTAATGTTAGAAACGAACTTAAAAAAATCTGATATCTTATTAACGCAACTTGCAAAAACTAGTGATGCTGTTTTTAATGTAATAACATTAGCTAAAGCTTTAGGCATTGAAGTCGTTGTTAATCCTAATGCGTATTTTAACAAGATGATACAACTATTACTTTATATCAATAAAATTACATCTAATAAAACTCAAACAAGTTTAATGTTTGGCATTAACGTAAATCGTTTTGATACGTTCAAACTAATTGTTACTAAAATTCATTCCTTTGATATTCAAACCATTATTATCCTATTTAATAGTAATGGACCTCTCGCTTTTTATGTTAAAAATTATAGGTATATTCAAATTTATGGATTTGTCTTACTTAGCATATTCAACATGGCCAACAATTTTATTTATGCTTTAAGTTTATCACAAGCTGACGGAGAGTTTTTTTACCCGATAGCCGATGGTGCTATTGCATTTTCAGTGGTTGAACGTGAAGGAACATCAACTATGTCATCTTGTCAAAATGTACTTGATAGAATGGCAAATTAAAAATTTACTAGAGGAAAACGCTTAATGACAAATCAACCTAAAAAAATCATTCTTGATTGTGATCCAGGTCATGATGACGCTATTGCCATGTTATTGGCGCATGGGAATCCTAATATTGAATTATTAGCGGTAACAACTGTAGTCGGGAATCAAACATTAGAAAAAGTGACCCGTAATGCGTTATCAGTTGCTCGTATTGCTAACATAACTCATATTCCTTTTGCCGCTGGTGCTGTTCGACCATTAGTGAGGAATGTTGAAATTGCACCAGATATTCATGGTGATTCAGGTCTGGATGGTCCTGTATTACCCGAACCTGCTATACAATTGGACTCTAGACATGCTATTGATTTAATTATCGATACGATTATGGCTCATCCACCCAAAACCATTACCTTGGTCCCAACTGGTGGGTTAACCAATATTGCGATGGCTGCGCGCAAAGAACCCAAAATTGTCGAAAGAGTGAAAGAAGTGGTTTTGATGGGCGGTGGCTATCATGTTGGTAACTGGAGTGCAGTTGCTGAATTTAATATAAAAATCGATCCAGAAGCTGCCCATATAGTATTTAATGAAAAATGGCCTGTGACTATGGTGGGATTAGATTTGACTCATCAAGCTCTCGCAACGCCTGAAGTAATTGAAAAAATCTCAGCAATCAAAACAAAACCAGCAACATTTGTACTTGAAATGCTTGAATTCTTCGGAAAAATGTATAAGCAAGCACAAGGTTTTACTTATCCACCAGTACATGACCCTTGTGCTGTAGCTTATGTTATTAATCCGGATTTAATTAAAACTCGACGAGTTCCTGTTGATATAGAGCTCACAGGAACATTAACTTTAGGCATGACTGTTGCTGATTTTCGTTTTCCAGTCGATGAAACTTGCCATACACAAGTGGCGACAAAACTTGATCATGCAGGTTTTTGGGATTTAATCGTTGATGCGTTACAGCGAATTGGTGAGGTAAATGTATGATTGCACAAAGCAACAATAAAAAAAGTATTTTAACATTAATGGTTGCTTTACTTGCAGCTTGTGTTGCTTTTCAGCTCAATGCAAGTATGTTAAGTCCTGTATTAGTGACTATAGCCAAAGAATTAGGCACCAATGATGCAGCTGTTGGATTTTCACAAACTTCTTTTTTTACTGCGGCAGCACTGTTTTCACTCTTTCTTCCTCGTTTGAGTGATATCAAAGGTCGTAAAAAAGTATTAACGGTTATGTTGTTAATTATGACAATAGGAACAATATTGGCTGCTGTTGCACCTAATATTGAAGTATTATATGCAGCGCGTATTATTCAAGGCGTATCTGGTCCTGTTGTTCCACTTTGCTTACTTATGCTGAGTTACGAAGTAAAAGATGTCAAACAATATGGCATGTTAATGGGCATTATCACCGCAGTAAACGGTGGTATTGCTGGTGTGGATGCGATAGCAGGTGGTTTACTTGCTACTTATTGGGGCTTTCGTTCTGTATTTTGGGTAATTGCTGTGGTTGCAGCTATTTCGACTTATCTTGTCTATCGTTTTGCTCCAGAATCCAAGCCTTCAGCAGGAACTAAAATGGATTGGTTAGGCGTTATATTAATTGTCCTAACGCTTGCTGCATTATTATTGGCACTTAATGAAGCGGGTAATTTAGCTAATGCAAATTGGTTAATTGTTACTGGCTTAACCGTGTTTGCCATTGTTTGTTTTATTTTATTTTGGAATGTCGAAAAACGAAATAAGCAACCTTTGGTGACAACAACGCATCTGAAAAAACGTGCTACTTGGGCTTTATTGTTAACAACAACCTTAACCATGACAGGTATTTTTGCCATAGTCAATGGGTTAGTTATGTCACTTGCTCAAAATCATGATATAGGATTTGGTCTAAAACCTGATTGGGCGTCATTAATTTTGTTGACACCTTATGCTTTAATTGGTTGGTTTGTTGGACCATTTTCTGGTCGCTTAGCACCAACGATCGGATATAACAATGTCCTCAAATTGGGTTTGATTGGTTGTATTGTTGGTATCTTAGTGATCTTATTTTATGGTGTGCATTCCTTACCTATCTTATCAATCGGTGTAATTGCACTAGGTGTTTTTTACGCAGGCATGGCCAATATTATTTTAAATGGTTTAGGTGTTGTCTTATCACCTGCCGACAATCAAGGATTTTTACCTGGAATGAATGCCGGTGCGTTTAACTTAGGTGCAGGATTAAGTTTTGCGTTGTTACCCGCAGTTCAGATGATAAATGGTAATACAATGACGGGGTATTTTAATGGTATTTTAGTAGGATTAGTGATTACTATTTTAGCGTTATTTAGTAGTTTCTTAATTCCTCGACCAATCAATGCAGAAGTAACGCATTAATTAAAAAACGGGATAACCCATCCCGTTTTCACCTTTTTAAAAATACCAAAATCAAATTTAATTTTATGAGTTTTGTGTTGTGCATAAGTGTAGACACTATGCTGTTAAAAACTTGTCTTAAATGGCTGAGTGGTTTTTTCAAATTGAAAACTACTTATAACAATAATGATAGTTAACACTCAATTAAATAGCGCGATTATGACTTGATTTTTATCATTTGATTATTTGCTTTATCGACATTATTCACAACGTCAATAATAGCAAGCATATTGCTGATTAGATCATTCTCTTTTAAGACTATAATAAAGAAAGCATCGGTAAGTTTTAATTTTGTGGAATGGATTGTTCAGCTAGTGGGAGTGCAATATCTTCGGTGATTTTGGGCTTATTTATTGACACGCGGTAAACAACAGTCTTACCTTGCGTGCCCATTAAATCAATATGCACAATTAAACTCAACTACTACAACAAGCAGCAGCATTATTAACACGCCAATTGTGACAAAATTAACGTGCAGGCGTTACAAGATCAACAATCCTAACTAATCATGAAAGTAATGACTGAACTGTCAGAGACTATTTGGTTTATCTCCACTCTCTAAATGATTTTCACTTAAAACTCCCTGCTGCTGAACAACACGGTGTACTGTATCGATTTCATTTGCAGAAACGGCTTTTGACACAACATATGCGACTAATCCAGCTAAAAGTATGTATAATAGACTTTTCATTTGTTTTCTCCCTTATAAAAAAAATAACCATTATCATTATTAATATAACTATAAGTTAAAAATGGTACAATAATTAAACAATTAATTCCATAACATATCAAGATTATTTAAGATTAAAATTCAATTATGATAATTATTTTTTTGTTGTCATTGATCTTTTTAACGACAAAAAATGGGATTGAGCGAAAATAAAAAAAAGAAAATCGTAATTATTATAGGTAATTTTTAATTAAATTGACTTTGTTGCTTTTTAATTAAGTTAAATGATAAATCTCAAACTTAGTTATTTTTAACTACTACAAATTGTTATATAATCGATAATATTTTGTCTTTAGCACAATATATTGTGTTTCTCATATTATTTCTAAGATACGTTTAAAAATTGAGTGTCTTTAATTAAGGAACCGCTATGATGGATTTTTCCCAATCAGTGCCAGAATTGGTCTCTTGGGCAAAAAAGAATGATTTTTCAATTAATTTGCCAGTGGAACGGCTTGCATTTTTATTGGCGATTGCCGTATTAAACAGCGAGCGTTTTGATGGTGAAATGACCGAATCTGAATTAATTGATGCTTTCAGGCATGTTTCACAAATTTTTGAACAGAGTGAAGACACCATCACTGTTCGAGCAAATAATGCCATTAATGACTTAGTGCGTCAGCGCCTAATTACGCGTTTTGCTAGCGAAATGACTGATGGATATTCTATTTATCGTTTGACACCATTAGGTATTGGTATTTCTGATTACTATATTCGTCAGCGGGAGTTTTCAACGTTACGTTTGTCTATCCAATTATCCATTGTTGCTCAAGAGTTAAAACGAGCTGCTGATGCAGCACTTGAAGGTGGTGATGACTTACACTGGCATCGAAATGTGTTTGCTCCACTAAAATATTCAGTTGCTGAAATATTTGATAGTATTGATATTACTCAACGTGTGATGGATGAGCAGCAAGCCGATGTAAAACAAAATATCTCGGCATTATTAAGTCAAGACTGGCAAGCTGCTATTACCAGTTGTGAAGGGCTATTAACCGAAACTTCGCAAACATTACGCGAATTGCAAGATACGCTGGCAGCGGCGGGTGATAAACTTCAAGCCAGTTTATTGTTAATTCAAGATGCGACATTAGATAATCCTGATTTAGATAAAATTAATAACGTGGTAATTGATCTACAAGGTAAGCTAGATCGAATTATTGGTTGGGGGCAAAAAGCGATAGATCTTTGGATAGGTTATGACCGACACGTTCATAAATTTATCCGTACAGCAATTGATTTAGATAAAAATCGCGTCTTTTCTCAACGATTACGTAAATCGATTCAGAGCTATTTTGATTTACCCTGGTCCCTGACTTTTGCTAATGCCGACCGTCTACTTGATATGCGTGATGAAGAACTTGCTTTACATGAAGCTGAAGTTACAGGTGAATTACCATCAGAACTTGAATATGAAATGATTGAAGAACTTCAAGAACACATTATTGCGCATATTGAACAAAATTTATTGGTTTTTAAACAACAAAATAAACCACTCGATATAAGTGTTGCCATTCGTAGCTATTTAGCACAGTTCCCACGTGAACAACATTTTGATATTGCAAGATTATTTATCGATCAAGCTATTCGTCTAGGTATTGCCGAAGATGATTTGCTCGGTATTCCTGCCGAATGGAAACCTATCAACGATTATGGAGCTAAGGTACAAGCACATGTCATCAACAGATATTAAAGAATTAGAACAAACCGCTCATCATATTGATGAGGTTATAGGGCGTATTGCAGCGAGCTCTCAAGCGTCAATCGATAAATACATGCCGGTAAAATTAGCTCAAGCGATTGCTAATCCTATTTTTCCTGAGTTGGATAGTTTGCTTCGTTCTGGGCGTCATATAGGTATTGATGAACTCGATCAACATGCCTTTTTAATGGATTTTCAACTTGAACTTGAACAATTTTATCAACGCTATAATGTTGAGCTAATACGTGCACCTGAAGGATTTTTCTATCTTCGTCCTCGATCAACAACATTAATTCCTCGTTCTGTTCTATCAGAATTAGATATGCTTGTTGGTAAAGTGCTTTGTTACCTCTATTTAAGTCCCGAACGACTTGCGCATGAAGGCATTTTTACTTTACAAGAACTCTTTGATGAGCTTGTTTCGTTAGCCGACGAAAGTAAATTACTTAAATTAGTCAACCAACGTTCAACCGGATCGGATTTAGATCGGCAAAAACTTTTTGATAAAGTTAAAACAGCCCTAAACCGTCTGCGTAGATTAGGTATGATCTTTTTTATTGTCGGTAATGACAGCAGCCGTTTTCGAATTAATGAATCTATTTTCCGTTTTGGCGCCGATGTGCGCAGTAGTGACGATGCGCAAGAAGCACAATTACGCTTAATTCGGGATGGTGAAGCGATCAAAATTGAATCGTCACTCATCTTAGATGATAATAATGATGAACAAGATGATGAAGTTAACGAGGAGATTGAATAATTATGATTGAACACGGAAAATTTCACTCCTTAACCTTAATTAACTGGAACGGCTTTTTTGCCAGAACATTTGAATTAGATCAACTTGTCACCACACTTTCTGGGGGGAATGGGGCAGGTAAATCAACCACCATGGCGGCTTTTGTTACTGCATTGATTCCAGATTTAACCTTATTACATTTTCGTAATACTACCGAAGCTGGTGCAACATCAGGCTCTCGTGATAAAGGTCTACATGGTAAATTAAAACCCGGTGTTTGTTATTCGATGCTTGATGTGATCAATTCACGTCACCAACGGATTATATGTGGTGTTCGATTACAGCAAGTTGCGGGTCGTGATAAAAAAGTGGATATTAAACCTTTTTTAATACAAGGTTTACCTGTTGAAATCAAACCAACAGAATTAGTGACAGAAAGAGTAAACGATAAACAAGCACGAATCTTATCACTGCCTGAGTTAAAAGATAAAATTGAATCAATAGAGGGCGTGATTTTTAAACAGTTTAACTCTATTACTGATTATCACTCAGTAATGTTTGATTTTGGTATATTACCAAAACGATTACGTACCTCATCTGATCGTAGTAAATATTACCGATTAATTGAAGCGTCACTTTATGGTGGGATTTCAAGTGCCATTACCCGCTCACTTCGTGATTACTTATTACCTGAAAACAGTGGTGTACGTAAAGCTTTTCAGGATATGGAAGCAGCACTACGTGAAAATCGCATGACATTAGAAGCGATTCGCGTTACGCAATCTGATCGCGATCTATTTAAACACCTGATTACTGAATCAACAAATTATGTGGCAGCGGATTATATGCGCCATGCTAATGAGCGCCGTGTTCATATTGAATCGGTACTTGGTTTGCGTCGAGATATGTTTAAAACGCAAGATTTGTTAATCAGTCATCAATATCGTCAAGTTGAAATGGCAAAAGAGCTCAAAGAGTTTCAAGAAGCCCAAAATGACCTAGAAACTGATTTACAAGCGGCAAATGACCATCTTAATCTAGCGCAAACAGCTTTACGCCAACAAGAAAAAATTGATCGCTATCAAGCGGACTTAGATGATCTTAATCTAAAACTTGAAGAACAAAATGAAGTTGTCATTGAAGCGAATGAACAGTACCAAAGCTACCGTGATCAGGCTGAACAAACTGAACAAGAAGTGGATGAAATAAAAACGCAATTAGCTGATTATCAACAAGCTCTTGATGTGCAGCAAACACGGGCAATTCAGTATCAACAAGCTTTGCAAGCTTTGAAAAATGCACAGTCTTTATGCCAATTACCAAAATTGGGGATCAGTAATATTGAAAATCACTTTGACGTTTTTGCTGAAAAACAAAAAGAGATTACAGAGCAAGTTTTAGAACTTGAACAAAGATTAAGTGTTTCTGATGCCGCAATTAATCAGTTTGATCGTGCTTATCAACTTGTAATAAAACTGGTTGGTGATGTTGTTCGTAGTGAAGCATTTACTGCTGCTAAAGAAGCACTAAGACAATGGCCTTCACAATGTTATCAAGCTGAACAAGCTGAACATTTACAATTACAGCTTGATGAGCTTGAACAACGCTTTTTTGAACAAAAAGAAGCAGAATCATTATTAAACCAATTTTGCAAACGTATTGGTCGACATGTTAATTATGATGAACTTGATGAACTAAAACAGGAACTTGAAGTTCAGTTAGATGAAAATGCGGAGCTTGCTAATCAATCTAGTGAAAAACGCATTGAATTTAGACAAGAACTTGAACAAATTCAATCTAAAATAGCCGATTATCGACAAAAAGCACCAATGTGGATAAAAGCACAAGATGCTTTAATTGCCTTACAAGAACAAACCGGACAAAGTTTTACCCACAGTCAAGCTGTCACGCAACATATGCAGCAGCTGCTTGAGCAAGAACGAACATTGGTTACAGAGCGCGATCAGATAACCTTTAAACGAACTCAATTAGATACACAAATAGAACAACTCAATCAACCTAGTGGTGTTGATGACGGCCGTTTATCGGCATTAGCTGAGCGGTTTAATGGTGTTCTTCTTTCAGAAATTTATGAAGATGTGACTATTGAAGATGCGCCTTATTTCTCGGCATTATATGGTCCTTCAAGACAAGCGATTGTGGTACCTGATTTGTCGTTAGTCAAAACCCAGCTCGAAAATCTTACTGCTAGCGAAGAAGATTACCCAGAAGATATCTATTTTATTGAAGGCGATCCTTCTTCATTTGACGACAGTGTATTTGATTGTGAAGAGATGAATAAAGCGGTATTGGTCAAAACTGGTGATCGTCAATGGCGCTTTTCCAGTTTTCCAACGGTACCATTATTTGGCCGCGCAGCTCGTGAAGTTCATCTGGAAAAATTATCGGCAGAGCGTGATGAACTTCATGAACGTTATGCCACTATCTCGTTTGATTTACAAAAATTACAACGTATAGAACAAAATGTGGGTCAATTTATTGGTGAATATTTATCAGTTGCCTTTGATATCGATCCCGAAGCTGAAGCTCAAAAATTAGCGACAAGACGCAATGAGATTGAGCGTCAATTATCCTCGCAAGAAGCAATAGATAAGCAGAATCAACAGCAGGTAGCTAATTGCAAAGAGCAGTTAACAACGGTTAATCGTTTAGTTGCGCAAATGCATTTATTAGCTGATGAAGATTTAGCAGATCGAGTTGATGATCTACGCGAACAAGTTGCCGAAGCACAAGATGCTGCACAATATGTTGGTCGCAATCGTCACACGGTTTCTGAGCTTGAGCCTATTGTGGCCGTTTTACAAAGTGACCCAGAACAGAACGAAGCGTTACGTGAGCAATATAATACCGTTAAGTCGCAACAACAAACGATTCGTCAACAGGTGTTTGCGCTTACTGAAGTGATGCAACGCCGAGCCCATTTTAGTTATGAAGATTCAGCCGGCATGTTGAATGAAAATGCTGATTTGAACGAAAAGTTACGTGCTCGGTTAGATATTGTAGAAGCACAGCGAACCGATGCTCGTCGTCAAATGCAGCAGTATCAAGATAAGTATAACCAGTACAATCAAACATTAGCTTCATTAAAAAGTGCATTTGAAACTAAACGTGACATGCTTAATGAACTACATAAAGAGATTGAACAAATTGGTGTTAAAGCCGATGCCATCACCGAAGAGAGGGCTAGGGTACGTCGTGATGAGATCCATCAAAAATTAAACAGTAACCGTCAGCACTGTAGTTCGCTAGAAAAACAACTAATTATGTGTGAAAGCGAAATGACGCAAATGCAAAAACGTTTAGCTCAAACACTCCGTGATTATAAACAATTACGCGAACAGGTTGTTGAAGCTAAAGCTGGTTGGTGCTTAGTTTTACGACTCGTCAAAGAAAATAGCGTTGAACGACGATTACATCGTCGAGAATTAGCTTATTTAAGTGCTGATGAACTGCGCTCAATGTCAGATAAGGCGCTGGGCTCATTACGTCTGGCTGTGAATGATAATGAACATTTACGTGATGTTTTACGATTATCTGAAGATCCAAAACGTCCGGAACGTAAAATTCAATTTTATATTGCGGTTTATAAACATCTTCGTGAACGAATTCGTCAAGATATTGTCAAAACAGATGATCCAATTGAAGCAATTGAGCAAATGGAAATTGAATTATCACGTTTAACTGAAGAATTAACCTCGCGTGAGCAACAATTAGCAATAAGTTCGAAAAGTGTGGCAAACATTATTCGAAAAACTATACAGCGTGAACAAAATCGTATCCGTATGCTTAACCAAGGTCTACAGGCGGTGGCATTTGGACAAGTTAACGGTGTACGCTTGAATGTTACCATTCGTGAAGCGCACTCATCATTATTAGCAGCATTAGCCGATGATCAAAATGAGCATCAAGATCTGTTTAGTAATAATCGTATTACCTTCTCGGAAGCGTTAGCTAAACTTTATCAACGTTTGAATCCACATATTGATATGGGGCAACGAACTGCACAAAATATTGGGGAAGAGCTGTTAGATTATCGCAATTATCTCGAGCTGGATGTTGAAGTTAATCGTGGTGCTGATGGTTGGTTGCGTGCGGAAAGTGGCGCATTATCAACTGGTGAAGCCATTGGTACCGGTATGTCAATTCTCTTGATGGTCATTCAAAGTTGGGAAGAAGAATCAAAACGTCTACGTAATAAAGATATTTTACCATGTCGCTTATTATTCTTAGACGAAGCTGCTCGCCTAGATGCTAAATCGATTGCCACGTTATTTGAGCTGTGTGAACGACTCGAAATGCAACTGATTATAGCAGCGCCAGAAAATATCAGCCCAGAAAAAGGGACTACTTATAAACTGGTGCGTAAAGTAATGAATAACCAAGAACATGTACATGTGGTTGGTTTAAAAGGCTTTGCGTAACTATTTTTTAAGGTTAACATCTTCGTCGATTTTAATCGACGAAGATGTTATTTCTAATTTTCTATTAGTTAATTAACTAGTAATAAATCCTTGTCAATATCTATCATTTTAAAAAGTGTTCTACTCTTATTTTTGGATAACTGATATTTAATCAGTGATAATTAACTTTTTTCTTTGTTTTTTAACAAAGTTAATGCTAAATCATAGCTTGATAGATATGATAATTTTCAATATCAAAGCAGACAATATTCACTTTTGTGATTATTGAATATTGCATTAAACACTGATTTATTGTTGATAATGCTATTTGTGCTGCTTTTGGTTTAGGAAAACGATAAATACCAGTACTAATATTAGGAAAAGATATACAGGTAATTGGATACTGAGATGCCAACTTAAAACTATTTAGATAAGCTTGTTTTAATAATTCTTCTTCATTATTTTTACCTCCATTCCAGCATGGACCAACGGTATGTATAACATATTTAGCTGGAAGGTTACCAGCCGTTGTGATAACGGCCTCACCAACT
Source organism: Gilliamella sp. B3464 (assembly GCF_026536145.1). Lineage (NCBI taxonomy): Bacteria > Pseudomonadati > Pseudomonadota > Gammaproteobacteria > Orbales > Orbaceae > Gilliamella > Gilliamella sp. B3464. The sequence goes on along the minus strand of NZ_JAFNOQ010000003.1, from coordinate 171,529 downwards.
TTACAACCGCCTTGTTTTTCTCTGATTTTTATACATTCTTCAAGGATGGTTTTACCGCCAGCTCGGTGTATTGCTCCATCTACGCCACCCCCACCTAGCAATGAGGTATTAGCAGCATTAACAATAGCATCTGTCGAAATTTTAGTAATGTCAGCTTGCAGTAATTCAATTTTATTCTTCACGGTATGAACGCCAATTCTGATTTTTCACATAGGTAGATTCTTAAATTTTAGAGTTTGAGATTTACACTTATCTGTCAACAAGTAATATCTATCAATCGCTATAACTTCTAAAACATGAATGAAATTTGATATTGCTATTTGAACTTTATGGTATTTTATATAGAAAATTTTGCCTTGCTATTCTAAAGCAGCAAGGCACCTTATGTTAATAAGGGATTAATTGATTATTTGTCAGCTATTTTGTTTAAAGCCAATGGCAAAAATTCATTTAATTGACTTTCTACTTTGATATAAGCCTCTAAAGGTTTTTGATAGGGATCTGAAAGATCTTCATTTTTACCTGTAGAAAACTCAGATAATGTAAAAACCTTACCTTTTGCTTGCGGATATTGTTCTAAAATTTTTGCTTTGTGTTTTTGTGTCATAGTCAGCAAATATTCTGATTTATCAATATCCGCTTTTGTTAATTGTGTTGCTTTATGTGATGAGATATCAATACCATGTTGTTTTAATACCGTCACTGTCCCTTGTTCTGGTGCGGTTTCTTTAGGATCAACATTCACACCTCTTGATTGCACGATAATATTTAGATTATGTTTTTTTACATAATCATTTGCCAAGGCTTCAGCCATTGGACTACGTCCCGTATTACCAGTACAAACAAATGTAACAATATGATCTAATGCAAAGCAAGAACTACTAAAAAATACAAATAAACAAACTAAAAATTTTTTTAACATAGACATTCTATTTCCTTTATCCTTTATCAATTGGCTTATTACAATTTTAAGCAAATTTTATACTAAATAACATTAAATACAATGTTTATCATAGTGTTATAACTCATTAGCTTTCGATTTATCAAATAACAATATGATAAAAAAACAAGAAGCCGATTATGTTTACCTGTTGTCGTTTTGTTTAACTAAATACAAAATATTATTTATGGCGGTTTTAGCTTGATGGCTGTTTTTCCAGCAAGTTGAGCCTGTTAATAATGCGCCTTTGCTTAGAATTTCATCTAAAGTGGCGTGGCGTAATTTATCAAAAGAATCAAGTTCCATTTGTTCAAGTCTGTCAATAATTTTGCCACCCACAAATTTTAGCTGTAACAATTGTTGTCGCTCTGTTTCTGAAAAAGCCATATCATTCCTATTTGGATTACATTAATATTAATTTTAATTTATATTTAAACTTGTTCACTTAACTTTTTCCACTTTCTGATTTTGGTTCGAAATGATTTAAACGGTGCCACAGAATTAATATGAATAAAGCGCGCTACGGTCCAAGATTCAGGGAAAGGTTTAGTCCAATTACGTCTATCTTTAATAAATAACGTATCATCATCCAAAGATTCAATCCAATTATTCCAGATAACAAGTTTCTGGTTAAATAATGTAATTAGTTCTTGTAATGAATAATCCTGATAAATCTTATAAAAGTGTTGATATAATTTGCCTAACTGATTCCATTTGTAGCCTTCTGCTGGTAATGTTGGGGTTTGTCCTGCAAGTTCATCATCATCCCAAGACTTAACAAGATCCAACCATCCTAACTGATAAGCAATCATTTGCGCAGGAGTACGATCGACACCATGAATTAACTGATCTTTTTGCGATTCTGTTAATGTATTAAATTCTTCAATAAATAATTTAGCGGTTTTGTTTATTTCATTCAATAACTGTTGTTTACTGGTATAAGCCATAGACAAACTATCCTTTTTTTGCTTTATTTTTAAATTGCTTTAATTCTTCATCAATAAAATAACGAACCAAATTAGCATATAACGCTTTAATAATATCACCATTTAGTCCTAACTCATTGGCCCAAAGCTTTCGTTGCTCAAGCATAGTGTCAAAACGGGCTTTGGCTTCTACAGCACTAGCACTTTTTTTAAATTCACTAGCAGCTTTAACATATTCAAAGCGAGCTGCAAATAGCTTAATAACAGTGTGATCAATCTGATCTATCTCTGAACGAATATCGTCCATATTACAGCATTTTTGGGGTGTTAACTTAGGATTATATTGCATGATATTTAGCCTGTTAAAATTTATTAATGACTATCCTAGCATTATGCTGTTTTATATAAAACTATTAATCATAATTTTTAATTTTGAATTATATTTAACTGCAACCCGCCAAAATTACTCGATTTTATCTATTTTTTATATTGTTAGCGAGATATTTGAATTATATCTTTGTAGCTTTTTGGGGGGATTATTTTTACTATAACTCGTTTTAACTCGTAAATATCTATTCCACTGTCAAACAATGAGTAATTTTATCGCTGGGCTTGATTGTTTTTATTTGAGTATTTGTTAAAACGGTAGTTATACGAGATTTGTATAACTAAACATATAACTAAAAAATGTGGTTGTAAATGTATCTTACTGATGCTTACGAAATAGTAAAACAGGCTTTGAGCCTTGTTTATTCAGGTTTTGATGTGGTTTAAAGAATTTTAAAGAATGTTACTGAATATTGAATTGGTGCCGTGGGCGGGACTTGAACCCGCATGCCCTTAGAGCACTACCCCCTCAAGATAGCGTGTCTACCAATTTCACCACCACGGCGCCGTTTTTATTCTGGAATATCTGATGTTGGATTTTTATTCTCAGATTGAATAACAGGATCTACTGTCGGTGCTTGACCTGTAGTTTGTTGCGTGGTTACAGGAGCATTATCTTCAATATTATTGAACTCACCACTAGAAGTGATATGGCTGCGACTGCCCAAATTAGATAAAATAATACTTAGTATAAAAAATAAAACACCGAGTAACGTTGTTGTGCGAGTTAAAAAATTACCGCTTCCAGATGAGCCAAACAACGTTGCAGATGCACCAGCACCAAAAGACGAACCCATATCGGCGCCTTTTCCTCGCTGGATTAAAACTAAAACGATGATCGCAACTGCAATAATCAAATAACTGATAATCAAAAGTTCGTACATTTCAACCTGTCAATTTTTATGTGTTATACAACAGAATTTAATTTTGCGAAATATTAGCGAAAGACTCGCCAACAAGCAAGTAAAATTTAAGTTATTGTTGGTATAATTTAAGATTTAAGTGTTTAAATCGATGACTACTAATATTTTTTAGCGTTGGTATTAAAATTAATAAAAATCTTTTTTTACTAAAAATTTAAATTAATCTTTATATTTTTTATATAATCAATACAGTAAACAGTTTTCAAAACAATTTTATATTATTGGCTAAGTCTAATTTAATGATATTGCCGACCCGTTTAAATTGATATCGCGATATTCGGTTGTGTGTTTTTTGTGAAAATCAGTATAATAGACGCCATTTTTAGTTATAGTCCATGCTCGTTTTATGAAATTTATTGTTAAGCTTTTCCCTGAAATTACCATCAAAAGTGATTCTGTACGTTTACGTTTTATTAAAATATTAACCAGTAATATTCGCAATATTCTCAAAAATCATATTAAAGAAGTGGCGGTTATTCGTCACTGGGATTATATTGAAGTTCGCCCAAAAATTGTCGATAGTGAAAATCAAATTTTAGAATATCTAATGCGTATTCCTGGTATTCATCATATCTTAGCCGTTGAAGAGCTCACTTATGTTGACGTCCATGACATCTACGAAAAAGCATTAAATTACTATGCTCCTCTTATTGAAAACAAAACGTTTTGTGTTCGAGTTAAACGTCGAGGAAAACATGATTTTACTTCAATTGATGTAGAGCGTTATGTTGGTGGCGGATTAAATCAACATGTTGCCTCAGCCAAAGTTAAATTAACTCGACCTGATATCACGGTGAACCTTGAAATTGATAAAGATAAATTATTATTAGTTAAAGGCAGATACTGTGGAATAGGTGGCTTTCCAACTGGAACTCAAGAAGATGTCTTATCACTTATTTCAGGAGGATTTGATTCAGGTGTTTCCAGTTATATGTTAATTAGGCGTGGCTGTAGAGTGCATTATTGCTTTTTCAATTTAGGGGGGAAAACTCACGAAATTGGTGTTAAACAGATGGCTCACTATTTATGGGAACGGTTTGGTTCATCTCATAAAGTTCGCTTTATTGCCATTGATTTTTCTAACGTTGTGGGTGAAATTCTAGAAAAAATTGATGATGGTCAAATGGGCGTTATCTTAAAAAGGATGATGATTCGTGCTGCAGCAAAAATAGCTCAGCGTTATAACGTTGAAGCGCTTGTTACCGGCGAGGCATTAGGGCAAGTATCAAGCCAAACATTAACAAACTTACGTTTAATTGATAATGTTAGCGATAGATTAATTTTAAGACCATTGATAACCCATGATAAAGAAACAATTATTAACTTAGCACGGCAAATTGGCACAGAAGATATTGCTAAAACCATGCCCGAATTCTGTGGCGTAATTTCAAAAAGCCCAACAGTAAAAGCCGTGAAAGAGAAAATTGAAGCAGAAGAGCTAAATTTCGATTTTTCAATACTTGATAAGGCCGTCGAACAAGCTGAAAATATCGATATTCGAGAAATAGCTAAGCAATCAGATACTTCAATTGAGCAAGTTGAGACCGTTTCTACCTTGCACAATAATCATGTTGTTATTGATATTCGTTCATCTGAAGAGCAAGAAGACAATCCTTTACAGTTAGCCGATGTTGAAATTAAGTTAATTCCTTTTTATAAATTGGCAACGCAATTCGGTGATTTGGATCAAAATAAACAATATTTGCTTTATTGTGCAAGGGGTGTCATGAGCAAATTACAAGCACTGTATTTAATTGAACAAGGTTTTCATAATGTAAAGGTGTTAAATTATGCAAATTAACAATTATTTACCATATTATTAACCAGACTATCATTTTTTGCATATATAATAATTGAGTGAAAATACAAATTTTATATTTAATCCAAAAAATAAATGCGATAAATGAATAAAAGAGGATTGTAATGAGTAAATTGCTTGTAGTTGATGATGATCCAGAAATCGCCTCATTATTATGCGAACTACTAGAATTAGAAGGTTTTCAAGTTGAAACAGCAAATAATGGTAAAGAAGCTTTAGAAAAGTTTGATTCAACTTTTGATCTGATTCTACTTGATATAATGATGCCAGAACTGAATGGTCTTAATGTGTTATCCCAACTTAGAAGCAAGTGTACTGTTCCAGTTATATTTTTAACAGCAAAAGACGATGAAATGGATAAAATTATTGGTCTTGAACTGGGTGCTGATGATTATATTTTAAAGCCGTTTAACGATCGGGAACTCATTGCAAGAATAAATGCATTATTGCGAAGAACGCGCTGGGATAATATTGTAAATGATGATAGTAATTTACCTTTACAATATACTGTTGATAAACTTACCGTAAATCGTAAACAGCAATCAGCCTATTATGATGATCAATATATCGATTTAACGGGCACTGAGTTTCAAGTTTTACTTAAGCTCCTTGAGAATGGTGGTAAAATAATATCCCGAGATACGCTGAGCGAAACTGTGTTAGGTAAAGAGTTTATTCCACTAGCTCGTTCGATTGATGTACATGTATCTAATTTGCGTAAAAAACTTCCACCGCGTAGCGATGGATTGCCTTGGATCAAAACGCTACGTTCAAAAGGATATTTGTTTGTTATTGATAGTCATGATGATTTGTTACAAAATTGACGTAATATTTTAATTTAGGTGTTGGTGATATGTGGATTTTTGATCGTTTAACTATTCGGATTTTCACTATCTTCCTACTCACTATCGCATTTTTTTTAGCGCTGATTGTATTATTGCCGAGTTTAGATTCGAGAAATTTGACTTATTTAGCAAATAGAGAAAGAGAAACAGGTAATATACTTGCTAATCAAATTGAACAAGAATTTACTCATATCCCCAAGGATAGCTTTCGTTGGTGGATGCGTTTTATTGTTGTGATGGATAATTATCAGAAGCCTGGGCAATTTTTATTCATTCTTACGCCCAATGACCAATTTATAACTGCGGATACTAAAAATATTGATTTAGTTAAAAATTTTAGTGAAATATCACATAATATTGCAGATCCGGCTAAAAAAATTTATGACTCACAAGAAATCATTGGCCCTTTTTTGATTAACTATGCTAATGATCAATATCGATTGTATGTTTTACAACCTTCCTCGGATGCGCAGTCACAATTTGTTAATCTGATTTTTGATCATCCTCTTTTGCTATTAACTCTCATGATGTTAATAAGTTCGCCATTTTTACTATGGCTATCTTGGAGTATTGCAAAACCAGCAAGACGCTTAAAGCAAGCAGCAGACGAAGTCGCTAAAGGAAACTTGCAACAATGGCCAGAACTTGAAACGATAGGTTCTTCGGAATATAAAGCAACAGGTGCAAGTTTTAACCATATGTTAAGAGAGTTAAAGCGAATGCAGGAATTACAGCAACGTTTGTTTTCTGATATTTCTCATGAATTACGTACACCATTAACTCGATTACAGCTAGCTGTTTCTTTATTACGTCGTAAACAAGGTGAAAGTAATGAAGTGAATCGAATTAATAATGAAGCGATTAAACTTGATGCAATGATTGGTGATTTATTATCTTTATCAAGGCAACAATATAAAAATAATGAAGTGCGAGAATATAAACAAATTAATCTATTATTTAAGCCAGTGTTAGAAAATGCCACTTTTGAAGCTGAACAAATTGGTAAGACTTTTTCTATTGCTAAAGCGCTTCCTGATGTGGGTATTTTATGTTATCCCATCGCATTATGTAGTGCCGTTGAAAACGTGATTCGTAATGCTTTTCGTTATTCTCATCATCAAATTATAGTCAGTTTTACTGTTCAGCAGGCTGACATCATCATTACTATTGATGATGATGGTCCAGGGGTTGCCGACAATGAGCTACAACAAATTTTTAGACCATTTTATCGAACAAGTGAGGCCCGTGATCGAGAATCGGGCGGGACTGGTTTAGGTCTATCTATTGCTTCTAATGCCATTACACGAGATAACGGCACAATTAAAGCTGAAAAAAGTCACTTAGGTGGATTAAGAATTGTGATAGTATTGCCAATTCAAAAACAAAAACACTAAAGAGATATTGTTGTGTCTAATGTTGCATTAAATATTGTTTTATTTGAGCCCGAAATTCCAGCTAATACTGGGAATATTATTCGACTTTGTGCTAATACCGGCTTCAATTTACATATTATAGAGCCTATGGGCTTTTTCTGGGATGATAAAAAATTGAGACGAGCCGGACTGGATTATCAAGAGTTTGTTGATGTTAAGCGTTATAAAAATTTGAATCATTTTTTAGATAGTAATCAAATTGATTTGCTTACTCAGATTTATGCTTTGACAACTAAAGGGCAAAAACCACATAGTGATGTGAGTTATAAACCCAATGATTTTTTAATGTTTGGGCCTGAAACACGCGGTTTGCCAGCAACTATTCTTGATGTTTTACCGCAAGATAAAAAAATTCGTATTCCGATGTTAGCGAATAGCCGTAGTATGAATCTATCTAATTCTGTTGCGGTGGTGGTTTATGAATCTTGGCGTCAGCTGAATTATATTGGTGCTAAATAATCAGTGAAAGTTTGATTAAATGTTGTAGTTAATTGAATATTTGAGATTAGTTAGTGTATTTAAAATAAAGAGGTCTTAATTAGACCTCTTTATTCATTGATGTTACAAAAACAAGTTTTATGTTTAAGTAAATCCGTATTATTTAACACGTGAAACGTATTCGCCAGAACGTGTGTCTATTTTAAGAACTTCACCAATCTGTACAAATAGTGGTACACGTACTACTGCGCCAGTTGATAATGTCGCTGGTTTACCGCCTGTTCCTGCTGTATCACCTTTTAAACCTGGATCGGTTTCAACAACTTCGAGTTCAACAAAGTTTGGTGGTGTGACAGCGATAGGTTGACCATTCCATAAAGTTAAAATACATTCTGCTTGATCAACTAACCATTTTGCATTATCGCCTACCGCTTTAGCATCGGCAGATAGTTGTTCGAATGTTTCATTATTCATAAAATGCCAAAACTCACCATCAGTGTATAGATAAGTTAAGTTCATATCGACAACATCAGCGCCTTCAACTGATTCGCCTGATTTAAATGTTTTATCGACAGTTTTACCAGAAAGTAATTTTTTAATTTTAACGCGGTTAATTGCTTGTCCTTTACCGGGTTTATAAAACTCATTTTCAACTATTACACAAGGCTCGCCATCTTGCATTATTTTAAGACCGGCTTTAAACTCATTAGTACTATAAGATGCCATAAAAGCTCCAACTATCATTCTGAATTACAAAAAATGAGCCATATTATACAGCAAAAAGTTGAACTACCAAACAAAGATGACTGGATTTTTGATCTTGCTAATGTCGTAACCGATATCCAAAAGCTTTATCGTTATCTTGATTTGGATCCTAACGCTATTTCGTTATCAATGTTACAGGCGAAAAAACAATTTCCGCTGCGTGTCCCCATGGCATTTATTCATAGAATGAAAAAAGGTGATAACGACGATCCTCTTTTATTGCAAGTGCTTTGTAGTGACAGCGAAATGTTAAAAGTTGATGGATATAGTGAAGATCCTTTACAAGAGCAAAATAATGACATTGCTGGACTCTTACACAAATATCATAATCGTGCGCTTTTAATCACTAAAACGGCATGTGCTATTAATTGTCGTTACTGTTTTAGACGACATTTTCCTTACTATGATAACCAAAGTACTAAAAAAAATGTTAGTGCAGCACTAGACTATATCGCTAATCATCCTGAACTTGACGAAATTATTCTTTCAGGCGGTGATCCATTAATGGCAAAAGATCACGAACTGGCTAATTTAATTGATGCGTTATCGAAAATTCCCCATATCAAACGATTACGTATCCATACTCGGTTAGCTGTGGTTATTCCTTCCAGAATCACTACCACGCTTTGTCAATTGTTTATGCAAAGTCGCTTACAAATAATCGTGGTTACTCACATCAATCATCCAAATGAAATTGATGATAATGTTGCTGATGCAATCAAACAGTTAAAACAAAATAGGGTTACAGTACTTAATCAAAGTGTGTTACTAAAAAAAATTAATGATAATGCAGACATTTTAGCCGAGCTGAGTAATAAACTTTTTGATATCGGTATTTTACCTTATTACATTCATTTACTCGATAAAGTGCAAGGTGCGGCGCATTTTTTAGTTGAAGATAAACAAGCCAAAAAAATAATGAAACAATTAGCTGAAAAAGTCTCGGGTTATTTAGTACCTAAGTTAGCGCGTGAAATTGGTGGTGAAAAGAGTAAGCGCGTACTTGCTGTTGATGATTAGTGTTTTCCTATTGGTATTTGATCATGATTAAAAACCTTTTAGGCTAAATGTTATTAATCCAAACCATATTGTCTATGTTATTAACAGGCTAATATTGACATAATATATTATGTGTAAAATGGATAAGGCTTGAATGTTGTTTTACGCTATAGCAAATAGCTATCTTTTTTACCACCAACGATTGTGATAAAAATATTACGATAATGTATCATCTATGAAATTCTCTATGAAAATCTCATTGACGATATCTAAAATAGATTCTATAATTCCGACCTCTTTAATTAATGCTGTAGGGTTTAAACTCTACAACTTGTTGATAAATTAGATTTGGATATAAATCGTCATGAAACGCACATTTCAACCATCAGTATTAAAACGCAATAGAACTCACGGTTTCCGTGCTCGTATGGCAACAAAAAATGGTCGTCAAGTTCTTGCTCGCCGTCGTGCTAAAGGCCGTGTTCGTTTAACTGTTGCTAGCTGATTTAAAGTTGAGTGATTAAATTCACTTTTCCTCGGGAGTTACGTTTACTAACTCCCTTTGATTTCAATTATGTATTCCAAGAATCTGTTCGAGCGGGTTCGCCATTTCTTACTTTAGTTGCACGAAAGAATACTTTAAACCATTGTCGTTTAGGTTTTGCCATAGCTAAAAAGCAGATCAAACGATCGCATGAACGTAATCGCATTAAGCGGTTAGCGAAAGAGTATTTTCGTCACCATCAACACCAGTTTCCTAATATTGATTTTATTTTGATGGCTAAATCGCCAGCGATAGAATTAGATAATCAAAAACTTGTTGCGACGTTAGAGAAACTATGTCAACGAATTATCGAAAAACAAAGCGTCTAGATAAAATTGTATTAATTATAAAACAGCACATTATTGCATGTAAGACTTTGATAGTTAACATTTTTATTTTATTTATTCGTTTTTATCAGCGTATTATAAGCCCACTATTTGGTCCTAAATGCCGCTTTACGCCAACATGTTCACAATATGCAATAATTGCACTAAGACGCTTTGGAGTGATAAAAGGTGGTTGGCTAACGGTCAAACGTGTATTAAAATGTCACCCTTTACATGAAGGAGGAGAAGATCTTGTTCCTCCAAAAACTAAAACCAATAGAGAAAAACACTAATGGGATCTCAACGTAATATTTTAGTCATTGTTTTACTTTTTGTATCTTTTTTAATTTGGCGAGCATGGGAAGATGATCATGCACCTAAACCGCCGATTACGAATCAATTAACTCAGCAAGTAAGTGAAGAAGATTCCAATACAGATTTTACATTAGGTAAGACAATTACTGTAAAATCTGATGTGCTGTCACTAACTATTAATACCTATGGTGGTGATGTGCAGGCGGCTCAATTATTAAAATATGAGCAGACTTTACATTCAGGTACGCCTTTTCAATTACTGACTTCACGACCTGATTTTATTTATATCGCTGAAAGTGGCTTAACCGGTAAAGATGGTCCAGATAATGCCTCTCAAGGTTCAAAACGTCCGATATATCAAACTGAGCAAACAGAATATGTTTTAGCTGATGGACAAGATGAATTACGTGTACCACTTACTTATCAAGTCAATGGTGTGACTTATACCAAGTACTACATCTTACATCGCGGTAATTATGCTATCGACGTTCAATACGACATTAACAACCAAAGTGGTTCACCTGTTGAAGTTTCAATGTACGGTCAATTAAAACAAACTATAAAATTACCTGACGATGCAACAACTGAAGGTGGCGGCGGCTTAGGGTTAAGTGCGTTCCGTGGTACTGCTTACTCAAGCTCTAGTACCAACTATAGCAAATACAGTTTTGATGATATTAAAGATAAAGCATTAGCGGTCGAGACTCAAACAGGTTGGGTTGCAATGTTGCAACACTACTTTGCGTCAGCTTGGGTGCCGGCTCAAGATCAAAGCAATCTTTTTTATTCACGTGCTACAGCTAAAAATTCACAAGCAACAATTGGTTTTAAAGGGCAATCGACAGTGATTCAAGCGGGTAGCTCAGAATCGATTGCAGCTAAATTATGGTTAGGTCCAGAAATTCAAAGCCAATTGAAACAAACGGCAAATCACTTAGATTTAGTTGTCGATTATGGTTGGTTATGGTTCTTATCACAACCACTATTTTATCTACTAAAATTTATTCATAGTTTTATTGGTAATTGGGGCTTTTCAATTATTGTTATCACCTTTATTGTACGTGGTATTTTATTCCCATTAACGCGTGCTCAATATCGTTCTATGGCAAAAATGAAGTTACTGCAACCTCGCTTACAAGCTTTAAAAGAGCGTTATGGTGATGATAGACAAAAAATGAGCATGGAAACCATGGCACTTTATAAGCAAGAAAAAGTGAATCCATTAGGAGGGTGTTTACCTTTAATTATCCAAATGCCGATTTTCTTGTCATTGTTCTATATGTTAGGTAATACTGTTGAACTGCGTCATGCACCGTTTGCGCTTTGGATTTATGACTTATCCGCACAAGATCCATACTATATTTTACCGTTGTTAATGGGCGGAACTATGTTCTTAATTCAAAAAATGTCACCAACACCTGTGACTGATCCATTGCAACAAAAATTAATGACTTATATGCCATTAATCTTTACAGTATTCTTCTTATGGTTCCCGTCAGGTTTAGTTTTATACTATATCGTAAGTAACTTATTTACGATTGCTCAGCAACGTATAATTTACTGGGAACTTGAGAAAAAGGGACTTCACGAAAAGAAAAAGAAATAATATTAATTGTAAGGAGGGGTAAAACCCTCCTTTTTAATTGTTATTTTTGGTGTAATTGATATGAACATTCAGCAACGATTTAAGTTAACTGGTAACGAAAGCGGTTATTGGTTTGTAAGTAAAAATGGACGACTATGGTTACCTAATGGTGAGGTACCAGTCGGTCGTGCAAACGATTTCTATTTTAATGATTTACTTGCTCAGCCGATAGGGGAATGGCAAGGACAAACTGCATGGTTAATTTGCCAAGAAATGAGCCATTCAATGAGTTCAATCAGACCATTGCTGGGCAATAGTGATCAGACATTATTTAACATGGCGGGTCGTGCTGTACAATTATCTGAATTTTATCGTTCACATAAATTTTGTGGTTATTGTGGGCATGAAATGTATATCAGTAAAACAGAGTGGTGCTGTATGTGTGCGAATTGTAAAGAGCGCTATTACCCACAAATCTCACCCTCTATTATTGTCGCTATTCGCGATAAAAATAAAATTTTATTAGCTAAGCATGTCAGACATAATCAAGATAATTTATATACGGTATTAGCTGGTTTTACAGAAGTTGGTGAAACGATGGAAATGGCCGTTGAGCGTGAAGTATTTGAAGAATCACAAATCAAAATAAAGAATATTCGTTATGTCGGATCGCAACCTTGGCCTTTTCCTAATTCACTTATGATGGCTTATTTAGCTGATTATCAAAGTGGTGATATTACTATTGATAAAAATGAGCTTGTCGACGCTAATTGGTATCACTATACCGAGTTACCTAAAATTCCGGAATATGGCACCATAGCAAGAAGGTTGATTGAAGATACTATCGTACTTTGCCGTGAATATGACGAATTTGGTGAAAATTAATCATATTCACGTTAATATCAATAGGCATATGACCTATTGATATTCAATTGTTCTTGTTAAGTTAATGGTTTTGGATTCTTCACCTGAAGTAACGCACACCGCTTTGGTCCAGTCGCTGTTTTCATTATAATCAGAGTAAGTACATGTTTCAGTTAATTCTACTTCCTGTTGGTTCTTATCGTTAATAATGATGTCACCATTTGATGCTAATTTAAATGTTTTGGTAATCGTTTTTTCAAGTTGATTGTTAGCGTTGTACACGATGTCTTTTTCTTGTGCTAAAACAGGAAATCTTGTTTTGTTATCAACAGGTACATAGGCATTATACAACACGAGTTCGACACGATCGTTTTCATAAACAATTTTACTATTGAAAATAACGTTATTTTCGGCGAAATGTGATAGATTTGTTTCAATCAGATGCCCTTGTTCATCAAATTCAGAACTGGCAACAATATCACCATCATTGTTTTTCATACCCAAAATATTTTTTTCTGAATCAAAAGTAATATCATATTCATTTTTGGTATTGTTCATGCCATAAATGTATTTAGCTGTATCATAATTAACTTCACCATGAAGACCTTCTAAATTGTAATTAGCTACATAACCTTGTGCATTATAGTTAATGATTTTATTACTCTTTGCTGAACTTTGGATTTTTTGTTGTTTAATCAGTTTATTATTGGGTAATAATTCTGGTTCAGTATGAAAAAGATAGCTGTTAATAATACTGAGTGTTAATTTTGGGGTAGATTGTTGTGATGGTTTGGTTATTTGTTCATCTGAGTTTACCGTTGAAGGCGCATTAGATGTCGTTACGGTATTTGTGGTATCAGCAGATGTGTTTTGATCGGTATTACTTTTGCTATTGTTGTTAGTCTCAACACTTTTATTGGTTGTTGTGTCGGTTGTTGTGCCATTTTTTTTATCATCACAGCCTATTAATAATGCGGTGCCTAATAAACAAATGGAGATATAAGTTATGTAATTTTTCATATTATTGGCTCTATTTATGTTAATATTTAAAAGATATTATTTCTTTAGTTTCAATTGTTAATATTTCAAATCATCAATTCATCTATTCTTTTTAATGGCTTTGACACCAGATCGCCAGAGCATCACAGTTCCATTGTTTCATCATGGTGCACCAGGTTGATCGCCAGCTCCTTATTGTGTTATCGGTTAATTTTAGTTTTTTCTCAAGTTGTGCATTAGTTTCGCCAGCAACAAGTAAATCGATAAATTGCAACCATAATTCGGGTTTAGGCAAACGATTTAATTTGGTGCCGTTTAAAATATTAAAACTATGCCGGCATCGCTTGCAACGATAACAAGTACGACTCCCAACTTTGGTGGTATCGGTTGAACCACAGTGTATACACGTTGGGTTTTGTACATTGAGCAAAGCTGTTATTTTTTCACTCACGACTTTATGTTGTTTAATCAAAACCGGATTTAAGCAGCTCTGTTGTTTTTTGGTATACCATTGATACAATGCGTGATAATGCGATTTTAAATAATCAATCATCGCGTGATCTCGTCGCATCACTTTCTCAACTGAGCATCCTAAATTGTTAGCTATGGTATTATAGCTTTGATTTTGAATACGGTTAATAAAAATAATTTCTAACCAATTAAAGGGCGTTAGCCGACTAAAAGGTGTATTGACTGCTACAGTAAAATATTTATAACACGCTTTACATCGATAAGTTGTGGTGGGTTTGGAGCGAATCAAATAAAATTCATTTTTGCCACAAAATGGACAAGCATCAATATGTTGAGATGTTATTTTTTCTAGATCGTGACGAAAAGCATTTAGCTGCTCATGCAATTCTAGTGGTATGAGTTCATCGATCATTCATTGTTTACTCCCTTATCCCTTATCTGCCTAAATATTATCAGATTTTTACATAAACATATAGCTTTCCTTAAACTTTTTTACATTATTTAACTCGCTGATGCACGAAAGTTATAAATAGCTTTAGCAAGTAATCAAAGAAATAAATTGAGCCTATGCACAGCATATTAGATTGGTAAGTAAATAAAAAGGTAGTTGAGTATTGATAATGGTAAGTTGCTTTAATTTAACCCCTATAACGGCAAGTAAAATCGACATTAACGTTTGAATGCTAATTGTCGATTTTAGTTAATTTGAAAAATTATTGATGATTTAACCATTCTGCGACTTGTTTAGCAAAATACGTTAATATGCCATCAGCGCCTGCGCGTTTAAAGCAAAGTAACGATTCCATTATGGCTGCTCTTTCATCTAACCAGCCATTGTCAATAGCTGCTCTTAACATGGCATACTCTCCGGATACTTGATAAGCAAAAGTCGGTACGGCAAAATTGTCTTTTACTCTTCGTACAATATCAAGATAAGGCATACCGGGTTTTACCATAACCATATCAGCCCCTTCACTAATATCTTGATAGATTTCTTGTAGTGCTTCATCACTATTTGCAGGATCAAGTTGATACGTTTTTTTATTGCCACCTTTGATATTTTTGGCAGAACCAACCGCATCGCGAAAAGGCCCGTAAAAGCTAGATGCATATTTGGCGGAATAGGCCATTATTTGTGTATTAACTAATTGCTGTTGTTCTAATGCATCACGTATAGCGCCGATACGCCCATCCATCATATCGCTTGGTGCTATAATATCTGCACCTGCTTGTGCCTGCATTAATGCCTGTTTAACTAAAGTTTCAACCGAGATGTCATTTTGTACATAACCTTGTTCATCAATGATGCCATCTTGACCATGAGTTGTATAAGGATCTAACGCGACATCTGTTAATATGCCAAGTTCTGGTATTTCCTTCTTTAGAGCCTGTATCGCTCTTGGCACTAATCCATTTTCATTATAAGCTTCTTCAGCCAGTAAGGATTTTTGCGCAGGGTCAATGGCTGGAAAAAGTGAAACAACAGGAATACCTAATTTAGCAATTTCTTGCGCTTCTTTTAATAAGACGTCAATACTCATACGATTCACTTTAGGCATTGATGAAACGGGCTGTGTAATGTTTTTCCCTTCCACAATAAAAACAGGATAAATTAAATCGTTAACTGTCAGTTGATTTTCAGCAACTAAACGTCGACTAAAATCCTGATAACGATTGCGACGTAAACGTCGTTGCGGATATTGACCAGTAAAAAATAATGACATAACACTACCTAACTATCTTTGTAAAGAATTGCTTTATTATCGGACTGTGTTACGAGATTAGCAAATTAATTTGTTATGGCGTAATAATTCGATATTTTACTTTACAACATAGTTATATTAGAGGTAAAATTGCGCACTAATTTTTAGTCCTTTGTGATATTAAACAAATTTGAGGTGAGAGGCACATGCCAGTAATTAAAGTACGTGAAAATGAACCTTTCGATGTAGCTTTACGTCGTTTTAAACGTTCTTGTGAAAAAGCAGGAATTTTAGCTGAAGTTCGTAACCGCGAGTTTTATGAAAAACCGACGACAATTCGTAAACGCGCTAAAGCAGCAGCTGTTAAACGCCATGCTAAAAAATTAGAAAGAGAAAACGCTCGTCGCACTCGTCTATACTAATATTTATACAGAAAATTATCATTGATATAAAAAATCAATTTTATCTATTTTTGATATAAAGAATTTTTAACAAGCCGTACCCATAGATACGGCTTGTTGTCTTTGTGTAATGCCAACATTGATATCGGTTGAATTTTTATCATGAAAGGTCTTATTCCTCGCGATTTTATTTTAGATTTGATTGCTCGCACCAATATTCTTGATGTGATCGGCAAACGCGTCAAAATGAAAAAGAAAGGAAATAACTACTTTGGTTGTTGCCCTTTCCATGATGAAAAAACGGCCTCTTTTTCACTCAGTGAAAAAAAACAGATTTACTATTGTTTTGGCTGTGGTGCATCTGGCTCTGTTGTTAATTTTTTAATGCAATATGATCGTTTATCGTTTCCTGAAGCGATAGAAGAGTTAGCCAGTATGCAAGGAATTCGTGTTCCTTATACTGATACGGATAATAAGCAAGATGATCAAGCGAAACATATTGAATCACGTAATGTCCGTAAAGACCTGTATACACTGATGGCAAAAATCACTCATTTTTACCAACAGCAGTTAGCATTACCTACCTCGATTGATGCACAACATTATCTTGAGCAACGAGGTCTAAATCATGAAATTATCGCTAGATATAAAATTGGCTATGCACCTAATGAATGGCGTTTAACTTCGCAAAATGTAGTGAAAAGCAATGCCGAGTCAACATTGTATAATCAGGCCGGAATGTTAGTTACTAATGATAATGGCAACCAATATGATCGTTTTCGAGGACGCATTATGTTTCCTATTCGTGATAGGCAAGGTAATGTAATTGCATTTGGTGGGCGAACAATCATTAATGATTCGGCGAAGTACATTAATTCACCCGAAACACCAATCTTTCATAAAGGTTTTCAACTCTATGGACTTTATGAAGCGCAAGAAGTCAACCGAAATCCTGAAAAACTTATTGTTGTTGAAGGGTATATGGATGTGGTTTCGCTAGCACAATATGGTATAGATTATGCGGTAGCTGCGTTAGGTACTTCGACGTCGGAAGAGCATATCAAATTATTGTTTAGAGCAAGCGATTCAGTCATATTTTGTTATGATGGTGATAATGCCGGACGCAGTGCTGCTTGGCGGGCATTGAATGTTTTATTACCTTGCCTGATTGATGGTAAAAAAATTACCTTTGTTTTTTTACCTCAGGATGAAGATCCTGATAGTTTTGTACGTAAAGTTGGTAAAGATGGATTTGAAGATTATCTGAAAACTGCGCCAACTTTATCTGAATTCTTATTTGATGAATTGCTTAAACAAGTTGATTTGAAAACAGCAGAGGGAAAAGCAAAATTAAGTTCTTTAGCGATTCCTTTGTTAGATCAAATTAAAGCCAAAGCGTTTCGATTAAATTTATTGCAACAACTTGGGCGTTATTTGGGGTTACTTGATGTAACTCAAATAGAGCAATTAATGTCGACAAGTCGTCAAAAAGGCGAAGATAAAGTGACTGAGATAGCACCTGCATCTCAGATGAAATTAACCACTATGCGTATTTTGATTGGTTTATTGATTCAATATCCGAATCTTGCCAAACAAGTGACTGATATTGCAGTTATGCGCCAAGTTAAATTAGCTGGTATTGATATTTTTATTGAATTGCTTGAATTATGTCAGCGTTACCCAAATATAACTACTGCACAGATATTGACTGAATGTATTAATAGACCGTTTTATAAGCAATTAAACCGGTTGGCAACATTTGAGTACCATTATCAAGATGAGGAAGTAAGCTCAATTTTTTCTCATACTTTAAAAGAGTTGTATGATAATATACTCACCCAAAGACAAGATGAACTTATCGCAAAAGAGAGAGTCTCAGGCTTAAGTACTGCAGAGAAAAAAGAATTAGCGACGCTTATACTTGTTTTATCAAAAAAAGACTAAATATACTGGGTATAGGTAATATAAAACTTTTTAAGTTATACCTATACAATATACATGACCGAATAACTAAATGTGGACACCTTTTATGGAGCAAAATTCTCAATCACAGTTAAAACTCCTGATCATCCGAGGTAAGGAGCTAGGATACTTGACCTATGCTGATGTCAACGATCACTTGCCAGAAGAAATTATTGATTCAGATCAGATTGAAGATATTATCCAAATGATTAATGACATGGGGATTCAGGTATTAGAAGAAGCCCCAGATTCTGATGAGTTGTTACTTTCAGATAATGTCCCTGATGAAGAAGCGGTAGAAGCGGCAACAGCATTAGTATTATCAAATGTTGAGTCAGAAATAGGTCGAACAACTGATCCTGTGCGTATGTATATGCGTGAAATGGGTGCGGTTGAACTATTAACTCGCGAAGGCGAAATTGACATAGCAAAACGCATTGAAGATGGGATTAACCAAGTTCAAACTTCGGTATCAGAATACCCAGAAGCTATCACTTATCTTTTAGAACAATATAATCTAATTGAAAGTGGTGAAGTTCGTTTATCTGACCTCATTACCGGTTTTGTGGATCCTAATGCTGAAGAGTCAACAGAAGAGTTACCTGAAGAACTTGAAGACAGTGAAGCAGAAATTGAGCTTGATGATAGCGATGATGAAAACGAAGAAGAAGAGGGAGACTCTTCAGCCGATGATGATGTATCTATCGATCCTGAAGTTGCTAGAGCTAAATTTGCTGAATTAAAAGAACAGCATGATAAAACATCTGAAGCGATCAAAAAGTATGGTCGTGCGCATAAAAAAGCACAACAAGAGATCGAAAATCTATCTGAAATATTTAAACAATTCCGTTTAGTTGGCAAGCAATTTGATATTCTTGTTAACAATATGAGAAGTATGATGGATCGTGTCAGAGCGCATGAACGTGCGATTATGAAGATCTGTGTTGAGCAATGCAAAATGCCGAAAAAGCAATTTATGACGCATTTTACTGGCAATGAAAATAATATGAGCTGGTTCAATAAAGCATTAACTGCTAAAGGTGCTTTTGCGGCAAGCTTAAAAGAGTTTGAAGAACCCATCCAAGCTGAAATTAACTTATTACAGCAAATCGAAATTGAAACCAATCTTTCGATAGAGCAAATTAAAGATATTAATCGACGAATGTCGATTGGTGAAGCGAAAGCTCGTCGTGCTAAAAAAGAGATGGTAGAAGCCAATTTACGTTTGGTAATTTCTATTGCGAAAAAATATACCAATCGTGGATTACAATTCTTGGATCTTATTCAAGAAGGTAATATTGGTTTGATGAAGGCAGTTGATAAGTTCGAATATCGACGTGGTTATAAATTTTCAACCTATGCAACATGGTGGATTAGACAAGCAATCACTCGTTCAATTGCTGACCAAGCAAGAACAATTCGTATTCCGGTTCATATGATCGAAACCATTAATAAATTGAATCGTATTTCACGTCAAATGTTACAAGAAATAGGGCGTGAACCAACACCGGAAGAGTTATCAGAGCGTATGCAAATGCCGGAAGATAAAATCCGTAAAGTACTCAAAATTGCTAAAGAGCCAATTTCGATGGAAACACCAGTTGGTGATGATGAAGATTCACATTTAGGTGACTTTATCGAGGATACTGCACTTGAGCAACCATTGGATGCGGCAACTTCTGAAAGTTTACGAAGTGCAACACGTGATATCTTATCTGGATTAACGCCAAGAGAAGCGAAAGTATTACGTATGCGATTTGGTATTGATATGAATACCGATCATACGCTTGAAGAAGTTGGTAAACAATTTGATGTAACACGTGAACGTATTCGTCAAATTGAAGCTAAAGCTTTACGTAAACTACGTCACCCTAGTCGTTCTGACGTACTTCGTAGCTTCTTAGAATAATTATTTTTACCCATTTATATCGCCACTTTTGTGGCGATTTTTTTTGACTTATTATACTCAACGCCATGAATATACTACAACGTTTTAAAATTGATCCTTTTTTGCTAACACTGATTTGTGTTGTTATCACAGCTAGCTTTTTTCCTTGTGAAGGGCAAACAAAAGTTGTGTTTCAATACTTGACCACCTTTGCAATTGGTTTGCTTTTTTTTATGCATGGCGCAAAACTTTCATTAGATGCCATCATAACTGGCATAAAAAATTGGCGTTTACATCTATTCATTTTTAGCACTACTTTTATCATTTTTCCTGTACTGGGAATAATGATGCATTTTTTAGTCCCCACTTTTTTATCACAAGAACTTTATCAAGGATTTGTTTACCTTTGTGTATTACCTGCAACCGTGCAATCTGCAATTGCGTTTACTTCAATCGCAAGAGGCAATGTCGCTGCTGCCATTTGTAGTGCATCGGCATCGACATTATTGGGTGTATTTATTACTCCAATATTAGTGGGTTTATTAATGAATACACAATCATCAGGCTCTATGAGTATGCTTGATGCAATTTCATCTATTATGTTAAAGCTAATGTTACCTTTTATTCTTGGTCATTTATCCAGACGTTTTATTGGTAAATGGGTAGATAAATATAAAAGTGTCATTTCTAAAACTGATCGTATTTCGATTTTATTGGTGGTTTATGTTGCTTTTAGTGATGCGGTGGCAAATGGTATTTGGTCAGAAATTAGCTTACTATCACTGGTACAAATAATTTTCTATTCAATTGTGTTATTAACCATTGTATTACTTATTACTACGTATGGTTCACGGTTGCTTGGTTTTAATAAAGAAGATGAAATCACCATTGTGTTTTGTGGTTCGAAAAAAAGTCTAGCAAGTGGTATTCCTATGGCAAGCGTTATCTTTCCTATTTCTGTTATGGGAATAATGATTTTACCATTGATGATTTTTCACCAAGTTCAATTAATGATTTGTGCAGTATTAGCTGCTCGCTATGCCAAACGAAAAATATAAAAATTGTTTTGCTCATTGCTTAATTCTCAAGGATAATAGAAGCGCTATTAACAACAGAAAGATATATTATGTTACATCTATTTGCTGATTTAGAATTTTCCACCATTGTATTACTAGTTTTGGCGCTATTTTTTGTGCTTTTTTATGAAGCAATTAATGGCTTTCATGATACAGCTAATGCGGTTGCAACAGTCATTTATACTAGAGCATTAAAAGAACAGCTTGCCGTTTTTATGGCAGGTATGTTTAATTTTTTTGGTGTTTTGCTCGGTGGTCTTAGTGTCGCTTATGCTATAGTGCACCTATTACCAACTGATTTATTGCTTAATGTAAGTTCATTACATGGGCTTGCGATGGTGTTTTCTATTCTATTTGCCGCTATCCTTTGGAATTTAGGTACCTGGTATGTTGGGCTTCCAGCATCGAGTTCACATACGCTGATAGGCTCAATTATTGGTGTGGCAATTGCAAATGCATTTATTATGGATACCTCAATTATTGATGCATTAAATATTCCGAAAATGTTACAAATCTTCTTGTCCTTAATTATTTCTCCTGTTGTTGGGCTTGTGCTTGCAGGATTAATGATTTTTTTACTGCGAAAGTATTGGACTCGTAAAAGCCAAAGTAAAAAAAGCAGTAAAAAACGTGAACGTATCTTTATGACGCCAGAACAACGTGAAAAACTTTACGGTAAGAAAAAACCACCATTCTGGATCCGCATAATGCTTATTATATCTGCCGCTGGTGTAAGTTTTTCACATGGCGCTAACGATGGGCAAAAAGGTATTGGTTTATTAATGCTGGTCTTAATGGGCATTGCTCCTGCTGGGTTTATTGTTAATATGGGCGCATCTACTTATGAAATTACCAATACCCGTAATGCGATTCATAATATTCAAGAGTACTTTGTAACACATAATGATGATCTGATGAATGTTATTGGTAAACAACCCGCTTTAGATACTAGTATTCCTGAAGGCGACCTGAATAAGTACCATTGTGATTATTCCCGTTCATTTATCACTTTAGGCATTGCTAATAATTTATTCAATAAAATTAATGATTATGAATCCTTAACCGTCGAGCAACGTTCACAAACCCGACGTATATTATTATGCTTATCTGATACGGTTTCTCACGTGGCTAAGCAACCCAATGTCTCTTCACAAGATAAACAATATTTAAAATCATTAAATGATGATTTACTTAAAACTATTGAATACGCACCAATTTGGATAATTATTGCTGTAGCGTCTGCATTAGCGGTTGGAACAATGATTGGTTGGCGACGTGTCGCTATTACTATTGGTGAAAAAATTGGTAAAAAAGGTATGACTTACGCACAAGGCGTATCAGCACAAATTACTACCGCATTATCTATTGGTATTGCGAGTTATACCGGTATGCCAGTTTCAACTACTCAAGTACTTTCTTCCTCTGTTGCAGGTACAATGATCGTTGATGGTGGTGGTGTGCAAAGTAAAACGATTAAAAATATTGCATTAACTTGGATATTAACCCTACCAATATCGATTTTGTTATCTGGCTCACTTTTTTGGCTTGCTCAAAAATTAATTTAGTAGTAAAAATAGAGTACTGATTTTAACTTAACTAGGACGTTAACAATAAGAAGGAGTAAAGTATCATGGCTTATAAACATATATTAGTCGCAGTTGACTTATCACCTGAAAGTGAGGTTCTTGTCGAAAAAGCAGTCTCTATGGCTAGACCATATAATGCTCAAGTATCCTTAATTCATGTTGGTATTAACTATTCAGATCTTTACACTGGTTTAGTTGATATCAATATGAATGATATGAAAGATCGTATTACTGAAGATGCGCATCTTGCATTGAATAAATTAGCCGATGATGCTGGATACCCGATTGCACATACTCTTTCTGGAAATGGCGAGTTTGGTCAAGTCTTAATTGAAGCTATTCATGAATATAGTATTGATTTGGTCGTTTGTGGTCACCACCAAGACTTTTGGAGCAAGTTAATGTCTTCTGCTCGTCAGCTTATCAACAATACCCATATTGATACATTGATAGTTCCTCTAAAAGATGAAGAGCCTTCTGAAGAAACAGCCAAATGAACCGCTAAATATCAACCCGCTTAACTAGCGGGTTTTTTTATATTTTAACAATCCTTTTATCTTAAACAAATTTTTTTAAAAATACGGCTTAATCTATTTATTTAATTGCCACTTTTTGTCTATTCATTTAATAATTTAAAGAATATACTCAGATTTAATATTTAGAATATAAGGAGATTTATTATGAATATCGCATTAGTTACCGGTGCCTCTTCTGGATTTGGTCAGGCTATTTGTCGTAAATTGATTGATGATGGATATAAAGTCATTGGTGTGGCAAGGCGCGCAGATAAATTACAAAAGTTAGCAGAAGAATTAGGTGCTAATTTTTGTGCATTGCCTTTAGATGTCACTAAAAAAGATGCCGTAGAATCAATCTTGTTACAATTGCCTAAAGAGTTTCAACCTATCGATATTTTAATAAATAATGCAGGATTAGCCTTGGGATTAGAACCCGCTTATCAAGCTAATTATGAAGATTGGGAAACAATGGTTCAAACTAACATAGTTGGCTTAATTCATTTGACTCACCATCTTTTACCTGGCATGGTTGAACGAAACTTTGGTTACATAATTAATCTTGGCTCTGTCGCAGGGACTTATGCTTACAAAGGTGGAAATGTCTATGGCGCAACAAAAGCCTTTGTTAAACAATTTAGTGCGAATTTACGTACAGATTTGTTAGGCAAAAAAATTAGAGTCACAAATATAGAGCCTGGATTGTGTGGTGGGACTGAATTTTCTAATGTCAGATTTCATGGTAATAATGAACAAGCAGCAGCCGTGTATGAAGGGGTTGACTATATAACACCTGAAGATATTGCTAACACTGTTTCATGGCTGGTTAACACACCAACACATTTTAATGTCAATGCACTCGAAATTATGCCAGTTGCTCAAGCTTCTGCTGGATTAGCCGTTTATAAAGAAACTAAATAGATAATTGACGTCGATATTGGATAAACAATATCGACGCGGTTTAATGTTAAAAAAATAGATATGGTTAACAAAATAGACTTGCACTTCTGTCAATGGATTGCTATCCTTTTCCCTTGTAATTTTGATTGAGGTTAATGGTAATGACATTTACTGAAGTAACGAAAACATTTGCGACAAGCTTGCCGGGTACAGATAGTTATGTAAAACTGCGTAAAGCTATGCGTACATTGATTCAAGAAGATCCAAACAATGCTTCAGTTTATTTTTTGATCTTTGGTTTTGCGCGTACTTATGTCATGTTATATGAAGATCAGGAAGTTTCACCAAAATTCGCCGAAGAGAATCAAAAAGTTATGCTATCTTATCTTAATATTCTTGATGAAGCGTTAAAAAAACAAGACGCTAAAACTCTTTATCAAGCTTTGAATAAGGTAGTTAATGAGTACGAAAATAGCAAAAAAGTATTTTAAATAACAGCCTGACATGAAAGTGTCGGGCTGTTTTGTTTAGAGTAAAAACTAATTAGGAAAAATGATGACAATGTTAATGATCATTTCAGGCATTATTGGCACCTTAGGCACTATTATTCACTATAGGGCGGGTTGATTTTTCCTTAAAAAAATATAAAAAACCCGCTGAAAAAAGCGGGTTTTTAGTTTATATAAAACATGTTCAAGAACCTTAAAAATAGGCATTTGAAAAAAATAATATAGCTCAAAATGATACGCCTGTTTTCAAAAACTATTCAGTGGTTTAGGTAAACGGGTATTTTGAATTTTAATTGGCATAAATTAGGATAATAAGTAAAGGTGTGATATGAAAGTTTTGAAATTTGGCGGGACCTCTGTCGCTAACGCAGAACGTTTTTTGCGAGTTGCAGAAATTATTGAAAATAATGCTAAGCAAGAACAAACTGCAACAGTTTTATCTGCACCAGCTAAGATTACTAATCATCTGGTTGCGATGGTTGAAAAAACCGTAGCAGGGCAAGATATACAGAATAATATTTATGATGCTGAAAAAATATTTGCTGATCTATTAGCCGGTATCGCAAAAGAACACCCTAATTTTGCCTACGATAAAATGAAAAGTTTTGCTTTAGATGAATTAAATAATATCAAGCAATTATTAGAAGGCATTCGTTTATTAGGGCAATGTCCAGATAGCATTAACGCTTCAATTATTTGCCGAGGCGAAAAACTATCAATTGCTATCATGCAAGAGTTGCTCAAGGCAAAAGGGCACTTAGTCACAGTAATTAATCCTGTCGCAATGCTCATTGCTGAAGGCGGTTATCTAGAATCTACCGTCGATATAGCAGAATCCTCACATCGCATTAGCGAAATGCATATTCCACAAGATCATATTATTTTAATGCCAGGTTTTACCGCTGGAAATGATAAAGGCGAACTTGTTGTGCTTGGTCGTAATGGTTCAGATTATTCCGCATCAGTATTAGCCGCCTGTTTGCGTGCAAGTTGTTGTGAAATTTGGACCGATGTAGATGGCGTCTATACCTGTGATCCGCGAATTGTGCCAGATGCTAAATTGCTTAAAACCATGTCTTATCAAGAAGCGATGGAACTGTCTTATTTTGGTGCTAAAGTGCTTCACCCTAGAACCATTTTGCCGATTGCACAATTCCAAATCCCATGTTTAATTAAAAATACCAATAACCCAGATGCACCCGGCACACTCATCGGTGCAAATGTTGTTGATTCAACAACCCCAGTAAAAGGCATCACTAACTTAAATAATATGGCGATGATTAACGTATCAGGCCCAGGCTTAAAAGGTATGGTTGGTATGTCGGCGCGTGTTTTTTCCGCTATGTCTTACGCGGGTATTTCGGTTGTTCTCATTACTCAATCTTCCTCAGAATATAGTATTAGCTTTTGTGTACCACAAGCAGAGCTCTATCGAGCAGAAGAAGCATTAGGTGATGAATTTTATTTAGAATTAAAAGATGGATTATTAGAGCCAATTGAAGTCATCGAAAAACTAGCGATTATTTCAGTTGTGGGTGATGGAATGCGCACTTTACGTGGACTTTCTGCTAATTTCTTTACAGCATTGGCTCGCGCCAATATTAATATTGTTGCCATTGCTCAAGGTTCGTCCGAGCGCTCAATTTCGGTTGTAGTTGATAATGATGTTGCAGTGATGGGCGTAAGAGTTACTCATCAAATGTTATTTGGTACCGATAAAATGCTGGATGTTTTTGTAATTGGTGTTGGTGGCGTGGGTGGTGCGCTTATTGATCAAATTGAGCGACAACAAAAGTGGCTCAAAAATAAACAAGTTGATCTGCATGTTTGCGGGTTATTTAACTCTAAGCACGGTGTACTTAATCGAGATGGCATCAATCTGACAAATTGGCGAGAGCAAATAAAACAGAGTGAAACAAGCTATACTTTAGATAGCATAATTGAATTTGCTAAGAATAACCGATTACTCAATCCAATTTTAGTTGATTGTACATCAAGCAGTGAAGTTTCTGATAAATATGCTGACTTTTTGGCTAATGGATTCCATGTTGTTACGCCAAATAAAAAGGCTAATACCAGTTCAATGGCTTACTATTTACGTTTACGTCAAGAAGCCGCTAAAAGTAAACGTAAATTCCAATATGATACCAATGTTGGGGCAGGACTCCCTGTTATTGAAAATTTACAAAATCTACTTAATGCCGGTGATGAGCTAATTAGATTTTCAGGTATATTGTCTGGTTCATTATCCTTTATTTTTGGTAAGCTTGATGAGGGTATGTCACTATCTGAAGCAACAAAACTTGCTAAAGAAAAAGGTTTTACTGAACCCGATCCTCGTGATGATTTATCAGGTACCGATGTGGCAAGAAAATTATTGATTCTAGCCAGAGAAGCGGGTTTGCAGCTTGAGCTTGATCAAATTAATGTTGAATCCGTTTTACCAGAACAATATGCACAAGGTAATGTGGATGAATTTATGGCTAAATTACCGCAACTTGATGCTGAGTTTAAATTAAAAGCCGAGCAAGCAGCAAAACAAGGTAAAGTATTACGTTATGTTGGTAGTATCGAAAATAATCAATGTAGCGTTAAAATCGAAGCTGTTGATAGTGATGATCCACTTTACAAAGTGAAAAATGGCGAGAATGCATTGGCATTTTATACCCGTTATTATCAACCTATTCCACTGGTATTACGGGGTTATGGTGCAGGCAATGATGTAACTGCAGCCGGTGTCTTTGCTGATATTTTACGTACGACATCAGGCAAGATTGGAGGCTAAATGAAACAGCAATCTTTAACGGTTTATGCACCAGCATCAATGGCAAATATTAGTGTAGGTTTTGATATTTTAGGTGCGGCAATTCACCCCATTAGTGGGGCGATGCTAGGTGATTGTATTACTGTTGCGCCCGCTGAAGAATTTACTCTTACCAGTAAAGGGCAATTTGTAAAAAAATTACCGCGCGATCCAAAATACAATATCGTTTATCAATGTTGGCAACGATTTTGCCAAGCTATGGGTAAAACGTTACCCGTGCATATGACCCTTGAAAAGAATATGCCAATTGGTTCTGGTTTAGGTTCTAGTGCTTGTTCTGTCGTTGGCGCTTTTGTTGCTTTAAATGAATTTTTTGATAAACCGTTTAACGAGTTTCAAATGTTGTCAATGATGGGTGAACTTGAAGGTCGAATTTCAGGTAGTGTACATTATGATAATGTAGCGCCTTGTTATTTAGGTGGTTTACAACTTATTATTGATGAAATCGGGACAATCAGTGAGTCGATTCCGCACTTTAACGATTGGTACTGGGTAATGGCTTACCCGGGGATTAAAGTGTCGACAGCTGAAGCGCGTGCGATTTTACCTGCTCAGTATCAAAAAGCTGACTGTGTTGCGCATGGTCGCTATGTAGGTGGATTTTTGCATGCTTGTTATACTCAGCAACCAAAATTAGCAGCGGCAATGTTGGTTGATAATATTGCTGAACCTTATCGTAAACAGTTACTACCTAACTTTGATCAGACGCAAAAACGTGTTAAACAGCTGGGTGCGTTAGCATCGGGTATTTCGGGTTCGGGTCCAACAATGTTTGTCATTGCTGATAAACTTGAAATTGCTCAGCAAATTGAAGCATTACTCAAAAGTGATTATTTACAAAATGATGAAGGTTTTACCCATATCTGTAAAATAGATACACAAGGTGCAAGAGTTATTTAAAATCCTATAAAAAGCGTAATTGAAAAAATTATTTTTTTGGTTGATAGATAATAAAACGAATAAATTATTACAGCATAAATATAACTGGAACATATTATGAAATTGTACAATTTGAAAGATCATTCGCAGCAAGTTAGCTTTTCCCAAGCTGTGCAACAAGGATTAGGAAGAGGGCAAGGTCTATTTTTCCCGCAAGAATTACCAAAATTTTCTGAAAATGAAATTGAAGCATTATTAAAACTGGATTTTATAACTCGTAGCGCCAAAATTTTATCGGCGTTTATTGGCGATGAAATTAGTCAGGATGATATGTATCGATTAGTTAATAATGCTTTTCAATTTCCAGCGCCGGTCAAATCGGTTGAAGCAGATATTGGTTCATTAGAGTTATATCATGGTCCAACACTTGCGTTTAAAGATTTTGGTGGACGTTTTATGGCACAAGCGTTAGTGCAAGTGGCTGCGGATAAACAAATTACGATATTAACAGCAACTTCGGGTGATACAGGTGCCGCAGTGGCGCATGCTTTTTATCATTTACCTAATATTCGTGTTGTCATTTTATATCCCGAAGGAAAAATTAGTCCATTACAAGAAAAGCTATTTTGCACCTTGGGCGATAATATTCATACTATCGCTATTAAAAGTGACTTTGATGCGTGCCAAGCCTTAGTTAAAAAAGCATTTGATGATGAAGAGTTAAAAGCGCTAATTGGATTAAATTCTGCAAATTCGATTAACATCAGTCGTTTACTGGCACAAATTTGTTACTATTTTGAAGCTTATGCTCAACTGACACCAGCGCAACGTCAACAATTAGTGATTTCAGTGCCTAGTGGTAACTTTGGTGATTTAACAGCCGGTTTATTGGCTAAAACAATGGGGTTACCAATTAAACGTTTTATTGCTGCAACGAATGCAAACGACACGGTGCCACGCTATTTAGAAACTGGAAAGTGGGAGCCTCATGCAACAGTTGCTACGCTTTCTAATGCTATGGATGTGAGTCAACCGAATAACTGGCCTCGTATTGAAGAGATTTATCGTCGCGAAGGCTGGGTGTTAAAATCACTTGGGCATGCGGCGGTGTCTGATGAAGTTGCTTCACAAACGGTAAGAGAATTAGATAAAAAAGGTTATTTGTCTGAGCCTCATGGTGCGATTGCTTATCGGGCATTACGTGATCAGCTGCAAGCAGGTGAATATGGATTGTTTTTAGGTACGGCTCATCCAGCAAAATTCAAAGAGGTGGTTGAAGATATTCTTGGTAAATCAATTCCACTGCCTAAAGCATTAGCTGAACGTGCAGATATGACACTACTTTCGCATCATATGCCAAATGATTTTGCCAAATTACGTGATTTTTTAATTAATTTATCTTGGTAAAATTAGTTCCGCTGCCAATCGGTGGCGGATTATTCTTTATCATCAAATATGGTTTAGCTAATTTCAGTTATTTATTTTGCTATTAAATTTATCCTCACGATTTTTACATTCAATCACATATACATTATTTTAGTAAACGCTAATCAATAGTATTTATTTTGCTGTTTAGACATATCTTGTTTAAATCACTATTTTCAGCTATTGTAATATCAATTAGGCCATTATAAGGATATTGTTATGTACTGTCCGTTTTGTAATGCAGATGATACAAAGGTGATTGATTCGCGTCTTGTTGGTGAAGGTTATCAAGTCCGTCGTCGTCGTCAATGTGTTGAGTGCAATGAGCGTTTTACCACATTTGAAGTGGCTGAATTAATTATGCCTAATGTGATTAAAAGCAATAAAGTTCGAGAACCATTTAATGAAGATAAGTTGCGTAATGGAATAAAACGAGCGCTAGAAAAACGCCCAGTTAGCTTTGATGCGATCGAAGATGCAATTACGCGCATAAAATCAAAAATCAGAGCTACCGGTGAACGTGAAGTGCCAGCAAAATTAATTGGTAGTTACGTTATTGAAGAGTTAAAAAACCTCGATAAAGTCGCTTATATACGTTTTGCATCAGTTTATTTTAGTTTTGATGATATAGAACAATTTAGTAATGAAATTGCTAAATTACAACAAAAATAATGACCCTTATGACAACGCCTTACGATACCGATCAACTTTATATGAATCAAGCCATTGAGCTTGCTAAACTTGGTCGCTTTACTACAACACCTAATCCCAATGTCGGTTGTATTATCGTTAAAGATAATCAGATTATTGGTAAGGGGTACCATCAAAAAGCGGGGCAACCCCATGCGGAAGTTTATGCTTTGCAAATGGCGGGTGCTAATGCCGTAGGTGCAACTGCATATGTAACATTAGAGCCTTGTAGTCATTTTGGACGCACTCCCCCTTGTGCCGATGCCTTAATCAAATCAGGGATAAAGCGTGTTGTGATTGCTATGCAAGATCCTAATCCTAACGTGGCCGGTAATGGTATTAAACGTTTACAAGATGCTGGTATAGCGGTAACTGTTGGTGTTTTAGCTGACCAAGCGGATGCGATTAATCAAGGTTTTTTAAAACGTATGCGCACAGGCTTACCTTTTGTCCAACTTAAACTGGCTGCTTCGTTAGACGGAAAAATCGCCATGGCATCAGGCGAAAGTAAGTGGATAACCTCAAACAAAGCCAGAGAAGACGTACAACAGTTTCGTGCTCAAGCCAGTTGTATATTAAGTACCCGTAAAACAGTACAAACCGATAATGCAAGTTTAACCGTTAGATATCACCAATTACCCGATGACATACAGAAAATCTACCCTGTAGACAAGATTAGACAACCCATTAGAGTAATTATTGATGGTCAACATCAACTAACCGGCGATGAAAATATTTTCCAACAACCCGGTGAAACTTGGGTTGTACGAAAGCAAAATTTATCGATTGCAATGCCTAATACATCGTTGATTGTAGAGCCTTCAGCTAATCAGTATATTGATTTAAACGTTTTACTCGAAAACTTAGCGCAAAAGCAGATAAATAGTGTTTGGGTTGAAGCAGGTGCACACCTTGCTGGTGCGTTAATTGAACAAAATTTAGTTGATGAACTGATTATTTATTATGCGCCAAAATTGCTAGGTCATAATGCTAACGATATGTGTATTTTACCCAATTTGCAAAAATTATCCCTAGCTCCTCAATTTCAATTTGAATCAGTTGCAGCAGTTGGTGAGGATATGCGCGTTATTCTAAAAAGAAAATCATCTGCAATTTGATGACAGTTCAATTCCCTATTTTGAAAAAAGGAAAACGTTAATTTGAATAGTGAACGGCGTCCTTTGTATAAAAAAAACAGCTTTAACAAGCTGGATATCGATTATTTTTTTACGTTAGATGAGTATCAAATTATCGATGATTTTATTTATGCGGATATATCTGGAATAGCAAAAGTATGTGGTTATCAAATTCTGTTTTTTTATATTTTGGGGCATGTTGAAGTATTATCACTGGAAGATGTGGTGGAGAACACGTTTTTACGTGATAAAGCTAATCAAATTTTAACTTATCTAGGCTTTGATTTTAAAATGGGGCATCCGTTTGAGTTAACAGATGAGTTTAATCATAATTTTAAGTTCAAAGACTCTATTGATGACGATCAGGTGCGTTATTACTATGACTTTGACGAGATGTTAATTGTTTTAGGTATTAATTGGCAGGGATTTTTAGTTTCATTCGAAATGGTAAAAGATAAGACAATTATCCATAATCGCCTGAAAAATTTTTATTCATAAATGAACTGTATTTTCTATTGCAAAAACGAACTGTGCTCAGTTGAGTAACGGCATCTATTGTTAATAAGATGCCGATACCTCTATGAGTTAAATGCGAATACTTGATTCGGTGATTATCATGAATTACCTTGAAGAATGGCTAATAGTTGTTCTGGTGTTTTTACGGCTAAGATGCGCTCAAGTGTATCGTCTGCAATTACGGCACGTGTTAATTTACGTAAGATATCTAAGTGCTCATTTGATTTAGCTGCAATGCCAACGACAACATAAGCAATATTATTATCTTCATCCCACTTGATACCTTGTGGATAATAAATCACTTTAAGTCCTGTTTCGATAACACTATCACGTTTTTCGGTTGTGCCATGTGGAATTGCTATACCATTACCCAAAAAAGTCGAAATTTGAGCATCACGATCGAACATTGCTTGAGTATAATCATTTTTGACTAATCCCGCGTTAATCATCTTTTCAGATACCGCTCTTATCGCCTCTTGTTTAGAAAAAGAGCCATCTATGATTGAAATATCATTGACATTAAGTTTTAAATCGCTCATTTGTTATCCTTATTTTGTTAGTCTACCGCTGATGAGCGGTAGACTAATTTGTTGATTATACTGTTGCTTTATTGGCTAATTTTTTGTTTTGTGCCATACGAACTAAACCTAATAAAATAGCGCCAACTATTGCACCCGCGAAAATGCAACCTACCCATAAAAATGGTTTATTGACCAGTGGCAGTACTAAAAAACCACCGTGAGGTGCAGGGACTTGAATTTGGCATAAAAAGGTTAAAACAGCTGCAATAGCAGACGATAACATCATAATTGGAATCACGCGCAATGGATCTTTTGCTGCAAAAGGTATTGCCCCTTCCGTGATGTGTGTTGAACCCAAAATATAATTGACCAGTCCAGCTGCACGCTCTTCTTCAGTAAAGGCTTTATCGCGGAAGATTGTTGTTGAAAAAGCAATAACAAACGGGGGTGCAATACAAGCTGCAGAGACACCAGCCATAAAATAGAAATTGCCTTCACCTAATAACATGGTACCTGTTACGTAAGCGGCTTTATTTACTGGGCCACCAAAGTCGAATGAACACATCGCACCAATAACAATACCTAATAAAACAGGATTAGCAGATTGCAGTGATTCGAGGAA
The DNA here is from genome assembly GCF_026536145.1 of Gilliamella sp. B3464. Lineage (NCBI taxonomy): Bacteria > Pseudomonadati > Pseudomonadota > Gammaproteobacteria > Orbales > Orbaceae > Gilliamella > Gilliamella sp. B3464. The sequence continues at coordinate 137,797 of NZ_JAFNOQ010000003.1, read as the reverse complement.
AGACTTCATGGCATTATTTACTGTCGCAATCGGACCACCGAGTAAAAACATACCTGCACCAATCACAAATACGCCAATGAGTGGCATAATGAAAATGGATTTAAGCCCTTCAAATGAACGTGGAAGTCCATCTAACAATTTTTTGACAAACAGCATTAAATAACCGGCAGCAAAACCAGCAATAATCCCACCAAGGAACCCAGCTCCGGTGATATTAGCAATCAGTCCACCGACAAACCCGGCAACCATTCCTGGTCGGCCAGCTATAGAGTACGCTAAGAAACCGGTAAAGATAGGAACCATAATGCCAAACGCTTGCCCACCAATTTTCATTAATAACGCGGCAAATTCATTATATTGAGCATTATCAGGGTTAGCTGAATATATCCCCCATAAAAACGATAACGCAATTAAAACCCCGCCAGCTACCACAAAGGGTAACATGTTCGAAACACCGCTCATTAAGTGTTTATAAATTTGACGACCAATGGATTCTTTAACTTCTATCTGGTTAGATGATGAATTGGATTTGTCTGAATTGTTATTTTTGCCTTTACGGATGGGAACAGCGCCTGATGTGATTTGTTCAATAAGTACTTTAGCTTTATGAATACCATCTTTAACAGGTACTTCAATAACAGGTAAACCATTAAAGCGGTCAGGGTTGACATCTTTATCAGCAGCAATAATTACCCCAATTGCCTCGCTAATATCTGCGTCTGTAATAGCGTTATCAACACCGCCTGCGCCATTGGTTTCTACTTTTATTTCAAAGCCAGCTTTTTCGGCAGCGCTTTTTAAGGCTTCTTCCGCCATATATGTATGTGCAATACCAGTTGGACATCCTGTGACAGCTAATATTTTTCTCATAATGCTCTCCTATTTACTTGATTTGGGTAACGACAACTTGACCCATATAAATGTCAATTTTGTCTAATTGACCTAATCCATCTGACTCGGCAACATTAGCGCCTGTTGCTGAGGCCTTTTTCATGGCTTTTTCAATATTTTGTTGTTCAAAAAGCCACTCACTAATAAATGCAGCAAGCGATGCGTCACCAGCACAAGCCGAACTAACTAGATTTATTTTCACCGCATTACAAAACCAAATATGCGTGCCGTCTGAAAAGTACATGCCTTTGTCACCCATTGTTAATAAAATGTTTTGTGCGCCTTTTAAATGAACAGCCTCAAGTGCGGTTATGATTTGCTGTTGGGTATTGGTTTCAAGTCCAAAAATTTCTTTTAGTTCATCGTCATTAGGTTTAATTAATAATGGCTTATACTTTAGTAATTCACTTAATTTGGGATGACTAATATCAAGAATGACTTGGATATTTTTGGACAGACATAAATCTAAGATAGACTGATAATAATCTGGTTCAATATTATTTGGCAGACTTCCGCTGATCACTAAATAACTGTCATTGGCTAATGAACTAATAATCGCTAGCATTTCACTTTTTTTGTTATCAGGAACAAACGGTCCTTTCCCCACCAGTTTATATTCATTATGCCCATCGTTGACAAAAACATTGATACGCGTGATATCATCAATAAAGCAAGGTTTGGTTTCAAGTTGCAATTTAGTTAATTCATCAACAATGTACTTACCCGAAAAACCACCAAAGAAACCTAAAGCACAGGTTGGTTTATTGAATTTATGTAATACAATCGATACATTGATAGCTTTACCATTTGGGCTATATTCCGTATGCGAAGTACGATTGACACAATTGGGATAAAGCCCTTGGCAACGAATATTCATATCAATGGCGGTATTGAGTGTTAAGGTATAGATCATCATGCTTAGCCTCTATAATTTTCCTGCGCATCCGCATGTTGTGATGATTTTTTTGACGATCTCTTTCATTGCTGCTTTTGCTGGTTTCATATAGTGACGAGGGTCATTTGCATCAGGATGTTCAATAAAATATTGTTTGAGGGCATCAGAAAACGCGATTTTTAATTCTGTCGCTACATTGACTTTACAAATACCGCGTTTAATGCATTCACGTACATCTTTATCTGGCACGCCCGATGCGCCATGTAATACTAGTGGAATATCGACCATTGAACGTATTTCCGATAAACGATCAAAGTCTAGTTTGGGTTCTGATTTATAAAGACCGTGCGCAGTGCCAATTGCAATTGCCAGTGAGTCAATACCTGTTTTTTCTATAAATTCAACTGCTTGTTTAGCATTAGTGTATAAAGCATCTTTAGCATCAACAACTAAGTCATCTTCAACGCCACCTAGTCGTCCTAATTCTGCTTCTACACTGACATCGTAACGGTGAGCATATTCAACGACACGTTTAACAATGGCAACATTTTCAGCGAATGGAAAATGAGAACCATCAATCATCACAGAGCGAATACCTGCATTGATTTTGGCTGTTATATCATCATAGTCTTCATGATGATCTAAATGAAGCGCTAAAGGAACATTATGTTTTTTCGACAACTCATAAGCAATAGCGACAATATTTTCTGTTCCTGCATAACTATAGGTTCCTGGGGTTCCTGCTAAAATCACAGGGGACTGTAATTGAGCAACTGTTTCTACAATGACTTGCATTGTTTCTAAATTATGAATGTTAAAGGCGGGTACGGCATATTGCTCTTTTTGCGCTTTTTTTAACATATTGTGGCTAGAAATAATTGACATATAACTTCTCCTAAAATTTTTATTAACTACTTAATTTTTTAACTTTCGAATTGAAAGTTATTTTTTTAAATTATGATTGCAAAACGAAAGTTATACTAGTGTTAATAGCGTGAGGTGGATCACAAAAATAGATTTTAATATGTCGAACAAGATAAACTTGTTGCTAAAGTTGCATTTTAACGTTTAACTGGTCAAGGCTGATTTAAGACTACTAAATCGCGATAATTAACATTGATTCATGTTTAGGAATAAATTTCTTCACATTAATTGATGTTGACCACTTGTATGATAAATTTTATTATCATCTTTAGATATTTATCAGTTATATAGGAAATAAAATTTGGCTAGAGCGTCTTCAGCCCTACTAAAACGTAGGTTAGATATTGCCGAAATCGTACGTAAACAAGGTGAAGTAAAAGTAGATGACTTATCTGACAAGCTTCAAGTATCTAATGTTACCATTCGGCAAGATTTAACATATTTAGAACAACAAGGTTATTTAAAACGATCCTTTGGTGGAGCAATTTATATTCCACCTGAAAGTTTGGCTAACCAAACTTCTTTCGACTCTGTAAATTATAGTAATATCAATTTAAATATCAGTGAAATCGATATCGTTAAAAATTGTTTAGATTATATAAATGATGGCGATACACTTTTTTTAGGTCATGGCACTTTAATTCGAAAACTCATTCCTTTTTTGCATAATAAAAAATCCTTAAAATTAATTATGAATGATATTCAAAATGCTCAATTGGTTAAGGAGTTTTCAGATGCCGAAGTCATATTAGTGGGGGGGGTGCTTTTAGAGGGTAATATTTTGCAAAATAATAATGCCCTAACTGAGGTTGTTAACCAATTTTCTATTACCCATTTTATTGTCGAATTGGCAGCTATCAATGCTAATAATCATTTAATTATTGCTAATATTGATCAACAAAAAACATATCAACAAATATTTAAAAATGCTGACCATACTATTGGCCTTTTACCTCAACGATTGGTAATGAATGATGAACACAGTATCGGAAAACTAAAGCATTTAGATACGGTTATATTATCAAGACCAGTTGTCACCGAATATCATCAACAATTATTAGATTCTAATTTTAAACAAGATGTGGTTAACAAATTTTGCGTGATCTATCGTAATGCAAAGGGGATGTAATATGCAATTTAAGATTTGTACTATAGGAGAATTGCTAGTTGAGTTTTTAGCTAAACAGAAAAACCAACGTTTTGACGAACCGGGTGAGTTTGTCGGACCTTTTGTCAGTGGCGCACCAGCAATATTTGCTGATCAAGTTGCAAAATTAGGTTTTCCAGTTATTTTTTTTGGTTGTGTTGGCAAAGATGCTTTTGGTCACATGTGCACTAAGCGATTAAAACAAGATGGTGTGATTATTGAGGGGATTACCTCGCATTATAAAGCTAATACAGGTAGTGCATTTGTAACCTATAAAGACTTAAATGAACGCGATTTTATCTTTAATATCCCAAATAGTGCCTGTGGTCTACTTTCGTTCAATCATATAAATGAAAGTTTACTAAAAGATTGTACCCATTTACACGTTATGGGCTCTTCACTTTATTCTTTTCGCGCCATTGATGCTATGCGTAAAGCACTTGATATTATTAAAACAAATGGCGGCACAATTTCGTTTGATCCTAATTTGCGTAAAGAGATGTTTAATATTCAGGAAATGGAGCAATCGTTTGATTATATCATGGAATATACCGACATATTTTTACCAAGCGAAAGCGAGGTCAGTTATTTTGCCCATAGCCATGATGAGAGTGAACAACAAACCATGTTTTCATTACTCGAAAAAGGAATTAAACATATTGTGGTGAAAAAAGGTAGTAATGGTGCAGACTACTATGGTCACGATGAAAAAAATAAATTATACACACTTCATGTCGATGGTTTTGCCACAAACGTCATTGATCCAACTGGAGCGGGTGACTGTTTTGGTGCAACCTTTGTGAGTTTGATGTTAGCCGGATATTCTGTCAAACAGGCTTTGCGCTATGCGAATGCGAGCGGTGCTCTAGCTGTATCTAAAAAAGGTCCAATGGAAGGGACATCGACATTAGATGAATTAAAACAATTTATTTCTAAATATAAATAAAATCAGTTGAACAAATTTGCAAAAAAAATCCCAATAACATGGTTATTGGGAAAACATAAGGAATAGGAAAACAATGAAATAAATGCATTGTCGAGTGTTAGTATGCGCCTTTTTTTAAAAAATGTATGTAAAGATAACTAAATGATTGCTTAAATAGATTGTATCTATCTTGTTAAGTAAGTGTAAATCGCTTTATTCTCGTCACTAATTCATTATTTTTTATTGTGTTATCTATAAGAAGATCTCCAATAATGAGTTTAAAAACAGCTTACCGCGCTCGGTTATTTGCCAATTATGTTTATGTTCAATCAAATAATTTTGCTCTATGGCAAGGTCAATCTGCTTACTTACCGATTGCAAGGGTAAAAAAGTACGTTGTTCAAATTCGTGCTTGGGCGTTGCTTCAAATAATCGGAAACGATTCATAAAATATTCAAAGGGTAGATCTTGCGACGCTACTTGATAAGCGTGTTCTAAATATCGACCTTCTAAATACCCTTTAGGGTGACGTGTTTTTACTGTCCGGGTAATTTTGCCATTCGATTGGGTAATTTTACCATGCGCTCCGCAGCCAATCCCTAAATAATCACCAAAACGCCAATAATTTAAATTATGTTCGCATTGATAGCCGGGTTTGGCATATGCTGAGGTTTCATATTGTTGATAGCCTTGTTGAGTTAAAAGTTGATGCCCTTGTTGATAAATTTCCCATAGGTTATCGTCATCAGGTAAGATTGGTGGTTTGGAACCAAATAATGTATTGGGTTCAATAGTTAGTTGATACCAAGACAAATGCGGGGGGGCTAGCTTAATGGCTTGCTTTAAATCATACAATGCATCATCAATGGATTGATTCGGTAAGCCATGCATTAAGTCTAAATTAAAACTATGTAAATTTAGGTTATGAGCAAGAGTACCTGCATTTATGGCTTCTTCAGGGTTATGTATGCGTCCTAAATTTACTAGTTTAGCCGATTGAAAGCTTTGCACGCCAATTGAAATACGATTAATTCCTGCTTGCTGATAACCCTTAAACCTTTCTACATCAACAGAATTTGGGTTTGCTTCAATTGTTATTTCTGCCTCGCTCTCTATTGGAATAATTTTATTAACGTCGATTAATAACTGATTAATCAATTCGGCTGAAAATAGACTTGGCGTGCCTCCACCGATAAAAATAGAGTGAATTGAGCGATCAGGGCACAGTTTGACATCTTGCCGTAAATCTTCAATAAGATGTTGAATATAAGCTTGATAATCAGGTGTTTTTTTCACCGTATGTGAATTAAAATCACAGTAAGGACATTTTTGAACACACCAAGGCATATGAATATATAAGCTAAGCGGAATTTTATAATCAAACATATGCTTTTCCATAAATTTTTGTCAAATACGCAGAATAAGTTTAAATGAGCTGGCTATATTACTCGTATTTATTAAAAAAAGCTTTTTTACCTTTATTCTATTTCTAGAATGTGGTGAAAAAGCGTAAAATAGAAACAATTTTAGATTTAGTTTATGACATTGATTGTCGATCAGATTAAACATTATAGGAGTAATTATGAGTATTTTAAAACAACTATTGGATAGTGCTAAACAATCTCAGTCTTTAAGCCCATCTGTTAAACAAACCACCTATGGTGAATTACCTATTTTAGTCATTAATCACCAAACTTGTACAGCCGCGGTTTCACTACAAGGTGCGCATCTATTATTTTGGCAACCGACAACTGAAACTGCACCAGTCGTTTGGTTAAGTAACAACGCCGTATTTAAAAAAGGTACCGCTATTCGTGGTGGCGTACCTATTTGTTGGCCTTGGTTTGGTAAATTAGGTGATCCTATGCATGGTTTTGCCCGTATAGTGCAGTGGACTCTAGATTCATGCAACGAAGATAATGATGGCGTTGATCTTGTTTTATCGTTAACCAATAATCAACAAACTGAGCCGTTTTTTTCAAAACCTTTTCACGTTTGGTTACAGATTCATATTGGTAATACTTGCCAAGTCACGTTAACTTGCCAAGGCGATTTTGAAGCAACAAGTGCATTACATACCTATTTTGGTGTAGATAATATTAACAATGTGCTTGTTAAAGGTTTAGGAGACAGCTATCAAGAACGTTTAGCAAATGAAAATAAACCCACTACTGTAGGTCAGCTGACTTTCAATCAAGAAGTCGATCGTATTTACACCCATGCCGATAATAAGTTAATTATTAAAGATGGGCAACGTACTATTGAGTTAACTAATAATCATTCGACCGATGTTGTAACATGGAATCCATGGGTAGATAAAGCAAAAGCAATGGCTGATTTTGCTGATGATGAATATCAATCTATGGTTTGTGTCGAAACTGCGTGTATTACTCAACCTTTAAAACTTTCGCCAACAGAAAAAGTGTCTTATGGTTTTAAGATAGAATTAATAAAGTAAACGGTAAATTCGTATTACAAACTTAATCGATACTTGGTTTTGATTAATAGTAGTATGATTATTTGATTGCGTTAAATTGCAGAACGCTTTATAATCGCTAGCGCTTTTTAAGCAACTATTTGATAGCCAATTACTGGGTCGCCTGTAATTGGTTTTTATTTGAAATTACTAAGAGAAATTAAAATGTTTACATTAAAAGCAGAAGTTAGAAAAGAGCATGGTAAGGGTGCGAGCCGCCGCCTGCGTCACGCTGGTCAATTCCCAGCTATTATCTATGGTGGAAGTGAAGCAGCAGTTTCTGTTGTGCTTGATCACAACCATATTTTTAATATGCAAGAAAAACCAGAATTTTATTCTGAAGTATTAACTATTGAAGTTGACGGTAAAGCTGTTAAAGCAAAAGTACAAGCAGTACAACGTCATCCATTCAAACCAAAATTAGTGCATATGGATTTTGTGCGCGTATAAATTATCCATCAATTGGGTAACACCCAATTACTAATCCACGCAAAAGGTCGCCTTCATGGTGACCTTTTGTTTTCGTATCAAATAAGGCAAATACCTATTATTATGATTAGCTCTATTAACTGAGTGTACATAGGTAGGACAACGTAATAAAATAGATAATATGCTTTTTTTAGGAGAAAATTATGTCTGATATCCCAGTTTGCGATTTAGTTATTTTTGGTGCTAAAGGGGATTTAACGAGACGTAAATTATTACCGTCTTTATATCAATTGGAAAAATATGGTAAGTTGCCAAAACAGACTAAAATTTTAGGCGTAGGTCGTGCTGATTGGGATCATGCTGCTTATTGCGATGTAGCCAAAGAAGCATTGGCTACTTTTATGCCAGAACCTATCGACGACGCGATTTGGCAACGATTTAGTCAACGACTTAATTTTCATAAATTAGATGTCAATAATCTTGCTGGTTTTAGCGCATTAAAGGATGAACTTGACCAAACCAGACCAACTATTTTTTATTTTGCCATGCATCCTGGTGCGTTTGGTACTATCTGCCAAGGTTTAGCTGAAGCGGGATTAAATCAAATCCAAAACCGAATTGTTATGGAAAAACCACTCGGTACCGATTTACAATCATCGCGTGAAATTAACGATTCTGTTGCGAAATATTTTAATGAGTCACAAGTCTATCGTATTGACCATTATTTAGGTAAAGAATCCGTTTTAAATTTATTAGCATTACGTTTTGCAAATCCTGTATTTGCCTCATTTTGGGACCGAAATTCAATCGATCATGTTGAAATTACTGTTGCTGAGCAAGTCGGTATTGAAGGGCGTTGGGGATATTTTGATAAAGCTGGTCAAATGCGTGATATGGTACAAAACCATTTATTACAGATTTTAACTATGATTGCAATGTCTCCACCATCTAATCTTGGTGATGATAGCTTGCGTAATGAAAAAATCGCTGTACTTAATGCACTTAGACCAATTAATAAAACCAATATTCGTGATAAAGTTGTTAGAGGTCAATATACCTCAGGATTTGTTAACGGTATTAATGTACCGGGGTATTTAGAAGAAGATGGTGCAACCCCAGACAGCCATACTGAAACCTTTGTGGCTATTCGTGTCGATATTGATAATTGGCAGTGGGCGGGAGTCCCTTTTTATTTGCGTACTGGTAAGCGTTTACCAAGCAAATGCTCAGAAGTGGTTGTTTATTTTAAACCATTACCACTGAATTTGTTTAGTGAATCTTATCCTGAGCTGCCACAAAATAAGTTAACCATTCGATTACAGCCTGATGAAGGTATGGATATTGAAATTCTTAATAAAGTGCCAGGGTTAGATAGTACCCATACTTTACAAACAACTAAGCTTGATTTAAGTTTTAGTGAAACTTTCCATCAACATCGTGCTGATGCTTATGAACGCTTGCTACTTGAAGTGATGCGAGGACGACAAGCACTATTTGTTCATCGTGACGAAGTTGAAGCTGCTTGGAAATGGGTTGATTCTATTATCAATGCATGGGATGCTGATAATGACACACCAAAAACTTATCAAGCTGGTACTTGGGGACCGGTTGCATCAGTCGCTTTAATTACTAAAGATGGCTATTCATGGCATGAATTTGAATAAAAGGAATATCCAATATGGTTACACTAAATAAATATGCAACAAGTGAGTTATTAGTTGAAGACCTGACTTCACACATCGTGAATGAACTTACCAAAGCGATTCAAATTAGAGGACAAGCTTCGATAGCTGTATCGGGGGGTAAAACGCCTATTCCTTTATTTATTGCTCTTAGTGAGCAAAATTTAGATTGGAGCCGTGTATTTATTACTCTGGTTGATGATAGATGGGTTGATGATACTGATGATGCCAGTAATGAAAAATTGGTCATGACTTACTTATTACAAAATAAAGCAAAGTTGGCTAATTTTATCGGTTTAAAAAATAGCTGTAATAATCCATTTGATGGCGCGTCAATTACTGAAAAACAGTTAGACAAAGTACCAATGCCATTTGATGTATTAATTCTAGGTATGGGGGAAGATGGTCATACTGCGTCATTATTCCCTGGCGCTGCGAATTTAGCTGCCGGTTTAGATATGAAATCAGGCCGTAAAGTTATCGGTATGACACCATTAACAGCACCTTTAGATCGAATTACTTTAACGCTGCCTACTATTTTAAATAGTCACAATATCTATCTACATTTAGTGGGTGATAGTAAAATGTCAGTATTAGAACAAGCCGAACAAGGTAAAGATATTAACCAAATGCCAGTTAGAGCAATTTTACAGCAAGATAAAGTTAATGTGACCATATTTTGGACTGCTGCGTAAGCCTATTGATTGTGCCGACTTATGTCGGCCACAATCTTTCTTTAAAGCCTCAATCATTACTCATCCATTATGAGTAATATTTAACTTCATTACTTTATTCACATCATCTCTTAATCATATTTTTTCTATTGTTAGTATGAACGTTTAAAAAATAAATCATTTAACCAATTGATTTAAATAAATATTTTAAATATTCAAAGCTGAAGTTATTTTTAGTAAAAATAGCGTGCACTTATTTTTATGAATATTCGCTAAATTAATTGATTAAATACCTATTATTTTTGTAACTTTTGTGGTAAAAAGTGGGTTTAAGTGGTAAAAAAGTAAGAATTATTTAACCATCTGATTTTAATCAATAAAAAAATAATAAAAATTTAAAGAAAACGGTGCTTTCATGTTCAGTGGTGCAACTTCAGTCAATTTAGATAGTAAAGGGCGGATGGCTATTCCTACTCGCTATCGTGATGCTTTGTCTGAAGGCATGGTTTGCACAATTGGTTTATATCATTCTTGCTTGTCACTTTACTCAATTTCTGAATGGAAAAGTATTGAAAAGCAACTATCAACACTTTCTACTATTGTTGAGTCAGAGCGTCGAATAAAACGATTATTACTAGGCTATGCAATTGAGTGCCCTATGGATAATTCAGGTCGGATCCTATTACCGCCTACATTACGCACATACGCAAAATTAGAAAAACATGTCATGTTTGTAGGTCAATCTAATAAATTTGAAATTTGGGATGAAGTCATCTGGTATCAACAAATTAGTGAAGATATTGCTGAGCTGTCGGCTGATATTACAAACTTATCCGATAATTTAAAAAATTTAACGATTTAACTAAATAATAGAGTACAAGACTAATGAGCTATCTACATACAACTGTTTTACTAAATGAAGCTATTGCAGCATTAAATATAAAAAAAAACGGTATTTATGTTGATGGAACTTTTGGTCGAGGCGGTCATTCTCGTTTAATTTTAAATCATCTAGGTAATGAAGGAAGATTAATTGCCATTGATCGCGATGCCAAAGCTCAACAGGCAGCGAGTGAAATAATTGATCCGCGATTTACCTTTATTCGTGGTGAGTTTTCTAATGTATATCAATATATTGATAATTTAGGCTTACTTGGTAAAGTTGATGGTTTTTTATTGGACCTTGGGGTTTCTTCTCCGCAACTTGATGATCCGCAAAGAGGATTTTCGTTTATGCGTGATGGCCCGCTCGATATGCGGATGAATAATCATCAGGGCATGACAGCAAGTGAGTGGCTATTAAATAGTGATGAAGCCGATATAGCATGGGTATTAAAAACATTTGGTGAAGAAAAATTTGCTAAACGTATTGCGCGAGCTATTGTCGAAAAAAACAAAATTATGCCGATTACTCGCACATTAGAGTTAGCCAATTTAATTGAACAAACAACACCTAAAAAAGATAAACATAAACATCCAGCAACACGGAGTTTTCAAGCAATTCGTATATATATTAATAGCGAACTTGAAGAAGTTGAACAAGCATTGAACGCCAGTTTGTCGATACTTGCCAACCAAGGACGGCTTGCCGTAATTAGTTTTCATTCTTTAGAAGATCGAATAGTTAAGCAATTTATTAGCAAACAGAGTAAAGGACCTGAGTTGCCAGCAGGATTACCACTTACTGAACAACAAATTAAACAATATGGTGGTGCCGAGTTAAAATCACTTGGCAAGGTAAAACCAAGTATGGATGAGATTAATCACAACCCGCGTTCAAGAAGCGCAATATTAAGGGTAGCTGAAAGGAAAAATGAACAGTAATCAAGCAAATGATAGCGAAAATTTTTATGCTGAAATCGACAATCAAAAGCGACCAAGTAAAAGTTTATTTGGCTTAATTGTTGGTGATTTGCTCGGTCATCAAAAAATTTCATTATTATTACTTATACTTATCATTATTACAGCTGGAGCCGTATTAATCACAACGCAACAAGTTCGTAAGCAACTATTTGAACGTGAGCAACTTTTACTAGAACAAGATGTTTTAGAGAGCGAATGGCGTAATTTAGTTATTGAAGAAAATGTACTTGCCGATCCGAAACGTGTTGAAGATAAAGCTAAAAATCAATTGGGTATGTCATATGTGACGCCTCAAAATGAAACCGTTATTGTGATAAAGAGTAAATAATGAAACCTGTAGTGAAAAATAATAAAGATAAAACTAAAAAGGTTGTAAAAACAAACAAAGCAAATAAACCGAACAAAAAACAGTTTTTTACACCTAACCGTTTTTATATCGTCTATGGTTTTATTATATTTGCTATTGTGTGTTTAATTATTCGAATGGCAATATTGCAGATAATAGAACCAGATAAGCTTATTGCTGAAGGTAATAAACGATCCATTCGCCATCAAGAAATGGATGCACCGCGTGCCATGATTACTGATCGTAATGGTCGAGCGCTTGCCGTGAGTGTGCCAATGTTTGATGTGTGGGCGGATCCTAAAATTGTTGTACAAAAAGGTGGTGTCAAGGCTGATGATATTAGGTGGCAAGGTTTAGCCAAAACACTCAATATTTCAATGTCAACCTTACAGCAAAAATTGAGTAATCCATCTATGCGTTTTGTGTATTTAACTAAGCAAATTACACCAACAATAGCGGATTATTTAAAACAGTTAAAACTACCAGGTATTTCGTTTGCTAAAACATCCAAACGTTATTATCCAGCTGCTGAAAATATTGCGCAGTTAATTGGTTTAACCGATATCGACGATAACGGCACCGAACGGGGTTCTGAAGGGATAGAAAAAAGCTTCAATAAATGGTTAATTGGTGAATCAGGACAACGAGTCGTAAGACGTGACCGAGTTGGTCGGGTTATTGAAGAGTTAGAACGAACTGATAGTGAAGCCGCATCCGATTTAACGTTAAGTATTGATGAACGCTTGCAATCTTTAGTGTACAGCGAATTAAGTCAAGCGGTTGAATTTAATAAAGCCGATAGTGGAACAGCTGTTTTAATTGATGTGCATACAGGTGAAATTTTAGCGATGGCAACGAGCCCGTCTTATAATCCTAATAATCGTTCCTCTATTGATTATAATTTATTACGTAATAGAGCTGTCACTGATGCGTTTGAACCTGGTTCAACAGTTAAACCATTAGTTGTTATGGCAGCTTTAGAGAAAAAAATTGCAGATGTAAATACCATCATTGATACCCGACCATTTTTTGTGAATCGGTATGAAATTAAAGACGTGTCGTATCAAAAATCATTAAATCTAGCGGGCATTTTAGAAAAATCAAGTAATGTTGGGGTCAGTAAATTAGCATTACAAATGCAGCCTGGCGAGTTAGTTGAATTTTATAGTCGTTTTGGTTTAGGTCAGCCAACGGGATTAGGATTAGGTGGTGAAGTGAGTGGATCTATTGCTGCTGATCGTACCAGAAAATGGGCAGATATTGAGCGCGCCACCTTTGCATTCGGGTATGGTTTAAGTGTCACACCGTTACAATTAGCAAGAGCTTATGCAACTATTGGTAGTTACGGTATATATCGTCCTGTTTCTATCTTAAAAATTACAGAACCGGTTAAAGGTGAACGCGTAGTACAAGAAAAAATAGCTAAAACAGTCGTGCAATTGATGGAAGCTGTGGCTGTGACAGGTGGGGGAACTAAAGCTTCGGTACCTGGTTATAGTGTTGGCGTTAAAACGGGTACTGCAAAAAAATTATCGGGTGGACGCTATGTCAATCAATATTTAGCTTATACCGCAGGAATTGCACCGGCAACCGGTCCTAAATATTCATTAGTTGTTGTTATTGATAACCCGAAAGCCGGTCAATATTATGGTGGTTCAGTATCCGCACCTGTTTTTAGCCGTATTATGGGGGGGGTTCTTCGAACAATGAATGTGAAGCCAGATCGTCAAGTTGATGGGCAAATGATTATTTATTAACAGGTGGTAAATGATGTCTACAAGCACATTTAAAACATTATTTGAATTATTAGGTGGAACTGGCAAATTAGAATTAGCCGATTTTCCGCTTAATCATTTACGTATCGATAGTCGTCAAGTGGAAAAAAACGATGTGTTTGTTGCGATCAAAGGGCATACCGTAGATGGTCGTAATTTTATTGAACAAGCCATTTTGGCAGGTGCCGTTGCGATACTTATTGAAACTAATCGAAAATCGAATAATTTAAAAATTAATTATCTTAAGCAAGATGATAAGTCTGTAATACCACAAATCAGTATTTTTCAATTGTCACATCGTTTGTCGATGATTGCTAATGATTTTTATCATTCACCTTCCAAAAAATTGTCAGTGATTGGAGTAACAGGCACTAATGGTAAAACCACAGTGACACAACTTATTGCTCAATGTACTACGTTATTAAATGAAAAAACCGCTATTTTAGGTACTATTGGTAATGGCATTTATAATCATCAGCTCGAGCCATCAACCAATACCACTGCATCAGCTATCGATGTACAAACTTTATTAGCCGATTTTGTGAAAAAGCATGTCAAAGTTGTAGCAATGGAAATTTCTTCACATGGTTTAGCCATGGACCGCGTTAAAAGTTTAAATTGTGCCGCAACCGTATTTACCAATCTCAGTCGAGATCATCTTGATTATCATAAAACTATGAGTAAATACGCGAAAGCAAAATGGTCATTATTCACTCCAGAAGAAAAGCAAAAGCAAGTACTAAATTCGGGCAAGTCAATTGTGAATTATGATGATAAATATGGCAAGCGATGGATTGAAAAACTGACACAGGTGACAGCGGTATCTTGCCAGCCTAAATCGTTACGTCGTTTAAAAGCACTAAATATACCTTATGTTGGCGTATCGATGATTGAATACCACGATAAAGGCGCCAAAATTCATATGGAGTCAAGTTGGGGAAATGCCATTATCAATAGCCGATTATTAGGTGAATTTAATGTTTCTAATCTACTTTTGTCCATTGCAACTTTATTAACACTAGATTACCCATTTTTTGCTGTTGTGAATATGGCCTCTTTTCTTAAACCAATTTGTGGACGAATGGAAGTTCTACACGAAAAAAATAGTCCTACAGTTATTGTCGATTATGCGCATACGCCAGATGCATTACAAAAAGCGTTACAAGCTAGCCGAATTCACTGCAAAGGAACGTTATGGGTGATTTTTGGTTGTGGTGGTGATAGAGATAGTGGAAAGCGCCCATTAATGGCTGAAGTGGCTGAACAATTTGCTGATCAAATTGTACTAACTAATGATAATCCACGCACTGAAGATGAAATGAACATTATTCATGATATTCAACAAGGGTTACATGATGGTACCCATGTAAAAGTCATCCCTGATAGAAAACAAGCGATTACTTATACACTAAAACAAGCTAAATCTAATGATGTAATATTAATTGCAGGCAAAGGGCACGAGGATTACCAGATTGTAGGTAAAACCAAATATCACTATTCTGATCAAGAAACAGTGAAACAGCTTTTAGGAGTAGCGAATCAATCATGATTCCATTACAAATTAAACAAATCAAAAAAGTCATAAATGGTCAATCTTATCATATCTTAAACGAAGATATGATGATTGATGCTATTTGTACAGACTCCAGAAACATTATCAAAAATGCAGTATTTATTGCCTTAGTGGGTGATCATTTTGATGGGCATGTTTTTGTTGAACAAGCAATAGAACAAGGCGCTAGTGTGGTTATTGTTGATCATAAAATTGACAATAATGCTATTGCTCAAATTGTCGTTAAGGATACAAAAATTGCACTTGGGCTTATTGCGGCGGCGGTTCGTCAGTTAAGTCATGCTAAAATTGTTGCGCTCACTGGTTCTTCGGGTAAAACCTCGGTTAAAGAAATGACTGCCGCAATTTTACAACATTGTGGTCAGACACTTTATACTCAGGGCAATTTTAATAATGATATTGGTGTACCGTTAACGTTATTCCGTCTAACTGAGCAAGATCAATATGCAGTAATAGAATTAGGCGCGAATCACATTGGTGAAATTGCGTATACAACTAATATTGTTAAACCCCAAAGTGCTCTAATTAATAATATTGCGCAGGCGCACCTTGAAGGCTTTGGTTCGCTTGATGGAGTGGCAACCGCCAAAGGTGAAATTTTTGCAGGATTAGCGAATCATGGTATTGCTATCATCAATTTAGATAGCTGTAGTGATAAGTGGTTTAATTCGTTAGGTAACAAAACGGTATGGACCTTTTCATTATCTAATCCATCGGCTAATTTTTATGCCAGTAATATTCAAATCGCTCAGACCACTTCATTTATCTTACATACACCTAATGGTCAATGTGCACTAGAACTTCCCTTGATTGGTGAACATAATGTTTCTAATGCGGTTGCGGCGTCAGCTTTAGCGATTTCTGTAGGCGCAACGTTTAATCAAATAAAGCAAGGTTTAGCTACCTTAAAACCGGTAAAAGGTCGATTGTTTCCAATACAATTAAATCAAACCCAGTTAATTTTGGATGATGCTTATAATGCTAATGTTGGTTCAATGTCGGCAGCTATTAAGGTTTTAGCAAAGCAACCTGGTTATCGAATTTTAGTTGTTGGTGATATGGCTGAATTAGGCGAAGATGCCGAAAAATATCATCAACAAATTGGTGAACTTGCTCATCACGAAAAACTTGATTGTGTCATTAGTGTCGGTAATTTAAGTCAATTTATTAGCCAGTATAGTGGTGTCGGCCACCATTTTAATCATAAACAAGATGCAGTGAATTATCTGTTAATGTTACTACGGCAGCATCCAATTTTAACCATACTAGTTAAAGGATCACGTAGCGCTAAAATGGAAGAGCTCATCGAAAAAATTCAAATCGAACAATGTTGATTCAGGATTAAAATTATGTTGTTTTTAATATCAGAACATTTAGTTAAATATTTTACTTTTTTTAATGTTATCTCTTATTTAACGGTCAGGGCCATCTTAGCGCTGTTAACTTCATTAGCTATTTCATTAATTATGGGGCAAAAGGTCATTGATTGGCTTCAAAAATTGCAGATTGGTCAAGTCATTCGTAATGATGGGCCCGAATCGCATTTAAGCAAAAAAGGGACGCCAACAATGGGAGGAACCCTCATTTTGGCATCAATCTCGATTTCAGTTTTTTTATGGGCAGATCTGCGTAATCCTTATGTCTGGGTAACCTTATTTGTTTTAATTGGTTACGGTATTGTTGGTTTTGCAGACGATTATTTAAAAGTTATTCGTAAAAATACAGCGGGCCTTATTGCTAGGTGGAAATACTTTTGGCAATCAGTTATTGCCTTAATTGTTGCGTTCGGCCTTTATGCTTATGGTAAAGATACAGCGGTAACCGTATTAGTTGTTCCTTTTTTCAAAGATGTGATGCCACAATTAGGATTATTCTTTATTTTGCTAACCTATGTGGTCATCGTTGGTGCCGGTAATGCGGTTAATTTGACGGATGGACTTGATGGACTTGCCATCATGCCAACAGTATTTGTTGCAGCAGGTTTTGCTTTAGTATCTTGGGCTACCGGTAATGTTAATTTTGCTGCTTATTTACATATTCCCTATATTAAATTCAGTGGAGAACTCATGATTGTTTGCACTGCAATCGTCGGTGCTGGACTTGGCTTTTTATGGTTCAACACGTATCCGGCTATGGTATTTATGGGCGATGTAGGGTCTTTAGCGTTAGGTGGTGTGTTTGGCATCATTTCAGTATTATTACGCCAAGAATTTTTATTACTGATAATGGGTGGTATATTTGTTATTGAAACGTTATCGGTAATTTTACAGGTTGGTTCTTATAAATTACGAGGTAAAAGAATTTTCAGAATGGCGCCAATACATCATCATTATGAACTTAAAGGTTGGCCGGAACCTCGGGTGATTGTTCGTTTTTGGATTATTTCATTAATGTTAGTATTAATTGGGTTATTAACGTTGAAATTACGTTAATTAATAAGATCAGGATTAAATCATGATTAGCTATCAGGGCAAAAACGTTGTTATTATTGGCTTAGGCATCACAGGGCTCTCTTGTGTGGACTATTTTCTTGCTCAAAATGTGATTCCAAAAGTGATTGATACACGTTTAAAGCCACAAGGATTAGAACTATTAGACAGCCGTATTGAATACCATTTAGGTGATCTAAAGCTTGATTGGTTGTTAGATGCTGATTTAATTATCGCAAGTCCCGGTATAGCTTTATCTACGCCACAATTACAACAAGCGGCAAACCAAGGTATTGAAATTATAGGCGATATAGAACTTTTCTGCCGCGAGGTTAACAAGCAAGCCAATAAGCAAGTAGTTGCCATTACCGGCGCCAATGGTAAAACAACCGTCACAACATTGGTTGGTGATATTGTTAAATCATCAGGTATTAAGGTTGGTGTTGGTGGTAATATCGGTGAGCCGGCATTATCACTTTTAAAACAAAATGTTGATGTGTATGTGCTTGAACTTTCAAGCTTCCAATTAGAAACAACTTTTAGTTTACAAGCAACTGTAGCGACGATTTTAAATATATCCGAAGATCACATGGATCGCTATCCGCTAGGTTTAATGCAATATGCTCAAGCTAAACAACGCATCTATCATAATGCAAAGTATTGCGTATTTAATCACGATGATAAATTAACAATACCTGCGTCTAATGAGCAAAATTGTGTCTCATTTGGGGTAAATAAAGGCGATTACCATTTAGATGATAAGTGTGAACATTTAATTGCACAAAATGAAGTGGTTTTATCGACTAAAGAGATGAAACTAATTGGGCGTCATAATTATTTAAATGCGTTGGCTGCGCTTGCTATTAGTGATCGATTAGGTATTTCCAGAACGTCAAGTTTAGCAACCATAGCAACCTTTCAAGGTTTAGCTCACCGATTTGAATTGGTATATCAACAAAATGGTGTGAAATGGATTAATGATTCAAAAGCGACCAATGTTGGAAGCACCGAGGCAGCGTTAAATAGTATAGTGTGCCAAGGTAAGTTATATTTACTATTAGGTGGTGATGGAAAATCTGCCGATTTTACCCCTCTGATTCCTTACTTACAAAATAACCAGATTGAGGTTTTTTGTTTTGGGCGAGACCGTCAATTACTTGCAAAATTAGCACCGAGTAAAACTACTGTGACTGAAACCATGGCAGATGCAATGCAACTGATCGCGAATAAAGTTAAGGTGGATGATGTGGTATTGCTTTCCCCTGCGTGCGCCAGTTTAGATCAATTTAAAAATTATATTGAGCGAGGTAATCAATTTGCTCAACTGGCAAAGCAATATGCTCAAAGGAGTGAAAAATGACGTTTTTTTGGATAAAAAAACAGGTAAATCCAAATATACCGTTTGATAATTCATTACTCTGGACAGTGTTTGGTTTAATGATTTTTGGTTTGATTATGGTGACATCGGCATCGATGTCATTTAGTGAAACTAATCCTTTTTTCTATACCCAGCGCGAATTAATTCAGTTGGCTATGTCCCTGTTTTTAATGTTTGTAACATTGTATATTCCTATGCAGCGCTGGCAACAATTTAGTACCGCTCTTTTAATTGTTGCCATTATTATGTTAGTGATTGTATTAGGCATAGGCTCTTCAATCAATGGTGCATCGCGTTGGATCCCATTAGGTGTTTTTAACTTCCAACCGGCTGAGTTAGCCAAATTATCTTTATTTATTTTTCTAGCAGCCTATCTATCACGCAAATCCGATGAAGTGCAAAATCGTTTTTGGGGATTTTTTAAACCTATGGTGGTGATGGCTGTTTTATCAATTCTACTCTTAAAACAACCCGATTTAGGTACCGTTATTGTGCTGTTTATGGTAACCATTGGTATTTTATTTATTGCCGGTGCTCAGTTGTGGCAATTTATTGCTATTTTGTTGACGGGTGTTGGTGCTGTGATATGTTTGATTTTATATGAAGCTTATCGTTTAACCCGTTTATTAACCTTTCTCGATCCTTGGCAAGACGCAACAGGATCGGGCTATCAGTTAGTTGCTTCATTGATGGCCATTGGTAGTGGTGGTATTACTGGTCAAGGAATGGGCAATTCAATTCTTAAATTGGGCTATTTACCCGAATGTCATACAGATTTTATTTTTTCCATTATTTCTGAGGAATATGGTTATCTTGGGGTTGTTGCTTTATTGATGTTGTTATTTTTTCTAACATTTAAAGCATTAGCTATTGGATATAGAGCACTTAATGATGGTTCGCAGTTTTCAGGTTATTTAGCTTGTGAAATTGGTATTTGGTTTGGTTTTCAAACTTTCGTTAACATAGGCGTAACATCAGGCATGTTACCAACTAAAGGGTTAACATTACCATTTATTAGCTACGGTGGTTCAAGTCTTATTGTAATGAGCATTGCTGTTGCTATATTACTGCGAATAGACTATGAGTTTAGACAAAAACAAGCACAAGCAAGAATAAGGTCAATAAAATAATGAAAAAATTATTAGTGATGGCTGGTGGCACAGGCGGTCATGTATTTCCAGGTATTGCCGTTGCGCATTATTTGATGAAACAAGGGTGGCAAGTTAGGTGGCTTGGTACAGCAGATAGAATGGAAGCGCATTTAGTTCCTGAAAATGGAATTGATATTGATTTTATCCAAATATCAGGTTTACGCGGAAAAGGAATAAGCGCTTTATTAAAAGCACCTTATAAAATTGTTAAAGCGGTTTTGCAAGCAAGAAAAATTTTGAAAGCTTATCGTCCTGATGTAGTGCTTGGTATGGGGGGATATGTATCAGGTCCAGGTGGAATTGCAGCTAAAACTTTAGGTATACCTATTGTATTACATGAACAAAATGGTATTGCTGGTTTAACTAACAAATGGTTAGCGAAAATTGCAACTAAAGTGCTTCAAGCTTTTCCTACTGCTTTCCCCCATGCTGAGGTAGTGGGTAATCCGGTTCGCAATGATTTATTGCAACTAGCTGATCCTAGTGAAAGATTGAAAGATAGACAAGGTCCAATTCGAGTATTAGTAATGGGCGGTAGTCAAGGTGCTAAAGTGATTAATGATATTGTGCCTAAAGTGATAACCAAATTGTCCGATAAATATGTAGTTTGGCATCAAACAGGAAAAGGAATGCTAGAATCAGTTTCTCAGTCTTATCAAGATTGTGATATGACAAACAATAAAATTACTGAATTTATTTCTGATGTTGCCGAGGCTTATAATTGGGCAGATATTGTCATTTGCCGAAGTGGAGCACTAACAGTAAGTGAAATTGAAGTGGTCGGTATAGGGGCGATTTTCGTGCCATTTATGCATAAAGATCGCCAGCAATATTGGAATGCAAAATCTTTAGCCGATATTGGTGCTGCAACTATTATTGAGCAACCCGATTTTAATGTTGCATCGCTTTCTCATTTACTTGAAAATTTAAATCGATCGGAGTTAATAGATATGGCCGTTAAGGCTAAAAGTTTAGCCATTGTGAATTCGACAGAAAGAGTGGCTCAAACCTTGTGTTCAGTAGTAAAATGATTAATTTTTTATATAATGTGATGTAATCATCTTACTTAAGATGTTTAAGATTAATAATATCGTTATGACATATCAATTATTGAGTTCATTAATAATAAGCATAATAGAATACTCAATAAAGTTAAGGCATAACACGTAAATAAAAACAGTATAATTAGGAGTTCGATTGTGAATACGAAGGAATTAGCTGAATTAAGAGCAATTATTCCCGAAATGAAACGTGTCAAACATATCCATTTTGTTGGGATAGGTGGCGCTGGCATGGGAGGAATTGCCGAAGTTTTGGCTAATGAAGGTTATCAAATTAGTGGCTCGGACATTGCTGAAAACGCGGTAACACAACATTTAGAGACATTAGGTGCAAAAATTGTTATTGGGCATGCGGCCGAAAATATACTCGGTTCAAGTGTTGTTGTGATATCTTCAGCTATTTCGCAAGATAACATAGAAGTTGTTGCGGCACGTGAAGCGCGTATTCCAGTTATTCAACGGGCAGAAATGTTAGCCGAACTAATGCGTTTTCGCTATGGTATTGCCATTGCCGGTACACACGGTAAAACCACAACAACAGCCATGGTTACAGCTATCTATGCTGAAGCAAAACTTGACCCGACTTTTGTTAATGGGGGATTGGTTAAAGCAGCTGGCACACATGCGCAATTAGGTAGCAGCCGTTATTTTATTGCCGAAGCAGATGAAAGTGATGCTTCATTTCTTCATTTGCAACCAATGGTATCGATTGTCACCAATATTGAACCTGATCATATGGATACTTATCAAGGTAATGTCGAAAATCTTAAACAGACATTTATCTCGTTTTTACGTAATCTTCCTTTTTATGGTTTAGCAATAATGTGTTATGACGATCCATTTAATCGTGATTTATTACCTATTGTCGGGCGTAAAATTATCACTTATGGATTTAGTGAAGAAGCGGATGTGGTCATTAAAAATTATCGTCAGGAACAAGGTATCAGCTATTACACGGTGTGCCGACCAAATCATGAAGATTTACAGATAGAATTAAATGCACCAGGAAAACACAATGCGTTAAATTCAGCTGCTGCAATTATTGCTGCCACTGAAGATGGTATTGACGATGAGTCAATTATTCATGCCTTAGCTAAATTTGCGGGCACCAGTAGACGGTTTGATTTATTGGGGGTCTTCCCGCATGTCAATGGCAGCGATATTATGATGGTGGATGATTATGGTCATCATCCAAGTGAAGTTAATGCAACAATACAGGCAGCAAGAAATGGTTGGCCCGATCGTCGATTAGTCATGTTGTTTCAACCCCATCGATATACTCGAACTCGGGATTTATTTGATGATTTTGCGCAAGTACTTTCTCAAGTCGATGCGCTGGTTATGTTGGATGTTTATTCCGCCGGTGAGCAACCCATTGCGGGAGCGGATAGTCGATCTTTATGTCGTTCGATTCGTAATCGCGGTAAAGTTGATCCAATTTATGTTTCCGATTTAGATCTTCTACCTGAGATTATGCAGGAATTATTGCAAGGTGGGGATTTATTATTAACACAAGGTGCTGGTAGTGTAGGTCGTATTGCTCGACAATTAGCCAGTGCTCAATTATATTCAAAAGAGGTATAATAATCATGAACGATAAAGTAGCTGTATTATATGGTGGTACCTCTGCGGAACGTGAAGTGTCGATTAAATCTGGTCGTGCAGTGCTAGCCGGATTATTGGCCAGTGGGATTGATGCCCATCTTATTGATACTAAAGACCATGCTATTACGGATCTAAAGCAACAAGGTTTTAATAAAGCTTTCATCATACTGCATGGACGTGGAGGTGAAGATGGTATTGTTCAGGCCATTTTAACTTATCAAAATATTCCTTATACAGGCAGTGATGTGTTGTCATCTGCACTGACAATGGATAAATTAAAAACCAAATTAATTTGGAAAGCAATGGATTTGCCGGTTGCCAATTATGTTATGGTTAATAAAACCCAACCTGTTGATGTTGAGTCTATTGTTAAACAACTTGGTTTACCGCTATTTGTAAAGCCAATTCATGAAGGATCAAGCGTTGGGATGGCAAGAGTTAATGAAATCTCTGAATTGAAAGATGCTATAGATGTTGCTTTTCAATATGATGATGCGGTGATGGTTGAGTCATTTTTATCTGGACCGGAATTTACAGTAGCAATTGTTGGTGAAGAAGTTTTACCCGCAATTTACATTAAACCAGCTACCAAATTTTATGATTATGATGCAAAGTATCTATCTGACTCAACACAATACTTTTGCCCAAGCGGTTTACCCGAAAATAAAGAACAGGAAATTCGTAAATTGGCCCTTGATGCTTATAAAGCAGTAGGATGTCGAGGGTGGGGAAGGGTAGATATTATGTTTGACGATAATCAAAATCCTTATTTACTTGAAGTCAATACCGCTCCAGGTATGACAGATCATAGTTTAGTGCCAATGGCAGCCAAGCAATACGGTTGGTCATTTAGTGAACTAGTTACACGAATTTTAAAACTGGCAACTATATAATGGCCCTATTTTTATGAAACAAGTTAGGCAAGCAGCACATCGACGAGAAGAAAGAAAAAAAAGGCGCCTGCTTATTTTTCGTAATACAGAACAATTCATGGGATTTTTGTTCTTTATTATGATTATTTTAATTAGCACTTGGATTGTGCAAAGTATTAAAGAGTGGATGGATGATCCAGAACAAATGGTATTGTCTCAGTTAACATTGAGCGGAGAACATACTTATACAACGGAAAATGACCTTCGGGAAGCGATTTTAGGTTTAGGTTTACCAAATACTTATATTGGACAAGATGTTGATGATATTCAGCAAGAAGTCATGCGCTTTCCATGGGTTAAGCATGCCAGTGTACGAAAACAGTGGCCGGATCGATTGATTGTTCATGTCGAAGAGTATAAACCGGCATTTTATTGGAATGATTTATTTTTACTTGATGAAAATGGCGTTGTATTTAGTGTACCTTTGGATCGTATTAACGATTTAAAATTACCAAGGCTATATGGACCTGAAGGTAAAGCAAAATCAGTACTCGAAACATATTATAAATTAGATAATTTATCTAAAAAACTGGCTAATAATCAGTTGGCATTAAAGATTGACGCGGCAATATCCGATGAGCGAAATGCTTGGCAACTGATGGTAAAACAATGTATTGCTGGTATATGTGTTGAAGATCAGGAAATAAAATTGGTGTTAGGAAGTGAAAACATCGAAGAGCGTTATCAACTATTTATGAAATTATTTCCTGAAATACAATCAAGAATACCAACAAATGAAAGAATAACGGTCGCTGATTTACGTTATGAAAATGGTATTTCAGTACAAAGAGAAAAAATAGCGCAGTAAGGAATAAATAAAGGCTGAAGTATGAAAGCAACAGAAAAAAAATTGGTTGTAGGACTAGAAGTTGGTACATCAAAAGTACTTGCTCTTGTTGGTGAGGTTCTTCCCGATGGTATTATTAATATCATTGGTGTAGGGCACTGCCCATCAAAAGGCGTTGATAAAGGTGGTGTTAACGATCTAGAATCTGTGGTGAAATCAATCCAACGTGCTGTTGATCAAGCTGAGCTAATGGCAGATTGCCAAATATCTTCGGTTTATTTAAGTCTTTCTGGCAAACATATTCGTTGTCAAAATGAAATTGGTATGGTGCCAATTGCCGATGAGGAAGTGACCGCCGAAGATGTTGAAAATGTGGTGCATACAGCAAAATCAGTCAGAATTTTAGATGAACATCGAATCTTACATGTTATTGCCCAAGAATATTCCATTGATTTACAAGAAGGAATAAAAAATCCGATTGGTTTGTCTGGCGTACGTATGAAAGCTAAAGTGCATTTAGTCACTTGCCATAATGATATGGCCAGAAACATTGTAAAAGCGGTTGAACGTTGTGGTTTAAAAGTTGATCAGCTTATTTTTTCTGGCTTAGCATCGAGTTATGCAGTATTGACTGATGATGAAAAGGAATTAGGCGTCTGTGTTATTGATATGGGCGGCGGCACAATGGATGTGACGGTGTATACAGGTGGTGCTTTACGTCATTCTGTTGTCATTCCTTATGCGGGAAATGTTGTTACTAGCGATATCGCTTATGCCTTTGGTGCCCCACCAATGGATGCTGAAAATATTAAAATTCGCTATGGTTGTGCTGTCGGTTCATTAATTGGTAAAGATGAAGTCATCGATGTACCGAGTGTCGGCGGTAGACCATCTCGTTCTTTACAAAGACAGACACTTGCTGATGTCATAGAACCTCGTTATTCTGAACTTCTTTCCTTAGTTCAAAAAGAATTACTTTCGCTACAAGACGAACTAAAAAAACAAAATGTCAAATATCAACTCGCAGCCGGTATTGTATTAACTGGTGGTGCAGCTCAAATTAAAGGTATGGTTGAGTGTGCGGAAAAAGTTTTTCAAAATCAAGTACGTATAGGTCAACCTTTAAATATTTCGGGCCTAACTGATTATGTACAAAAACCTTATTGTTCAACGACAGTTGGGTTATTACACTATGGGAAACAGAGTTTATTAAATGATGATGGCAAAGATAGTGACAAATCATCATTAAAAGGGATAGCTAAACGTTTGACCGGTTGGTTTAAAAAAGAATTTTAGCTAATATATTTCAAGAACTTCGTGGACATTGTAGACGGTTATCTGTACAATGTTCTAAGATCGTATAATTGGAGATAAGTTATGTTTGAGCCTATGGTTGCAGATGATGAACCAGCAGCAGTCATTAAAGTTATTGGTGTTGGTGGTGGCGGTGGTAACGCCGTTGAACACATGATTGCTGAACATATTGAAGGTGTAGAATTTTTTGCGGCAAATACAGATGCACAAGCATTAAAAAGAATTAAGGTAGGTCAAACTATCCAAATCGGTACCAATGTAACCAAAGGACTTGGTGCTGGTGCTAATCCTGAAGTGGGTAGAAATTCTGCCGAGGAAGATCGTGAGGTCATTCGTAGTGCTATTGAAGGCGCTGATATGGTATTTATCGCAGCGGGAATGGGTGGTGGAACAGGAACAGGTGCTGCCCCAGTCGTTGCTGAAATCGCTAAAGAGTTAGGTATTTTGACCGTTGCTGTAGTGACAAAACCATTTGGTTTTGAAGGTAAAAAGCGTATGGCTTTTGCTGAGCAAGGTATTGCTGAATTAGCTAAGCATGTTGATTCACTTATTACTATACCAAATGATAAATTACTAAAAGTATTGGGTAGAGGCGTTAAGTTATTAGATGCTTTTGCGGCAGCAAATGGTGTATTAAAAGGTGCGGTACAAGGTATTGCAGAATTAATTACTAAACCTGGTCATATCAACGTGGACTTTGCCGACGTTAGAACAGTGATGTCAGAAATGGGATATGCCATGATGGGATCAGGTCGTGCAAGTGGTGATAATCGAGCTGAAGAAGCTGCTGAAATGGCCATTTCTAGCCCATTATTAGAAGATATTGATTTATCTGGTGCGCGCGGCGTCTTAGTTAATGTTACCGCCGGTTTAGATCTTGGCTTAGAAGAATTCGAAACAGTGGGTAGTACAGTCAGAGCATTTGCTTCTGATAATGCCACTGTTGTTGTCGGGACAACTTTTGATCCTGATATGTCAGATGAAATTCGAGTTACTGTTGTTGCAACAGGCATTGGTATGGATAAGCGTCCAGAAGTTAAAATTGCTAAACCAATTTCACAAAACTCGCTATTTGGTCAAAGCAGTAATTTAGGACATCAAGAAGAGAAATTAGCTAAAGTGGTTAATGAGCAAAGCATTTCTCCTCTGGAAGAAAATAAAATTTTAGATATTCCTGCTTTTATCCGTAAGCAAGCGAATTAGTGTTGAACTTATTTGGTTTTTTATTGTCTAATGTCAATAGAAACAAATAGAATAGTAGGTGTAAAGTGAAACAAAGAACATTAAAAAGGACAATACAAGCAACAGGTGTTGGTTTGCATACCGGCAAAAAAGTTACTTTGACGTTACGCCCTGCGCCTGAAAATACAGGTGTTATTTATCGTCGTACTGATTTGAATCCATATGTTGATTTTCCGGTGGATGCAAAATCAGTGCGTGATACTATGCTTTGTACATGCTTAGTGAATGAAGATAACGTTCGTATCTCAACTGTTGAGCATATTAACTCAGCGCTAGCAGGTCTTGGCATCGATAACATTATTATCGAAGTTGATGCGCCTGAAATCCCAATTATGGATGGTAGTGCAAGTCCGTTTGTTTATTTACTGCTTGATGCAGGTATTACCGAGCAAAATGCACTTAAACGATTTTTACGCGTTAAAGAAACTGTTCGCGTTGAAAATGGTGACAAATGGGCTGAAGTTAGACCATATAATGGGTTTAGATTAGATTTTACTATCGATTTTCATCATCCGGCAATTGATAGTAGTTCACAACGTTATCAGTTGGATTTTTCGTCTGAATCATTTATTCGTCAAATTAGCCGAGCAAGAACATTTGGTTTTATGCGTGATATTGAAGCATTACAATCAAAAGGTTTGTGTTTAGGTGGTAGTTTAGATTGTGCAATTGTGGTTGATGACTATAAAGTCCTTAACGAAGATGGCTTGCGTTTTGAAGATGAATTTGTTCGTCATAAAATGCTCGATACTATCGGTGATTTATATATGTGTGGCCATAATATGATTGGCGAAGTCGTTTGTTATAAATCTGGTCATGCTTTAAATAATCAATTATTACAAGCTTTATTAGCAAAACAAGATGCGTGGGAATATGTCACTTTTACCGAAGAGCAAACTGTTCCACTTGCTTTAGGTACGCAGCAACTTGTTTTAGCTTAAAAATTTAAATACATTTAT
Organism: Gilliamella sp. B3464; assembly: GCF_026536145.1. Lineage (NCBI taxonomy): Bacteria > Pseudomonadati > Pseudomonadota > Gammaproteobacteria > Orbales > Orbaceae > Gilliamella > Gilliamella sp. B3464. Next base: position 109,339 of record NZ_JAFNOQ010000003.1, on the reverse strand, counting down.
TTATCTAATAAGCGCTTCCATACAGTAATGGAAGCGTTTTTTATTTTTAAATCAGAAAGAGTTTTCCCTATGAATACTAGTCATTTTTTTGCTCATTTGTCACGATTAAAATTGATTAATCGCTGGCCTTTAATGCGTAATGTGAGAACTGAAAATGTATCTGAACACAGTTTGCAAGTGGCTTTTGTTGCCCATGCTTTAGCTATTATTAAAAATAAACGATTTAATGGTGATGTTAATCCTGAACGAATTGCATTATTAGCTATGTATCATGATGCATCAGAGGTTATCACGGGCGATTTACCCACACCAACCAAATATTACAATCCACAAATAACGGTTGAATATAAAAAAATTGAAAAAATAGCACAAAATAAACTCATTAATATGTTACCCAAAGAGTTACAAGACGATTTTAGATGCCTAATTGATGATGATTTTTATACTGAAGAAGAAAAAAGCATTGTGAAACAAGCTGATGCTTTATGTGCATATCTTAAAACAATTGAAGAGTTAAGTGCGGGTAATAACGAGTTTAAACTGGCAAAACAGCGCCTTAAAAAAACTTTATCTGAGCGAAGCAGCCCTGAAATGGATTACTTTTTAGATGTTTTTGTACCGAGTTTTAATCTTTCTTTAGATGAGATCACTGCATAGAGAATTATTGCTATGTCGATTTGATGATGCTCTTTTTTGAAAAAACAGTAGAGCATCATCTTTGTCTGGTTAGTTTCAGTGATTAAAAACTAATTTTTGTAAGAGCCGTAATATAATTTGAATTTCTTTTACTCTCACCAAAGTATTGATAATTAATATTTACATCAACTAAATTATATTTATAGGTGATGCCGCTAGCAAAGTTATATTGATTTTTGCTACGGTTGGATGAGTAGGCACGCATTTTAGATAAATTATCAATGCCATTAATAGTGATATCACTATCAAATTTATCATTACTCAAATTAAATGCATAACCTGTTTTTGCGGTTAACAATAATTGACTATCCTGATTTTGCCAAACTAAATAATTTGCTGTTAAATCGACAGGAAGCAATAATGATGAGTTAGATGATTTAGCATATTTAACTAAATCAATACTGTTATAACTGACATCATGTGCGCTATTTTCAGTATGCACATAAGTTAAACCAATCGCAGGTGTTAATGTTAATTGATCAGTACTTTGCCAGTCATAACCAATCGAACCACCAATATTCCACGTATTACTATGGAATTTTTCTTTGATAGTATTGTGATTGTCGTCTGCTTTTAATCGGTTTTTTCCATAAGAGTAGCCGGCGTAAGTTGATGCAATGATATTTGTTGGTGATTTATAAGTAGAATAAAGCTGAATTTGATAATTATTGATATCTGAATCATTGGATGAAGCTGCTTTATTTTTATAATCACCTGACGAATAACCGATTGCTGAGCCTACAAGTAGGTTATCTAGCAACTCGTTGTCGTATCCCATCATAAATCCGTTAGAAGAGTATTTATAACCAGAAATACCATCATGGTTATCGGTATTTTCATCATGATGGGTAAGGTTTATCCATAAATTATCATTATTATTGACTAATTTTTTATTTTGAAAATATTGTCCAACTTGTTTGTCTAAGATTGATTTCGTGTAATTGAAGTTGTTAAGTGCAATTTCAGACAAGTGTAAACCCTGATTATTATTATATAATCCAGCTAAGGTGCGATTAAATTGTAAACTCGTGCCACGATTTTCAATAGCTAAATTACCTCGTCCTATTGCGCTTAATATTGCCCAGTTTAAATCGCCAGCTAACGATTTATCAGAAATAACACTGCCTTTATTAGTCGGATTATAGAATGATTCATACGAAACTTTAGCTACATTTTGTGCAAATCGTTTTGCTACATTTTTTGAATTAGTACCGACTTGTTGATAATAACGGGAAATTTGACGATCAGCAGCAGCTTTTGTTTGAGCGGCATTACTAAAGTCAGTGACATTAGTCGCGTTAACAAATTTTAACTCATTGCCTGTTAATTTAAAGTTCAGATCGCCATAAATGTTTTGAATAAGTGCTTTTGTTTCATTATTTTGAATATTAGCAATTTTCAAAGAATTATTTGCTGATAATACGGTGGCATTAGCTTCAGAAGAGGTATATTTAAATGCGTTCTTTAAAAAGTCATCTGTTGCAGAAAATTTTGCTGTTGTATTAACATTAACATTATCACCATTAATTTCATTAATCTGTTTGGTATCAGAAACCCCAAAACTAATAATGCCATCAATATTTAATTGTGATGTTCGGTTAGTTTGATCACTAATGAAAAGAGAGCCTTTAGAGGATTCGATTGTCGCATTTTTACCGATATATACCTGTCCATTTGATGCCAGTTTGACAAAACCATTACCTCGGCTAGCACTTAAAATACCTTGATCAATCACGTTGAAATTACCACCAAGGCTGACATCAACAGTCCCTCCTCGCATAATGATCATTTTACCGGTCTTACCTATGGTCACAGAAGACTTATTGATATCGTTATTGGTCGTTTCTAGTACTGTTTTTGCTCCGATGATTTCAATATCACCACCAGTTAAATTAAAGCTACGAGTGATTAACTTAGCTGGTGCTAGAGCGGTACCGGCTAAATGATTATCGCCACTTCGAATATTGGTATCGCCATCTACTTTTACGGTGGTTTTACCTGTCGTATTTACGCCTGTTCCCATGACATTACCAGCCAAAATCATGAGTCCGCCTCTTTCTTTATCTGCACCTAATTCAACATTAATATCGCCTGTTACATGAACGTTAATGTCTTGATTGATAGGGTTATATGGATAATCTTTATGCAACCCTAAATATTGAGTAAAGAATTTTGTATCAAATTTACCAATCCATGTATCATTATGAATTTGAAAGTTACCATTGATATTCATATTGATATCACCTGCGGCAAGTGAAGCTGTTTCACTATCGGTTTTACCACTAAAACCTAAGTGAAATGAACCATCACTATTAACAGTCAAACCGTCAGAAACGTTAATATTAACCGCATTAGTAGTACTGTTAGTTATGAAATAACGTTCATTAATCTGGTTAAAAGGTAAAATGACATCAGAAGAAGCGACATAGTTATAAGCTTGTGCTTGATTGGCACTAAATACTGTGATGATTAATAAAGAAATTGATTTGAGTTTCATGGTTTATCTAAAAATCCTTTTAAAAATGAGGATAATAAACCATCAATAATAATAATCAATAATTTTTATTTCTTGACTGTTATTATTTTATAATCAATATGTTAATTAAAAATAATCACAAATTAATTCTGATAAGTATAACGTTTTACTGGTCTACCAATGGATAAGTAGGTCAAATGACTTTCAAGCTCTTCACGTTCTTCTAAGTAATCAAGATATTTTTTTAATGATATGCGCGATAATGGTATTAACTCGACAATATCGCTCATCGAAAATTCATGATTATAGTGAATAATAGTTTCACGGACTTTTTTTAATGTTTGGCTATCAATTCCTTTGGGTAACTCTTTATGGTTTATCGATGGTTTGGCAAAAATACGATCGTCTAATTGATGTTGATTAAGTATTTTTGATGACGACAATAAACGTACTCGTTCTTGATATGAAATAAGTGCAGTTCTTAAACGTTCAAAGGTAAATGGTTTGACAATATAATCAATTACGCCCAAACGTAATGCTGTTTGGATATCACTGGTATTACATGCTGCTGTCACCATAATAATATCAATTTGTGGATAACTGATACGAATATGTTGTAACAACTCAAGCCCATTAAGTTTAGGCATAAAGACATCGAGTAAGATAAGATCTATATGATTGTCATGAATAAAATGGAGTGCTTGTTCGCCATTACTCACATTGGCAATTAAATGAAATCCTGTCATCCTTTGTAGGTATTTTTTATTTAACTCCGCCACCATTGGATCGTCTTCAACAATCAATACATCAACCATTACTCTTTCTCTCTATAAAGTTCACAAAGTGGTAATGATACTTTAAAACAAGCCCCTTTTTTATTAATTGGATCACACAATTGAATATGCCCACCAAGTTCATCAAGACTAGCTAATACTAAATAAAGTCCTATACCTCGGTTATCTCCTTTGGTTGAATAGCCTTTGTTAAAGATATATTGTATATCTTCTTGTGCAATACCTTCACCATTATCAATGACTTCAATTTCAAAAATTTCATGACTTATCACTAAATTAATAATGATCTGTTTATCATCTAAAAATTGAATAGCATCTAATCCATTATCGATGAGATTGCCAAGAATGGTAATTAAACTGTGGGTCACAGAGATATTCGGGATGAGTTTTAATTCACCTTTAACATTTAAAGATAATGATATACCGAGCTCACGAGCTCGACTAAATTTGCTATTTAAAAATCCCGCAATAATAGGATCTTTTATTGTTTGACTAATTAGCTTAGATTCGGCTTGTTTGTTACCTATTATCTCTTCAAGATAATCGATTAACTCTTGTTTATTATCATTAAAGGCTAACCCATAGATAACATGTAATTTATTATTAAATTCATGAGATTGTGAACGTAATGCATCAGCATAACGATTCACCCCCGTTAGGTTTTCGGCTAATTGTCGTACTTCTGTCATATCCCTAAATGAGGCAATCGCGCCAACAAGTGATTCTTTTACAAATAATGGTGTTCGGTTAGTTAAAATAACAACGCCATTGATGTTTTGTTCACAATCATATTCAGGAATACCTGTCATCATGACATCACACAATCGAGTATTGGGAATAATCTTTGCAATTGGATAGCCGATAATATTATCTTTGCTATCTGGTAAACGTAATATTCTTCTCGCTTCGTCGTTAATTTGAGTTATCAGCCCTTCACGATTAACAACCACAATACCTTCTTTAACTGTTCGTATAATTGCATTTCGTTCTTCAAATAAGTGAGCCATCTCTAATGGTTCGAGTCCATATAATATTTTTTTTATGTTTCGAGAAAGTAAAGACGCTAAGATAATGGCGATGATTAATGATGCGACTAATGATAACCAAATAGGTTGACTGGTTTTGGCTGCTGAATGATTAATTTTTTTTAGCGTTTGTCCAACTAGAACCCCCCCAATTTGCTGGTGTAATTGATTGAAAATAGGTCTAAAAGCACGCACTGAATCGCCTAAGGTTCCTTTGGCAATGGATGAATAGGATTCGCCTTTTAATGCCGGTTGCTCATCGCCGCCAACAATAAGTTGCCCAATTTTGTTTTTATCTGGATGGGAAAGGCGTATGCTTTGCATATTAAAAATAACCACAAAATCGACTTGAGTCATTATCCGTGCTTGTTCAGCAATAGTTTGAATGGAGGCTAAATGTTCTGGTGTTGGGGTTTGCATTTTATGGATGATGTCATCGGATGTTGAGATGATATTAGCAATATTTTCAACCCCTTGACGTGAATGCATTAAATATTCGTCATTAACAACATGTACAATATAAATATTTTGGGCAATAACCGATAGTATAAATACCAAACAAATTAAGCTAATTAATTTAATTTTGAGTGTTAATCGATTAAAAAGATACTTCATATTCATCATTCATGCTAAATCATTAATAGTTTGATTATATTAACTTATTAATGGTGAAAACCTACTACCCAATTATTTTGATAGTAGGTTTTGATTGTTAAGTTTAGTTATTGATCCTCTATTACTTATTCACTTTTAGCCGCATTTTTCACACTTTCGGCCACGACTTTAGCGACATTAGGCTCAAAAGCGTTGGGTAATATACACTCTACAGATAATTTATCGGGCGTAATAATGTTAGCTAAACCTTTAGCTGCCGCTAACTGCATGGCTAATGTAATATTTTTGGCTCTCGCGTCAAGTGCACCTCTAAAGATGCCTGGAAAAGCCAGTACATTATTAATTTGATTTGGATAATCACTGCGCCCTGTCCCGACAATGTAAGCGCCAGCGGCTTTTGCTTCATCAGGAAAAATTTCGGGTGTCGGATTTGCCATTGCAAAAATAATTGCTTTTTCTGCCATGGTTTTGACCCAATCGGCTTTTAAAACCCCAGGTGCAGATACGCCAATAAAAACATCGGCATTTTTTACTGCATCTTCAAGTGTACCTTTTTGTTTTGATTTATTTGTTCTTTTGGCTATCGCTAAATGATGAGGAGGTAGGCTTTGATCATCTTCAGATAAAATGCCAATTTTGTCGACGATTTTTAGATCGGTAACACCTGCCGCTAAAAGCATATCGGCAATAGCTAAACCGGCAGCTCCACCGCCGTTAATAACAACTTTGGCCGATTCAATTTTTTTACCCGCCACTTTTAAAGCATTATATAACGCGGCTAAAACAACAATAGCTGTGCCGTGTTGATCATCATGGAAAACAGGGATATCTAATATTTCTTGCAATCTTTTCTCAATCTCAAAACATCTTGGTGCGCTAATATCTTCAAGATTAATTCCGCCAAAAGATGGGGCTAATGCTGCAATATGCTTAACTAACTCATCAGGATCTTGCGTATTGAGTGATAATGGAATGGCATCAACATTAGCAAATTTTTTGAATAATATCGCTTTGCCTTCCATGACGGGTATTGCTGCTTCAGGCCCTATATTTCCTAGCCCTAATACCGCTGAACCATCAGTTATAACCGCAACCAGATTGCGTTTGCTGGTATACTCATAAACTGATTCAGGATTTTTAGCAATTTCAGTACACACTGCAGCAACTCCAGGAGTATAAGCCACACTCAAATCCGACATAGAGTTAACCGGGACTTTAGCATTTATTTCAAATTTGCCATGCATTTGTTTGCTGATAGCTAAGGCTTTTTCTTGCACTGTTGTCATAATTATTCCTTTTTAATTATACTCAATCAATTTTTTATAAGAGGTTAGATAATTGGATATCTAAACTGTTAACCTAATCATGTAACATGATAATTATTAATTATTTTAACTCATCTTTTTTGCGACTACATATGTAAATATCTTAATAGTGCTGTTGTGCATATCACCATTAATGCGCCTCCTAAACGCGTTGCGACTTGCGCAAAAGGCATTAGATTCATTCGATTAGCGGTTGAAAGTATCGCAACATCGCCTGTTCCCCCCATTCCACTTTGACAAGATGAAATAATCGAGGCTTCAACAGGGTACATTTTTAGGAAGAAACTACATACAAAACCGGTCATCGAAACAGTTAATACAACCGAAATGATGGTTATAAAATAAGGCACGGTTAATACATTGACTACACTACCTAAATCAATATACAACAACCCTAATCCTGCCATTAATGGGAAGGTAAAATTGCCAGAAATAAACTTATACCATTGCTGGCTACCCCGTTCTACACTTTCAGGTAGCAAACGGAAGTATTTCACTATTGCAGTAGCAATGATCATTAAAACTGGTCCAGGGAAGTGAGTTATCTTTTCTAAAATCATACCGAAAATAAATAAGGTAGCTAAAATCATTATCGCACCGCTCATGGCTCTAGCATCTAATGGTGTTTTATCTTCTTTTAATGCGTCGGCAAGTCCATCAAATTCAATTTTGACTAACTGACCATGACCACTTAACTGTGGTTTTAACTCACCGATTCGACTCATAATAGCGGTGAAAGTAATAGCAAAAAAGTTACCTACAACGGTTGCTGGGATTAATGCACTCACAAAGGAATCATAATTTTGATTAAGGATATTACTATAAGCATTAGATAGCTGTAACACACCTTCACCGATTCCGCCTGCCATCACTGGGGATACTGTGTAGAAAAATGCATGTTCCCATGTATCACCAAAAGCGACAGCAACTGCAACGCCAACAACAGCTGCGATGCACATGCCAAGCAGCATAGGAATCATCATACGAATAAAACCTTGAATCAAAATGACTCGATGCATACCAAGAATACTACCACAAACTAAACTCGCAATATAAAACAGCAGGAAATTAGAATCCTTCATTAACATTTTTGTGGCGGCTAATGTGTTTTCATCAAAAACGCCATAATATACAAGGATAGAAGGCACAATTAAGGAAAGTATAGCTGGTGCACCAAATTTTTTAAAAAAGGGAATATTTTGCCCAATAGTGCCTAAACACCATCCAAGGGGTAAAATCACCGCAAAACCACCAATTAATGTTTTAGGTAACATGTTCAACTGGGCTGCAATGATAACAATAATTGAGCACACAATAAAAATTGGTAAGGGTAACGAACCAATATAAATTTTATTTTCTTGTATTTTCTGCATCATGCCCATAACTGTATCTCTCCTTTCTGTCATTTTATTATTTCTCTAAATAACAGTAGTATAGTTATACAGTTAGAAATCAGAAGAATATGAAACTTATCTAACTCGTTTTGTAATTAATGTAAGTAGTTAATTTGTTTTTATGTTCGTTATTTTACCAAAGCCGTTAGCCATCAAGCAGTTTTGACCGTTTTCACTAAGTAAAAAACCAATAAATAACTTCGCCATTTTATGAGCTGGTTTAAGTAAGGCAATACTGTAATCTATAGCAGGATTAAACTTGGCAGGCAAATTAATCATAGCTAATTTCGGATTTTGTAAAATTGTTTGTGCGTAATTAGCATAACCAATATAGGCGTCAACGGTGTTGTTTAGTAAAAAAAATTCAGCCGGATGCATCGCTTTAGGGATATGACTCTCTAGTGATCCCCCGACTAATTGTTTTGCGCGGTGTTTTAATTGCTCACCCATACCCTCATAGTAGGTACCTATGTTATCAAATAGCTGAAAAGTATAATCTCCAGAGGGATCTTTTTGCGGAGTAGACATGCCAATACGTGTTTCAGGATGTAATAATAATTTGATGATATCGCTTGATGTCCATTTTGATTCATTTCTGACGGTGACACATAAGCGATTATGGGCAAAAACATAATCAGATATAGCCTTTCCGTGATCTATGAGTGTTTTAGGATGCAACGTGTTTGCCGATGCAAATAAATGAATATTATCGTCAGCAGTTTTCTGCAATAGTTTTTCACATAGTAATCCAGCCGGTCCAAATTTTATATGAATTTCGGTTGAAAAGCTTTGTTTGAATAGTTCGGCTAATGCAGGAAATGCAATACGTAAACTTCCCGCTGCATAAATATTAAGTGTTGTCATAATGATTACTCAATGTGTAAAGAGGAATGATGGTTTGGCAGTCAGAAAAAACTATTTTTTTCATTGTGATGTTATATAACTGGGTTAATTGTGTCTCGGTTAATAACGTTTGGGTGAGACCATATTGATAACCTGTTTCATCAAGTAATAATACTTTGTTAGCTAAACTCATTGCATGAGCTGGATCATGCGTTGTAAACACAATAGTTAAATTTTGTTTCTGTACTAATGAGGACAAAATGTTTAACACTTTATGTTGATTATGTAAATCTAATGCACTTGTTGGCTCATCGAGTAATAAAATTTTCGATTCACTCATTAATGCACGGGCAATAAGCACTAACTGTTTTTGACCGCCAGAAAGCTGTGAAAATAGGTGATGACTATAATGTGCTAATCCAAATTGGGCTAACTTATCTTCAACTAACTGTAAAAGGTGTCGATCGGGTTTTCCAAATAATCCCCATTTTTTAGCACTTCCCATTACCACAATTTCCCATACTTTATAATCTATATTAGGCATAAAATTTTGTGGGACAAAGCTGCAACAATGAGGATTGTTAATAGTGCCACTTAAAGGCTTAAGCGTTCCCATTAACGTATTAAGCAAAGTACTTTTTCCTCGGCCATTCACGCCAAGAATAGCGATAATATCATTGGTATGAATTGTAATATTTATCGCAGTAGTTAAGGGTTTACTCTGTTGATAACCACAAATTAAGTTATGTGTTGTTATAATCGCTGATGTCATTTTAGGATTTCTGTAAAATTTGGTGTCGTAATAACAAAACAAAACAAGGCGCACCAACCAGCGCTGTAATAATACCGAGTGGTATTTCAGCCGTGCTGAGGGTTCGTGCAATATCATCAACAATAATCATAAAAGCACCACCTAACCAGAATGTTATCGGCAGTAGTCGTTGATGATTACTACCGACCAATAATCGCGCGGCATGAGGAATGATTAATCCTACCCAGCCAATACAACCACTTACTGCCACTTGCATAGAAATAATTAAGGTACACAAAATTAAAATTAACCATCGAGAAAAAAGAATTGATATACCTAAATTTTTAGCTTCACTATCCCCTAATGATAAAATATTTATTCGCCAACTTAGCCGGATTAATAAATAGCTAGCAATAACAATTGGAATGGCTAATGTCATTAATTTATCCCAATTAGCGGTGGCAAAACTACCTAATAACCAAAATACAATATTGGGGAGTGTTTCTTCACTATCGGCCAAGTATTGTATTAAACTCACCAGTGCGTTAAAAAAACCACTTAATATTAATCCAACTAATACTAGAACTAGCACATTGTTTTGTTTAATAACGTGAGTTAATAATAAGATTAAAACTAGTATTAATAGCCCAAATGAAAAAGCTGAAACCATCAGTCCAAAGGTTGAAAAATTTAACAAAATGGCTAAAGTCCCACCAAAAGCCGCGCCTGATGTTACGCCAATGACATGAGGATCAACAAGCGGGTTATAAAATAACCCTTGTAATACGGCGCCGCAAATTGCTAATCCTGCACCTGCAAGAAAAGCTAATAAAATTCGTGGCAATCTTACTTGCCAAATGACTTGATTATCAACCACCATTGTTTGATCTATTTGTGATGTTGGCAATGAAAGCAATACATGGATAACTTGGCTAACAGATATTGAATAGTGTCCAATAATTAATGAAACAACTATTAATATTATGGTTAATATAATCAGGCCAACATGTAAATGGCGATAGGAAAAGCTGATCATATTATATTGTTATTCCCCATGATAGTTGACGCGATAAAATCGCCAATAATAATCATTGGCTTGTTTTTGCATATCGATATCTTTGAACAAATCTGGGTAAAGTTTTTTTGCCATCCAAAGCTCACCGATGGCTAAAGCTTCAGGCATAGGATATCCCCATGCTTTTGCGTATTCGGGCATTAAATAGACTTTATTTTGTTTAACGGCATCAATATTTTTCCATAAATCATCGGATAAAATTGTTTGAACGACTTGTGGATATCGATCTTGCACAAAGATTACTTGTGGATTCCATTGTAAGACATTTTCTATCGAAACTTGTTTAAAGCCTTGAATCGTTGCTGCAGCAACATTAATGGCACCTGCATGTTCCATCATTAATCCAGTATATTTGCCCGAACCATAGGTGGTGAGATCTGGGTTAGCCATATAAACGCGTATGCGTTTTTCAGGTGTTATACGTTGTAATCGATCTGTGACAATTTTTCGATGCTCAAAAGAATAGTTGATTAAGTCCTCGGCTTCATTGTTAGCATCAAGCACGTCACCAATTAGGCGTATCGCTTGTTTTAATCCTTCATTGTAAGTTTTCTCTTCATCAACCATAATGGGATTTATTTTATCTGCCTGTGATGTTATATCTTTGCGTAACGAGATAGCAATAACTGGAATGTTGAGTTTTTCAATTTGATCGATAACCGCTTTGGGCATGTAGTTTGTGACAAAGACAACTTGTGGTTTGAGAGCAAGTAAACTTTCGATATTAACCGAAGTTAGATCGCCCGGTGTCGATAGGTTAGACAAAGTTGGAGCAAATCTGACAAAGTCTTTTCCTAATAATTTTTGCCAAGAAGACAAAACACCCACAAGGGTTTGTTGACGGTTTAGTTGTACAATTAGATTTAATGTTTGATGTTGCAAAACGACTACTCTTTCGACTTTATCTGGGATTTGAACAGTACGGTTAAGTTGATCAGTCACTTGTTTAGCTTCACAGGTGACTGTTAAGCATAGTGATAAAAACAATCCAAATGGTAGTAAAAACTTTTTATAAATTTCCATCGTTCATCCTAATAGACATATAATGTGTTAATTAATAATTAATTAGTTTAAAATTATATTCGCTATATAATTTTAAATATAGCGAAATTTTAGTCTATTAACAATTAATATTTATTAATGACCGGTAAGAGTGGTTTATGAAAATTATTTATGTTTAGATAGGTGAAAAATTAAATCAAAATTATACTGTTTTGACATCAACTAACTGTCATTAAGGTGAATTATGCTATGTGTTAACGGAGTAAACCTTTACTATCTAAAAACGGGTAAAGGTGAGCCTTTGATGCTGTTGCACGGTAATGGTGAAGATCATCAAGTTTTTTTACCACTCATCGCCAAATTAACGTCACATTATACTATTTATGCAGTGGATAGTCGTAATCATGGTCGAAGCGATAAAACAGCTGTTTATGATTATAACGTTATGGCTGATGATATTGAGGCGTTAATTAACAAATTACATCTTAAATCCGTTAATATTATAGGTTTTAGTGATGGCGCCATTATTGCATTATTGTTAGCTTTACGCGGTAAAGAAATGATTAAAAAAATGGCATTATTGGGGGTGAATTTAAAACCATCTGATTTTACGCAACAAAGCTATCAATACGTACTACAGCACTATGAACAAACAAACGATCCATTATTTAAAATGATGCTTGAACAACCTAATATTGAAGTAAGTTCGTTAACGAAAATTACGATCCCAACTTTAATTATTGGTGCAGAAAATGATATTTATAATCCTGCAATGTTTGTTGAAGTTGCTGACAATATACCTAACTCGCAATTGAAAATTATGACAAACCATGATCATGGTAGCTATATCATTAATAATGATATGTTATATCCTGATTTGGTTAAATTTTTTGAAATAGATTAAGATCTCATTAGTAAAATAGAAGATTGGACGTTTTAAAAAATAGTAAGGCAATGTTTACTTGAATAAAACTAGTCAATATCGAATAATGACTAGTTATTTTTGTTACAAAATATGTTGAAAGGTATAATCTTTAAAACACATCTTACAAGATTAAGAATATTGCTTAATTTTGTATTATCGCAGTAAGCAAGCTTGAATTTTATCAACTTCTTTGTTTAATGCATCAATAACTAAGTTTGGATGCGCGCTTTCAAGTGTTTTTACGTTTTCAAAACCGTCATTGGCCACTGAACCAGTAAATTGCTGGGCTTGTTTAATATTACTAAACAGATAACGGATATCATTTTGATTGCGCGTTGTTGTCAGGGTATAACTAACAAAATACTTAATATAATATTCGTAGTCTGTAACTGCGTTAGCGACAACACTATTTCCTTCAACTAATTTAATTGTATCACCACCACTGACTGTGACGGCCTGTTGTTGAACTGGCATGTTATAGTATGACCACCAGCGTGAACCAAAATAGTTATCACTGGTTAATACCACAGGGCTATTATCAAGTTCTTGAGCTATACACAGTGCTAAAGAGGAGTGAAGGGCAGTAATAGGGCGTGAGGTAGTATATTTATTCACTATATCAACACCAGATGAATTTTGACCGATTTCTACACCTTGCGTTTGATAAATTGACATCATCTTTTGAGATGTACACCCTGTTAGCATCGTAAATATTGTCACAATACCAATTAACTTTTTCATACCACACCCTTATTAGAATTAACTGATTAATTCTAGCTGGTTATACATAGATTTGCTAGTGTTTCTATGGTTTGAAAAACGAATAAAATGATAATCTATAAACTAGATGGAGGGCTAATTTTTACTAATTAAGTCTTCAAAGGCAACAGTATGTATTACTAAATTAAGAGAGAAGTTTGACCTTCTCTCATCTGGTTAATTTAATCTTTTTTACCACGTATTTTTCGTGATAATTTTTTAAAGCCATGGGTAAATTTTTTAATTGCCATTGCTAAAACAGGGACTTTGATTTTGATATTGAAGCGTTCTTTTAATTCAATAGCATCATTCGCTTTCGTTAACCAAATAAAACCAGAATTAGTTAAATCAATCGCTTTAATTTTGCCGTCAGGTGTTAAAATAAAATTACCACCATGTACGTCATTAGAGACTAAATTATAACTGTGTAATTTTTCAATACAGTTTTTTATTTGATCGCCATACTGCTCCATTTCTTCCCATTTCAATGAGCGGCCTTCAATAAAATTGAAAATCATATAATGGCGCTGGTTTTTTTTGTCAAAAGCAACCAAATAAAGCTCATAAGCAATATCACATTTATCTAATGATATTTTTGCCAACTTTCGAATGAGGTTGAAATAAAAATCGCCCGTAATTTTGGCAATAAGCTTACGCTCTAAACGATGTTCGATCCCACCATCAATTTTAAAGATAAATTTGCTTTGATTGTGATTAATTAAATAAGTATATCGCTCTAATTTATCACTGGGATCGAGGAGTTCGCGATGTCCTTCTTCTGCCAGAAATTGGTCAAAAAGGTCTAAATAATTAATTTCATCATTATCAACATAAGCGAATTTCATATCGCCACGTTCAACTTCAATAATTTTTGCAAAGTTATTCAAATTTTAACGCCTCAAAATATATAACATGGGGACTATCTAGAACAGTAAGTTAAATAAAGTAAAAGAAGTAGTAATCTTACCTAAGTGACTATTCTAACAAAATTCACGCAAATAGGCACATGCATATAATGAATTAATAATGATAAACTATAAAAGATAAATGAATTTATCACGTTGAGAGAACTATGAATAGTAAATCAGTTATGTGGTTTTTATATATTATTAGAACCGCTAAACAATCATTGTACACCGGTATCACAACCGATACGAGCCGACGTTTACATCAACACCAAAGCGGTAAGGGCGCAAAGCATTTAAAAGGTCATCAAGATCTTGCCATTGTGTATCAAGTTTGTGTAGGTGATAGATCAACAGCTTTAAGGCTTGAGTATCGTATTAAACAACTTTCCAAACCCAAAAAAGAGCAATTAGTTCAACTACAACCTAATTTAGAGGTGCTATTAAAGGTGTTAGGACTTTAACACTTTCAATTTGCCCGTTTTTATTAATTTAAGCTTGGCTGTTTTATTTATCTCACTGATAGCAATTGAATTGCGGGTGATTGGATAGCAATAATTTGCTGTCTAAATGTTGCTAATTGTTGAAGCCAAAAATCCTCATCTGTTATCCATGTAAACGCGGGTGGAAAAGCGGGATCTTGCCATCGCATTATAATCCAAGCTAGATGATGCACCATACGCATTGCTCTTAAAGGCTCGATTAATTTAAGCTGTGCAGTGTCGAAATCAAAAAATTCTTGATAGATTTCAACTAAGGTATCTAATTGTAGCCGTTGTTCTTGCGTGGTTCCATAAAGTAGCATCCACATATCTTGAATTGCTGGTCCGTTTCGCGCATCATCAAAATCAACAAACATAGCATTATCACGCCATAAAATATTACCAGGATGACAATCGGCGTGAATACGAATAGGTTGCCAATCGTTATGCCAATGCTGTTCGATGGTTTGGGTTAATGTAGACAACGTTTCATTAAGTTCTAATCGTACTTTATTGGGGACTAAATTACTTGATAATAGGATTTCTTTCGGGTGATATAAATACTCGTCTAATCCGATAGTTGGACGATGTAAAAACCGTTGTTTTGCGCCAATTTGATGAATCCGTGCAAGTAAGGTGGCAACCGATTCCATTTGGTTAATATTATCCAGTTCATATTGCCGACCACCCTCGCTAGGAAAAACAGCAAACAAATAGTTCTGATTTTCATGTAATGTACAGCCATTGAGTGTTAATGGTGCAATAGCTGGAATTTCTGCGTCAACTAGTTGCTTAGTAAATTCATGCTCTTCAAGGATCTGCTGCCGATTCCAACGATTGGGTCGATAAAACTTTACTACATAGCGAGCACGTTGTTCATCCATAAATTGGTAGACGCGATTTTCGTAACTATTGAGTGCTGTTAAGCCTGAGTCAACCTCAATACCAATAGTTGCCAAACTATCGATGATCAATTCCGGTGATAATGATTGAAATGAAAAATCTAATTGACTCATCAAATGGTTTCCTTACTGTTGATTAAACCATTGATCTAGTTTTTGCTTTAATGCATCTAATCCAATTCGTTTAGGTGATGAAAAAGGCGCAACAGTAATATCACCTTGAAAAGGTAGGATTGCCTCTTTAACCATATTGACTTGTTTTTTTAACGCGCCAGACGCAAGCTTATCGGCTTT
The DNA here is from genome assembly GCF_026536145.1 of Gilliamella sp. B3464. Classification (NCBI taxonomy): domain Bacteria; kingdom Pseudomonadati; phylum Pseudomonadota; class Gammaproteobacteria; order Orbales; family Orbaceae; genus Gilliamella; species Gilliamella sp. B3464. The sequence continues at coordinate 93,076 of NZ_JAFNOQ010000003.1, read as the reverse complement.
AGTTAGCAATAACATCACCGGAATTTCAACCGATACAGCCCAATCAATCATCTGTTGATCGAGATCTTTGAGTGGATGTCTGATATCCATCAGTATGACTAACCCTTTTAGGCTTTCTCGTTTTTGTAGATATTCACCCAGTGATTTTTGCCATTTTCGTTTTATTGCTTCAGGCACTTGTGCATAACCATAGCCTGGTAAATCGACCAAACGACAATTTTCTTCTACTTCAAAAAGATTAATTAATTGGGTTCTGCCTGGTGTTTTACTGGTTCTGGCTAACGTTTTTTGATTAGTTAGCGTGTTGAGCGCACTGGATTTACCTGCGTTAGATCTACCGGCAAAAGCAACTTCAACGCCACTATCACTTGGTAGGTGTGATATATCTGGCGCACTTAAAATAAAGTGTGTTTTTGCGTAATTTAAAGGGCGAATATCGGTCATAACAAAGTATCCTTTAAGTGCATTAACGGCACCTAATTGATTAAAATGCCGTTACTGTATAGAAAAACTTAAGCGTTGACAACCTTTTCGACGGCTTTAGCAAAGCGCATCATGCCTTCTTGTATTTCATTTTCAGAGATGATTAGTGAAGGTGTAAATCTTAGTACATTGGTGCCCGCATTTAAAATCATAACGTTAAATTCTGTTGCAACATTAAGAAACTCTCTTGCTTTATCATGAAATTGCGGTTGAAGTTCGGCGCCTAATAATAAACCTTTGCCGCGATATTCTCGAAACACTTTAAATTGATCATTAATCTCTTCTAGTTTTTCAATAAATATTGCTCTTCGCTGTTGAACGCCTTCTAGCACTTCTGGCGAGTTAATAATATCAAAAGCCTCACAACCTACCGCGCAAGCTAAAGGATTACCACCATAGGTAGTACCATGCACTCCAGGGTGCATTACCGAGGCAATTTCATTAGTGGTCAGCATTGCGCTAATAGGGAATCCACCACCTAATGCTTTAGCCGAAGTCAATATATCCGGTGTTATTCCATATTGTTGATAGGTAAATAAGCTACCCGTACGTCCCATGCCGCATTGTACTTCGTCAAAAATTAACAGTGCGTTATATTGGTCACAAAGCTCACGCACACCTTGCAAAAATTCTGGTGTTGCGGAAGTTAATCCACCTTCGCCTTGTACCGGCTCTAATACTACTGCACAAGTATGGTCATCAATTATTGCTTTTACTGCATCTAGATTGTTAAAAGGAACATGAACAATATCGGCCGGTTTTGGCCCAAAACCGTCGGAATATTTCGCTTGACCACCAACAGATACAGTAAAAAAAGTACGACCATGAAAAGATTGATAAAATGCGATGATTTTTGTTTTATAAGGGCTGTATTTTTCAGTGGCATAGTATCGTGCAAGTTTAAATGCTGCTTCATTGGCTTCAGCCCCTGAATTAGCAAAAAACACACGATCTGCAAACGTGTTATCAATTAGTTTTTGCGCAAGAGTCAAGGCCGGTTCATTAGTAAAAACATTACTAACATGCCATAATTTCTCGCTTTGTTCTTGTAATGCTTTAATTAATCTTGGATGGCAATGACCAAGGGCATTAACAGCTATGCCACCAGCAAAATCAATGTAATCTTCACCATTTTGATCCCAAACACGACTGCCTTGACCTTTAACCGGAATAAATTGAGCTGGTGCATAAACAGGTAAAATAACTTTATCAAATAATTCTCGAGTGATTTTGGTGTTCATCATTTTATCCTTATATTTTATCCAAATTGTTACATCTATTTTATGTGATTTAAATGTTTAGTAAAGTAAATAATTATTCATTATATTTGAATTAAAATTCATTTTTTAAAGCATGTAAACGAAATTGATTAAGGCAACAATTTTATTGTTTTTATCGTACCATTTTCGGGTATAATCGTTAGCCAAATGATAATTGTCTCTCAATAGGAACTAAGATGAGCCGTGTTATTTATTGTCATTATTTAAAAAAAGACGCAGAAGGTTTAGACTTTCAACTGTATCCAGGTGAACTAGGTAAACGAATTTATAATGAAATCTCTAAAAGTGCTTGGCAAGAATGGCTAAAAAAACAGACTATGTTAATTAATGAAAACAAATATAATATGATGAATCCTGAACACCGTAAAAAAATCGAAAGTGAGATGGTAAAATTTTTATTTGAAGGTGAAGATATTGTCATTGACGGATACAAACCTAAAAACTGAGAACTCAAATGAAAAACAAAATAAAAATTATTTCATTATTTGTGACAGTGAGCCTTTTAAGTGGTTGTCCTAGTAAAAATTCCAATAAAATTGACGAAGATTATTATGTAAAAGATACCAATGCTTTTAATATTTTAATTGGTCAATATGCAAATAATATTGAACAAATATGGGGGCCTAAAGAGGTACTTATAGCAGGCCCTAAAGATTATGTGCAATACGAGGATAATTTACAAACTCGAGTGCATATTAATTTTGTTTCTGGTGTCATTACCATTGAGACGTTATCCAGTTCTCCTCTCGACAATTTGAAAGAAGCTATCGTTTCAACACTATTAATGCCTGAACCTGTTGATATTATACGTAAAGATAAAATTAGCCAGGATTTATCAAAAGAACCTTTTTTATATAACCAAGTTCTTGACCAAGAACGCCAGCCCATTCGTTGGAGTGCACGAGCTAATAGTTTTGCTGATTATGTGTTAGCGAATAATTTAAAACAGCGTAAATCTGGTTCTCATTTAATTACTTATGTTGAAATCAAACTTGTGCCTAACCACATTAATCAACGTGCTAAAAAGTTCTTACCACTTGTAACTGAGGCATCGAATCGTTATTTTATTGATGAACGATTAATTTTAGCGATTATGGAAGTTGAATCGGCATTTAACCCGTACGCAGTAAGTCGAACTGACGCATTAGGTCTTATGCAAGTTCAGCAACATACAGCAGGTCGTGACATTTTTAAATTAAAAGGTAAGTCAGGCGAACCGAGCCGTAAGTTTTTGCTCGATCCTCGTAATAATGTTGATATGGGCACAGCCTATCTATCTTTATTAAAGACTAAATATTTAGCAGGCATTAATAACCCAATTTCTTTAAGATATGCCATGATTACTTCTTATAATGGTGGAGCAGGAAGTGTATTGCGTACGTTTTCTAACGACCGTAACGAAGCCATTAACATTATTAATTCTATGACTCCACAGCAAGTTTATCGAAAATTAGTGACTTCGCACGTTTCTCAAGAATCCCGAAATTACTTAATAAAAGTGAGTCGAATTTTAGATAATAAATAAGCGACTAGTAGAGTGAAAACGCTTCATTTGCAGAATTAGTAATGAAGCGAAAACGATATATTTCAAACAATCACAACAAATTTGTAAAAATAGTTTGGACGTGAATCTATCGATTATTTTAAAAATTTTAAACGGTATTATAACAGTTTATCTTATAAAAATATTTATATTGATGCTAAAAAAATGAATTTAATTAATTAGATATTTTAAATTTTTTTGGATAACTTTAGATGAATTTTTTATAGTAAAAGTAATTTCTTTAACAAATAATGATTTTTTGTTATAAAATTTTTTAATAAAAAAAACGTGATCTGCTTCAAATTTTGAGTATACTATGGCTCTCATAAAACCCTAGTTTTTTTGAGGATGTTAGTTTGAGTACAGATAAACTCGTGGATTCGTTTTCCCCCGCGCAAATGACCCAAATCGCTGAAGACATCGGCAATTACAAAGTAAATAAACACCCTTGTAGCACGCTTCTTTCTGCCATTATTGCAGGTGTTTTTATTTCTATTGCATTTGTATTTTATATCACTGTGACAACTGGAACCGCTAGCGTTGCTTTTGGTTTAGCAAAATTAGTCGGTGGTATCTGCTTTTCATTAGGATTAATGCTAGTTGTTTGCTGCGGTGCAGATCTTTTTACTTCAACAGTATTAACTATTTTACCTAAAATGACTCACAAAGTGAGTTGGCTAAAAATGCTACGCAATTGGATTTTTGTCTATATTGGTAACTTTATTGGTGCTATACTGTTTGTAGCAGTTATTTGGCTTTCAGGTCAATATATGGTAGCTAATGGCTTGTGGGGATTAAACGTTTTACAAACCGCAGATCATAAATTGCACCATACTTTTATTGAAGCAGTATTTTTAGGTTTACTGGCTAATTTAATGGTATGTTTGGCTGCTTGGATGAGTTATGCTGGTCGCAGTTTACTCGACAAGATGTTAGTTATGGTATTACCTGTTGCTATGTTTGTGGCAAGTGGATTTGAACATAGTATCGCAAATATGTTTATGATTCCTATGGGAATTGTAATTAAAAATTTTGCTTCACCGGAGTTTTGGTCTGCTGTTGGATTGTCGGCAGATGCATTTAAAGAATTAACCGTTGAGCATTTTATTATAAATAATTTAATCCCGGTAACAATCGGGAATATTTTAGGTGGATTAGCTGTTGCGCTACCTTATTGGGCTTTATATTTACGTAAGCCACATTGATTTTAAAATATTTACCCTCATTTATATGAGCGGTAAATAACTATTTTTGTAAACCTGAGGTGAAAAACTATGAGTAATTTAAACGAAGTACAAGCAGTCGCTTGGAAAGGATTTAAAGATGGTGATTGGCAAAATAATGTTAATGTCCGCGATTTTATCCAAAAGAACTACACGCCATATGAGGGTGATGAGTCTTTCTTAGCTGGCGCAACAGATGCGACAACTAAGTTATGGGATAAAGTAATGGAAGGCATTAAAATTGAAAATGCTACCCATGCCCCTGTGGATTTTGATACAAGTGTTATTTCGACAATTACTGCTCATGACGCAGGTTATATTGAAAAAGATTTAGAAAAGATTGTTGGTTTACAAACTGAAAAACCATTAAAACGTGCAATTATCCCATTTGGTGGGATTAAAATGATCGAGAATTCATGTAAGGCTTATAACCGTACACTTGATCCTTTAGTCAAAAAAATCTTTACTGAATATCGTAAAACTCATAACCAAGGCGTTTTTGATATTTATACCCCAGATATCTTACGTTGTCGTAAATCAGGTGTTATCACTGGTCTTCCAGATGCTTATGGTCGTGGTCGTATCATTGGGGATTACCGTCGTGTTGCACTTTACGGTATTGACTACTTAATGCAAGACAAATTTGCACAGTTTAACTCATTACAAGCTGATTTTGAAAATGGTGTTGACTTAGCAATGACTATGCAACGTCGTGAAGAAATTGCAGAGCAACATCGTGCACTTGGTCAAATTAAAGAAATGGCCGCTAAATATGGTTACGATATTTCTGGGCCAGCTAAAACAGCTCAAGAAGCGGTACAATGGACTTACTTTGGTTATTTAGCAGCGGTTAAATCACAAAATGGTGCGGCGATGTCTCTTGGTCGTACTTCTACATTCTTTGATATCTATTTCCAACGTGACCTTGAAGCCGGCTTAATCACTGAAAAAGACGCGCAAGAAATTGTTGACCATTTCGTTATGAAATTACGTATGGTTCGATTCTTACGTACGCCTGAATATGATGAATTATTCTCTGGTGACCCAATTTGGGCAACTGAATCTATCGCTGGTATGGGTGTAGATGGTCGTACTTTAGTGACTAAAACTTCGTTCCGTTTCTTAAATACACTTTACACTATGGGTCCATCACCAGAACCAAACATGACAATTCTTTGGTCTGAACAATTACCAAGTGGATTTAAAGAGTTTGCATCAAAAGTATCTATTGATACTTCATCATTACAATATGAAAATGATGACTTAATGCGCCCTGACTTTAACAACGATGACTATGCTATCGCATGTTGTGTAAGCCCAATGATCGTTGGTAAACAAATGCAGTTCTTTGGTGCACGTGCAAACCTTGCTAAAACTCTTCTATACGCAATCAATGGTGGTGTGGATGAGAAACTTAAAATGCAAGTAGGTCCAAAAGAAGCGCCAATTACTGACGAATATCTTGATTTCGATAAAGTTTTTGCTCGTTTAGACCACTTTATGGATTGGTTAGCAAAACAATATGTAACTGCATTAAATGCTATTCACTATATGCACGACAAATATAGCTATGAAGCATCATTAATGGCATTACACGATCGTGATATTATTCGTACTATGGCATGTGGTATTGCAGGTCTATCTGTTGCTGCTGACTCACTGTCTGCGATTAAATATGCGAAAGTTAAAACGATTCGTGATGAAGATGGTCTTGCTGTGGACTTTGAAATCGAAGGTGAATACCCTCAATTTGGTAACAATGATCCACGTGTAGATGATATCGCAGTTGATTTAGTTGAACGTTTCATGAAGAAAATTCAAAAACTTAAAACTTATCGTAATGCAATTCCTACACAATCAGTGTTAACCATTACTTCAAATGTTGTATATGGTAAGAAAACTGGTAATACACCTGATGGTCGTCGTGCTGGTGCTCCATTTGGTCCAGGTGCTAACCCAATGCACGGTCGTGACCAAAAAGGTGCGGTTGCTTCATTAACATCTGTTGCTAAACTTCCATTTGCTTATGCTAAAGATGGTATTTCGTATACTTTCTCTATCGTTCCAAATGCGTTAGGTAAAGATGATAGTGCACGTAAACGTAACTTAGCAGGCTTAATGGATGGTTACTTCCACCATGAAGCAACTATTGAAGGCGGTCAACATCTTAATGTGAACGTACTTAACCGTGAAACATTATTAGATGCGATGGATCATCCTGAAAAATATCCACAATTAACTATTCGTGTTTCTGGATATGCAGTGCGTTTCAATTCATTAACTAAAGAGCAACAAAAAGACGTAATTTCACGTACTTTTACACAATCAATGTAATTTAGTTAATTGATGATTTGCATTAAATAGCGTCCAATTTGGGCGCTATTTTTTTGCCAATTGAATTATTGGTTATCCACTTATAGAAATGTTGCTAATAGATAGGATAAATTTAATACTTGTTAGTATTTATTTTGTATAATTGCAACAAATAAGAGTATATTCAATTAATGTAATTGGTAAAAAATAACATTATATGAGTTAAAATACTTAAATAAATATAAAAGCAATGTGAGTAATTATTAGAGAACATTTATGGAACAAGATATTATTATGACAACAAAACAACCGATTAAAGGTCGTATCCATTCTTTTGAATCTTTTGGTACAGTTGATGGACCGGGAATTCGCTTCATTGTTTTTTTTCAAGGTTGTTTAATGCGTTGCTTATACTGTCATAACCGCGATACTTGGGATTTAAAAGCGGGCAAGGAAGTGACAGTTGATGAGTTAATGAAAGAGATAGTTTCTTATAAAAGCTTTATTATGCCTAATGGTGGTGGGGTTACCGCATCAGGTGGAGAGGCGACATTACAGTCTGAATTTATTACTGAGTGGTTTAAAGCTTGCCATAAAGAGGGCATTAATACTTGTTTAGATACCAATGGTTATGCTAGACAGATCGATCATACTCTAGAAGAGTTAATGGACGTGACTGATCTGGTTATGCTTGATTTGAAACAGTTGAATGATGAGATACATCAAAAGTTAGTTGGTGTATCAAATAAACGTGTATTAGAGTTCGCCAAATACTTACAAAAAATTAATAAAAAAACTTGGATTCGATATGTTGTTGTTCCAGGTTGGACAGATGATGATGACTCAGCACATTTGTTAGGTAAATTTATTCAAGGCATGAGTAATATCGAACGAGTAGAGTTATTACCTTATCATAAACTTGGTGCTTACAAATGGGAAACGTTTGGTGATAAGTATCAATTGGAAGGCGTTGAAGCCCCACCAAGGGAAACACTTGATAGGATTCAATCTATTATAGAAAGCTATGGTCAACCCGTGACATTTAGTAAGTAACATCATCCTTAAATTAAACAGCTACAAAATTTGTGGCTGTTTAATTAACGAATTCTTTTTCGCTTTATCGCTCTTAGTACAAATATACTTCCCTCCAACGCTAATACACAAACAGATAACCAAATAAATCCATATGAAATAATATGCTGTGATGAGATAGATTCGTGTAAGAATAATAAAGAAACACAAGTTAGTAAAACCGGCTCTACATAGCCGAGCAATCCAAATAAGCCCATAGGTAGTAACCTTCTGGCAACAAAATACATAGCAAAGGCAATAGCGGTAATTATCCCCAGCATAGGGATAAAGATATGAAAATGGGTTAAATCATGAATAATTTGTTGTACGTTATAATTGAAAATAAAATAACTAAGACAACCTAAAAAAATGAAGAAAAAATCTGAAAAGGTCCCTGATATGCCTTCTATTTTTAGTTTTCTTCTTGTCATAAAGTAAATTGGATAACCAAGTGCTATCACGGCTGTTTCCCATGAAAAAGCGCTTGTTGTGTAAATTTCTAAACAGACACCAATAGCGGCAAACGTGACAGCAATTTTTTGAAAAAATGTTAATGTTTCTCCATAGAAAACTTTGCCAAAAATAACCATCGCTAAGGGTAATAAAAAATATCCCAAAGATGCAGATAAACCATGGCCATTAAGCGGTGCCCAAATAAAAATAAGCATTTGGATGGTCAGAAGTAATGAGGATGCTATCAATCCTAAAAGTAATACTGGTCGTTGTTTTATTCGCAAAAATAGATCAGCAATAGCTGACCATTGTTTTTCAAAACAGATAAGAATAATAATTGCTGGAAAAGACGTTAATAATCGCCAGCAAAAAATATCGACAACCGAAAGGGGCTGTAGTAATACTGGATAATAATAAAGTAATCCAAAAAGACATGATGCAAGTATTGAAAGGACAACACCTTTTATCATTTTTTCACCTAAATTAATAAAAAAATAGCGCTATTAGTAGCGCTATCTTAAGCTAAATTGATTTATCTTTAACCAATCACTTCTACGCCATTCATATAGGGTACTAACACTGATGGTACTTTGATAGATCCATCAGCCTGTTGATAGTTTTCCATAATCGCAACAAGAGTTCGTCCTACCGCTAATCCAGAACCATTTAAGGTATGAACTAGGTAAGTTTTATTATCTGCTTTATTGCGATAACGTGCTTGCATTCGACGAGCTTGGAAATCCCACATATTTGAACAAGACGAAATTTCGCGATAAGTATTTTGAGCTGGCACCCATACTTCAAGATCGTAGGTTTTACATGAGCCAAAGCCCATATCACCGGTACATAATACGATTTTTCGATAAGGCAGCTCAAGTAGCTGTAATACCTTTTCAGCATGCCCAGTTAGCTCTTCTAATGCTTTCATGGACTCTTCAGGTTTGACAATCTGAACAAGCTCCACTTTATCAAACTGATGCATTCGAATTAAGCCACGGGTATCTTTACCATAAGAACCCGCTTCAGAGCGGAAACAAGGCGTATGAGCCGTCATTTTTAATGGTAATACACTTTCATCTAGAATTTCATCTCGCACTAAATTGGTAACGGGTACTTCTGCTGTCGGGATTAATGCATAATTACTGCTTTCGGCCTCTTCATCAAGTGGTTTAGTGTGAAATAGGTCACCTGCAAATTTTGGTAATTGTCCGGTACCAAATAGCGTTGCTTTATTGACGAGGTAAGGCACATAGATTTCTTCATAACCATGTTGCTCAGTATGAAGATCTAGCATAAATTGCGTTATTGCTCGATGTAGACGTGCAATTTGTGATTTCATAACAACAAAACGTGCACCGGTAAGTTTTACACCAGCAGCAAAATCAAGCCCACCAAAACGTTCACCTAATGCAACATGATCAAGCACAGGAAAATCAAATGTTCTTGGTGTACCAAAACGAGATACTTCGACATTGTCATTCTCATCTTTGCCATCAGGAACGGAATCATCAGGAATATTCGGAATATTTGATGCAATATCTTTGATTTGGTTAAGTAAGATTTCAAGCTCTGCTTTTGCGGTATTGAGCTTTTCACCAAGTTTATTGACTTCTTCACGTACAGCCGTGATATCTTCACCTCGAGCTTTTGCTTCACCAATAGCTTTAGAGCGGGCATTACGTTCAGCCTGTAAATTTTCAGTTTCAACTTGTAAAACTTTTCGTTTTTCTTCTAGTTGACTTAGTGTTTCAACGTCTAATTTAAATCCGCGTCGAGATAATTTTTGGGCAACAAGATCTAATTCATTTCGAAGTAAGTTTGGATCCAACATAAAAAAAGTCCATTATTATTTATTAAAGCTATCTATCTACTTGAACCGTTATTTTAGTCTAGCTAACAACATATATAAATAAAAAAGTAGATTGATAAAAGATATAAAGTTTGTGAGCTTAGTATACTAGAATTATGCCGGGATTCAACCGAAATGGCGCACCCGAAGGGATTCGAACCCCTGACCGCTCGGTTCGAAGCCGAGTGCTCTATCCAGCTGAGCTACGGATGCGTGTAAGTTCGTAAAAAAATGGTGCATCCGAAGGGATTCGAACCCCTGACCGCCCGGTTCGTAGCCGGGTACTCTATCCAGCTGAGCTACGGATGCGTTTTAGAATTTTTTAAAATGGTGCATCCGAAGGGATTCGAACCCCTGACCGCCCGGTTCGTAGCCGGGTACTCTATCCAGCTGAGCTACGGATGCATATTTTAAATTTTTTAAAAATGGCGGTGAGAGAGGGATTCGAACCCTCGATGCAGCTTTTGACCGCATACTCCCTTAGCAGGGGAGCGCCTTCAGCCTCTCGGCCATCTCACCAAAACAACTGTGATTTGGTTTCAACAACAAAATCACAATGTGTGGCGCACATATTACGTTCTAGAAAAAATAAGTCAAACATTTTTTCGTTTGCGCGCACTAGTTGTTTATTTCCTGCCCAATATTACTCTTTGGGCTCAGATATCTCATCAATTTTGTCTTGCGAATGATGGATTCTGTTATATATTTCTTCTCTATGGATAGAAACTTCTTTAGGGGCATTGATACCAATTCTGACTTGGTTACCTTTGACGCCTAAAATAGTAATGACTACATCGTCACCAATAATTAATGTTTCACCTACTCTCCTAGTTAAAATTAACATTAGATCTCCTAATATCAGTTAAGTATATATCCAAACAATTTTAAGATATAGCTTCGTCAGCCTTCCATCGGTGAGACAGAAAGACGGAATTTTACAGAATACACTCTAATGTTTAATTAATATTCACTTGAGTATATCTGGCTAACTTGCTTGTAATTTATTACTGATTTCCTTTTTTACAGAAGATAAAGCTTCTGGTAACGCCGAAAGATCCATTCCACCTGCTTGAGCGAAATCAGGCCGCCCACCGCCCTTACCACCTACTTTTAATGCTAATTGAGAAACTAATTCGCCAGCTTTAACAATGCCTAATAAGTCATTAGTTACACCAGCTGCTAAATTGATTTTGCCATCATTGACAGCAGCTAAAACTATGACACCTGTTTTTAATTGATTTTTAAGATCATCAATCATTGTGCGTAATAGCTTAGCTTCGACGTTATCAAGTTTAGCAATTAGTAAGTTCTTATTATTGATTTTTTCACATTGATTTAACAATTGTTGGCTTTCTTGGCTAGCTTTTTCAGCCTTCAATTGCTCAATAGTTTTTTCTAACACTTTAGTTTGATCAATTAATTGTTCAACTCGTGTTAAAATTGTCGATTTGTCACTTTTTATCAGTGATCCAATTTGATTTAACAAATTAGCTTCATAATGGATGTATTCCATCGCATTTTGCCCAGATGTTGCCTCAATTCTTCTTACACCAGAAGCGATGCTCGACTCAGAAGTGATTTTAAATAAACCTATATCACCGGTTCTACTAACGTGAGTACCACCACAAAGTTCGATTGAAAAATCACCCATCGTTAATACGCGTACAATTTCTTCGTACTTTTCGCCGAATAATGCCATTGCGCCTTTGCTTTTTGCTTGATCAATTGGCATTAATTCTATCTCAACAGGTAAGTTGCGACGTATCTGTTGGTTGACCAGATTTTCGATTTCAATCAGTTGCTCTGTTGTAATTGCTTGATTGTGCGAAAAGTCAAAACGTAAGTAACTATCATTAACCAAGGAACCTTTTTGATGAACATGCTTACCTAATATTTGTTGTAATGCCGCTTGTAATAAATGTGTGGCTGAGTGGTTACGACGAATACGTTCCCTAAGTTCAACATCAATAGCTGCTGTTACTGTATCACCAACTTTTAATGATCCTTTAGTAATATTGCCTATATGTCCAATACTTTTACCATATTTTTGGCAATCGATAACTTTAAATTCAACATTTGCAGCAGTTAACACGCCTTTATCGCCAATTTGTCCACCTGACTCGCCATAAAAAGGTGTTTTGTCTAGAACAATGATGGCTTCATCACCTTCATTAATACTTTCGACTTTGTGGCCACCTTGGAAAATGGCAATCACTTTACCTGAAGCTTCAGTTTCCTGATAACCTAAAAATTCGGTTTTATCATCAAGCTTAATAACATTACTGTAATCGACACTAAATGCACTAGATTCACGAGCTCGCTTACGTTGCTCTTCCATACATTTATTAAATCCATCTTCATCAATTGTGATGTTTTTTTCTCGACATACATCGGCTGTTAAATCCAATGGAAAGCCATATGTATCATAAAGTTTAAAGGCAATCTCACCCGGCAACACAGAACCAGTTATTTTACCTAATTCTTGATCGAGTAAAAATAATCCACGTTCAAGAGTTTTTAGAAATTGTTCTTCTTCGGTTTTAAGGGTATTTTCAACCATTTTTTGGTTATGCGCTAATTCTGTTGCAGCGCTGCCCATCACCTCAATTAATGGTTTAACTAGTTTATAAAAGAAAATATCTTTTGCACCAAGCATATGACCATGTCGTACTGCTCGTCGAATAATACGACGCAATACATAGCCTCGACCTTCATTAGAAGGCATTACGCCATCTGAAATTAGAAAAGCACAAGAACGGATATGGTCCGCTATAACACGTAGTGATTTACTTTCTAAGTCTTTAGTTTGAATGATTTGAGCCGTATCTTTAATGAGTTTTTTGAACAAATCAATTTCATAGTTAGAGTTAACATGTTGCAAAACTGCTGCAATTCGTTCTAATCCCATACCGGTATCGACAGACGGTTTAGGTAAAGGTTCCATAGTCCCATCAGGATGGCGATTAAATTGCATAAATACAATGTTCCAGATTTCAATAAATCGGTCACCATCTTCTTCAGCACTACCTGGAGGTCCTCCCCAAATATGATCGCCATGATCGTAAAATATTTCGGTACAAGGTCCACAGGGCCCTGTATCACCCATTTGCCAAAAATTATCTGAAGCATAAGGTGCGCCCTTGTTATCACCTATGCGGATAATACGTTCTTTAGGTATACCAATTTCGTTTTGCCAAATAGAGTAGGCTTCATCATCAGTTTCATAAACAGTGACAGTTAATTTTTCTTTAGGAAGATTAAACCATTCTTTACTGGTTAATAACTCCCAAGCAAAATGAATCGCATCATGTTTGAAATAATCACCAAAACTAAAATTACCTAACATTTCGAAAAATGTATGATGTCGTGCAGTATAACCTACATTATCAAGGTCATTATGTTTTCCGCCAGCTCGTACACACCGCTGTGCTGTAGTTGCTCGCGTGTAGGAACGCTTATCTATTCCAAGAAATACATCTTTAAATTGATTCATTCCTGCATTAGTAAACAAAAGAGTTGGATCATTATGTGGAACAAGGGAACTACTTGCGACAATTTCGTGTCCTTTGCTATGGAAAAAGTCAAGAAAATTTTGACGAATTTCTGCAGTGCTTTTCATTTAGGCTTCCATATTAAACGATAGATTTTTAAACATAGTAATATACCCGTTACAACTAAAGTTGAAAAGTAAATATTCTTTATACTGCGGTGAATCTAACTAATATAACAAGTAAATATAAGGAAAAATAAAAATGATATAGTGAGCTTTCTTTGTAATGGGCTGTGTTTAACTTAACTGTATTATATTCTAGGTATTATACAAACTTAAGTCAATAAATTACATGCGGTTTTAATATTATCTTGGCTATAGCCTCTAGCAGTTAAAAATTGAATTACTTTCTGTTTTTGGCGATAATCTTCTTTAATATCAATGTGTTTAAACTTTTTCAATAATTGTTGATGAGCAATTTCACTCCAATTAATATCTGTTATTTGTAATAGTTCACGGCTCAAATCGACGTCTAGGCCACGCTGTTTTAATTCTAATGCAATTTTATATTGACCATAACCTTTACATGCACGCATAGCAATATATTTTTCGATATATTGTCTATCATTCATCCAATTGTGATCGATACAATATTGAATAACCTCAGAGGTTTCTATTTTTAATTTATTTAACTGTTCATGATATTCATCTTCTGAGCATTGTATCTTTTTAGCAAAGAATTGCACTATTTTGTTGTGTAATTCATAAGATGAATGATCGCGCTGTGCAAGTAATTGCACAGCTTTATTTAAAATTGACTTATTGATTTTTTTATTCATAACTAAAAGTTGTTATCTTCTTCTGATAAAACTTCGTCCTCATCAGCAGAGAAAACAGCAGGGCTATTTAGTAATAAATCTCGTAATTTGGTTTCAAGTTCTTGGGCGATTTCGGGATGCTCTTGTAAAAACTTGATAGAGTTAGCTTTTCCTTGACCAACTTTTTCACCGTTATAGCTGTACCAAGCACCAGCTTTATCAACAAGCTTATGTTTTACACCTAAATCAATTAATTCACCTTCTTTAGAAATACCACATCCATAAAGAATTTGGAATTCAGCTTGTCTAAATGGCGCCGCCACTTTGTTTTTGACCACTTTTACACGGGTATCACTACCAATCACATCTTCGCCTTCTTTAACAGCACCAGTGCGACGGATATCTAAACGCACAGAGGCATAGAATTTTAGGGCATTACCACCGGTTGTTGTTTCTGGATTACCAAACATAACACCAATTTTCATACGAATTTGGTTAATAAATACGACTAAGCAATTAGCATTTTTAATGTTAGCAGTTAATTTACGTAATGCTTGTGACATTAAGCGGGCTTGTAATCCCATATGAGAGTCGCCCATTTCACCTTCGATCTCTGCTTTTGGTGTTAGAGCAGCAACAGAGTCGACGATAATGACATCTACAGCACCAGATCGTACTAATGCATCACAAATTTCAAGCGCTTGTTCGCCGGTATCGGGTTGTGAAACTAATAAATCATCAACTTGCACACCTAATTTTGCTGCATAAATTGGATCTAAAGCATGCTCAGCATCGATGAAAGCACACGTTTTCCCTTCTTTTTGTGCTTGCGCAATAACAGATAAAGTTAATGTAGTTTTTCCTGATGATTCTGGTCCAAAGATTTCGACAATTCTACCCATTGGTAGCCCGCCAATTCCTAATGCGATATCAAGCCCTAATGAACCAGTTGAAACCGCGTCAACATCTAACGTTTGGGTATCCCCTAAACGCATAATTGAACCTTTACCAAATTGTTTTTCTATTTGACTTAATGCTGCTGAAAGTGCACGTTGTTTGTTTTCGTTCATATTATAAAATTCCGATTAGTAAGGATATTGATGTACATTATACTGTATTGTTATACAGTATCAAGTTTTTTTTATGTTTAATAAGCATTTAATTAATAGTAGCAACTAATTGATAATATTTTACTTATTGATAATGAAATAATAGAGTAAAGTTTGGGTTTAAAGATGCTTGTATCTCAACTTTTATCAAATATGGCTTTTAAAATTTTATACAGTTAACTAGAGTTTTATTGTTAGGATAGATTTAATTTTATCATCAAATTGTAGCAATTTGCTTAGGTAATACTTTCATAAAAAAAAACCATTTGTTATGATTAGCAGCGAAACATCTTAACCATTATATGTAGTGTGTTGAAGTAATTATTCCCAATAGTTGTTTTCGAATTAATGAATCAATTTTTTAATGAAATATAATGTTAACTAGAAAAAACGTTATCAATTAAGGCTATTATTTATTGTAATTAAGGAAAATAATGACCATCGCTCAACCTCATTACGTATTATGTTCAAATTGTGATTTACTCACTGAACTTTCACCAGTCACATCAGGACACAAAGCCGTATGTCCTCGCTGCAACACAACGTTGATAAAAAAAAATATTAATATGAAATTTAGAGCAACGATGTATGCAGTTTGTTCTTTGATTATGATTGTTATTGCTTGCAGATTTGTTTTTATTGATATACGCTTAGTAGGCAATTTTAATGGTGTGAGTATTTTAGATATTCCTAGTATTATGTTCTTTGACAGGTACAGTTATCTATCTGCGTTATTTATTGTATTTGTTCTAGCTTTTCCTATTTTTAATCTTGCTATTATCACTGTCCTTTGTTCTAAATTGCCATTGTCAAAATATCGAAAAAGAGATCTATTAATTGCTTATGAAAAATTACAACATTGGTGTATGCCTGAAATATTTTTAACCGGTATTTTGGTGAGTTTTGTTAAGTTAATGAGTTACGGTAGCATTGGTGTAACTGAAACTTTTTGGGCCTTTTGTTTGTTTGTATTTTTTTATATAAAAGCTGATGTGATTTTTTCACCAGAAACGATTTGGAACGAAATCCATAACAATAATTTTGCGAGTGATGAATTAAAAGTAGGTAAGACAGGAATTTGTCAGCATTTAAAACTGTGTCATTATTGTGAAGCGATTTTACCTGAACATTATGTCAAATGTCCTCGTTGTAAACAAAAAAGCCAAACAAGAAATAGAAATAAAATACAATGGACTATTGCTTTATTAGTGACATCGTTAATTATCTATATTCCAGCTAATTTGTTTGGAATTATGATAACAGTTGTTTTTGGTTCGCCATCAAGTTCTACCATTCTTGATGGTGTTATTTATATGTGGCAAGCAGGTGATATACCGGTTGCATTAGTCATTTTTATCGCCAGTGTAGTTATTCCGATTTTGAAAATTATTTCGCTTAGCTGGCTTTGTTATTTTGCTTTAGCAGCCAAGAAAAAACATAGACATAATTGTCTAAAAATGAAGAAACTATATACAGCTGTTGAATTTATTGGCAAATGGTCAATGATTGATATTTTTGTGGTATCGGTTGTCTGTTCTTTGGTTAGAAATCAGCAAATGATGGGTGTTTACCCCGATATAGGCGTAATATTTTTTGCAACAGTGGTGATTATTACCATGATTGCATCACAAAATTTTGATCCTCGATTAATTTGGGATCGTACATCGAATAAAAAAATAGAATAATAGGAACAATATGGTAACAACAAGTAAATTAGCAAAAATAATTAAAATCAGAGCTATTTCAGCAATATGGATAATACCAATTGTCACTGCTGTTGTTGGGCTTTGGATTATTTATTCTCATTATGCTGACCGTGGCACCCCATTTACCTTACTTGCTAAAGATGCAAGTGGTATTGTTGCAGGTAAAACGGTAATCAAAAATCGCAGTGTCGATGTGGGTATTGTTGATGAAGTAACCCTATCGGATGATTACAACCAAGTGGTGGTTAAAGGTCGAATCTATAACGATATGAAACCATTACTTAAAAATGATTCAATATTTTGGGTTGTGAAACCCGAGATAGGTCGAGATGGTGTTACCGGTTTGAACACTATCTTGTCAGGTGTATATATTGAGTTAGCATCAGGTAATGATACACATAGCTTTAAAAATAATCCTTTTATTTTATCAGATACACCACCGTTATCTGATCCTAGTATCAAAGGTATACGGTTGAATTTAGAAAGCGATCAAAATGGTGTTGTTCCTCGTGGTGCTTCGGTTATGTTTCATGGTTATCGTGTTGGGAATGTTGAAACATCACAGTTTGATGTTAATTCACGAAAAATGAAATATCAAATTTTTATCACTCAACCTTATGATGCATTAGTGACCCAAAATGTACGTTTTTGGAAAGAAGGTGGTATTAATTTAACGTTATCATCAATGGGTGCGAGTTTAAATGTGCCTTCATTGGATGTTTTATTGTCTGGCGGCATCAGTTTTGATCTACCGGATGGATCAAAATTAGGCGCACCTGCTGAGCAATATTCTGTATATAAGTTATATGAAAATAAAAAATCCATTCAAGATTCACAGTATACTGAATATAAAGAATTTCTTATTATGCTCTCTGATTCAATATCAGGGCTTTCTGAAGGCGCACCGGTCGAATATCATGGTATTCGATTAGGAACAGTTTCGAAGGTTCCATTTTATACCCCAGAAATGTTAGAACAATCTTCAATTCTTAATCAAAAAGTTCCTGTTCTGATAAGGATTGAACCAGATCGCTTGTCGGAACTTGTAGATCAGAAGATAGATATTGCTACACTTATTATGGATGAGCAAAAAAATGGCTTAAGGGCATCTTTGAAAACATCAAATATGTTTACTGGTGCACTTTATATCGATCTGGATTTCTATTCTGATTTAAAAAATAAGTATGATGTTAAAAAGTCAAAACAATTTGGTTACGATACGATTGACACCACATCAACAGGCATTGCTCAAATACAAGCTAAAATTATACAATTACTTGATAATTTTAATAATTTACCACTTAATAACACGATGTCTCAATTTAATAAATCACTTGCTTCAAGCGAGCGGTTAATGAACTCGATAAATCAAATTATGGCAAGCAAAGAAATGCAAAATATGCCAAAAGATCTTCAAAAGGCAATGCGTTCATTAAATGAGACCATGAAAGGATTACAACCAGGTTCTGATTTAAATAATCAAATGAAAGAAAGTCTACAAAAAGTGCAACAAATGATGGATGAATTAACGCCATTACTTAATACCCTCAATGATAAAAGTAATGCATTGATTTTTTCTGCACCGAATAAGAAAGATCAAGAACCTAAAGCTAAAGGTAAAAAATGATGGTTAAAATAATACGACACCTAATCTCAATTGTTGTTGCAATATCACTGAGTTTATTAGTGGGATGTTCTTCTAATGCGCCAAGCAAAAGCTATTTTCAATTAGCGAGTGATTTACCTGAGCAAACGTCACACACAATGAAAAAAACTCAGCATTTTATTTGGATTGAAACGGTAGATGTGGCAAATTTTTTAAATAAGCCTGGAATTGTTTTGCAAACAGACGATATTAAATATGTAACTGCATCAAACCATCTTTGGGCATCAACGTTATCGCAACAACTTCAAGATCGCGTCGTTCAAGACTTAAGTGTTTTTCTTCCTGATTATTTAGTTTCCAGTAAATCACTGTCAACACCAACTTTAACGGTAAAACTCTTTATTGACGGTTTTCATGGTAGTTATTCAGGCGATGCCCTTATCAAAGGAAGATGGGTTATAACAGATAGTCATAATAACATTGAGACAAAACCCTTTGAACGCCATGTTGCTCTTATGACCAATGGTTATGATGCATTGGTTAAAGCGTTATCTAAAGGTTGGCAAGAAGAAGAACAAGATTTTGCTAATTCAATCACGCGTTAATTTAAAAATTCATATTCCGTCAGTAATATGACGGAATATGAATCGTTATTTAAGTTAAATCGTGTTTGAATTGATTAAATACTTTATTATCTATTTCCACCCATTTACGCACACTATTTATAAAAACAATTTTTTGTGCTTTTAATAGGTCGGCTTTAGTGATGACTTGTTCTACCAAATGGTGATTGTTTATATAATATTGTCGCATCGTTCCGGGCAATAACCCCGAACTGACAACAGGGGTAACCCACTGTTGATTGATAAATAAGGCAATATTGCCATTAACGAATTCGGTAATTTCGCCTTTTTCATTGAAATTGATATACTCATGTCCTTTGGTAATATGCACAAAATGTTGCCGGTTCGTTGTTTTGTGGTACAGATAAACATTATTACTATTGACACAATTTGGCGCCAACGTTATTTTATTTAACAACATACCACAATCAATTTTATCAATATCTAAGTGATAACTACCGTCCTCAATTTTCAATAACAACCTGACTTTATAGTTACCTTTGCGATACCGATTTGCTAACTCAACGAGCTGAAATTTTATTGATTTTGTATCACACTGAACATCAAAATAATTAGCAGAGTCAGCAAGCCTAGCTAAATGCTCTTCTAATAAAAAAAATTGGCCTTCTTCAAGTAACAAAGATTCAATAATCGCATTAGGAATTGATGATTTACGGGTTAATATAGCTGTTTTAGCGAGGATTTCGTCGTACTCATCTTCTGCGGTTGAATCCCATGTAATTCCCCCTCCAACGCCATAACTCATTTGTTGATTATGAATAGTTAATGTTCGTATTGGTATATTAAATGTTGCTTGCTGCATATATGGATTAATATAGCCGATTGTGCCACAGTAAACCCCACGTGGTGAATTTTCAATATTGGCAATAATTTGCATAGTACTTGTTTTTGGTGCACCAGTGATTGAACCACAAGGAAAGATAGCTTGAAAAATCTGATATAACCGAATATTTTCTTTTAATCTTCCCTGAATTGTTGAAGTTAATTGCCAAACAGTTGGATATTTTTCTGCAGTAAATAATTGAGGAACAGTGACAGATCCTGGCTCTGATATTTGACTTAAATCATTGCGCAGCAGATCGACTATCATCATATTTTCAGCGAGATTTTTTTCTGACATTAATTGCGATAATTGTTGGGCATCTTGTTGCTGATTTATCCCTCGTTTCGTTGTCCCTTTCATCGGTTTTGTGGTTATTAATCTGTTTTCTATTTTAAAAAATAGCTCGGGTGATATCGATAAAATGTGATAATCATCAAATTCTAAATATGCACAATAATTGGCAAAATTATTTTTTTGTAAAAAATGATAGTAATCAAGGGGTGATTGTGTAAAAGGTGCTTTAAATGCAATCGTATAGTTAGTTTGATAGGTATTGCCCAATTCAATTTGTTCACGGATATAATTGATCTTTTGTTGATATTCATTAATTGTAGTGTCACTCATCAATTCAAGTGATTGTGGGGTGTAATCATGATATGGTAAAGACTCAACACTGGAATACTGATCAAAAATACCAAATAACAGTAAAGGTAAATCTTGGTTATTATGGCGATTAATTTTGGTTTGATTTGATTGATTTAATCCCATCGCTGCTTCATAAGCTAAATAACCAACAGCATAATAGCCTTGTTGGATAAATCCTTCGATCTCCTGTAAATGTTGATTGACTAATGAGGTATCATTAGTCTTTATTATCGAGATTGGGTTGCAAAAATACTTATGCTGACCTTCGAAGTCGATATATATTCTCATGTTATTATTTACCTATGTACAAAATTATAAATGATTTGTAAACCAAACTCAGTTTTAATTGCTTCAGGATGGAATTGCACGGATTCGATAGGTAATATTTTATGACGTAATCCCATAATTATTCCTTGTTTATTGCGCGCAGTAATCATAAGAGGGGATTTATCTAAAGGTAAATTATCATAGGCAATTAAGGAGTGGTAACGAACAACTGATAAGGGGTTTTTAATGTCTTTAAATAACCCTTGACCATCATGAACTATTTTATCAATTTTGCCATGCATTGGTTGTGGCGCTTTTCCAATTTGATACCCATAGTATTGGGCAATAGCTTGGTGACCAAGACAAATTCCAAGTATTGGACAGGTATTAGAAAATTCGGCAATAACCTCAAGTGATATGCCTGCCTGATTCGGCGTTCCGGGTCCTGGTGAAATAACGATTTTAGTAAAATCGAGTTGTTTTAATTCAGTAATCGACATTTCATCGTTTTTAATTACTTTTACATTAGCACCCACTCGGCACAAGTAGTCGTAAATATTAAAAGTGAAAGAATCATAGTTATCAATGAGTAAAATCAAAATAGTATCCACTTTTTATCAGTCATTAACGTTATTACAAATTTGCGTTAATCAAAAATCACATGCGAGCCTTCATTATACAAACAACTTTTAAAAAAAGAGATGTTCTTTTCAATTGATGTTTTATTTTCACTCTTATTTTTTGATATCAACCAGTTAGCTTTTCTTGAATTTTTACCAAATTGAACCTCTTTTTGTGACAGTAATCACAAATACATACAACTCTACTTGTATGGTAGTATTTAATCGATTAATTTGTTGCTACACAAATTAATTATGAGGTATTCAATGAAAATCGTAAAAGCAGACGTTTTTGTTTGTAGTCCTGGCAGAAACTTTGTCACATTAAAAATTACAACAGATGAGGGTGTATATGGAGTAGGTGATGCGACGCTCAATGGACGTGAGCTTTCCGTCGCATCATATCTTAAAGATCATCTTTGCCCACAATTAATTGGACGAGATGCCAGTCAAATAGAAGATATTTTTCAATATTTTTATAAAGGGGCCTATTGGCGTCGAGGCCCTGTGACGATGTCAGCGATATCAGCAATTGATATGGCATTATGGGATATCAAAGGTAAAGTTGCCAATATGCCCCTTTATCAATTATTAGGTGGCGCTTCTCGCACCGGTGTAATGGTGTATTGCCATACTACAGGTAAAGATATTGAAGAAGCATTAGATGATTATGCTAAACATAAAGAAATGGGCTTTAAGGCCATTCGAGTGCAGTGTGGCATACCGGGAATGAAAACCACCTACGGTCAAAGTAAAGGTAAAAACTTAGCTTATGAACCGGCAACACGAGGTAACTATCCAGAAGAACAGTTTTGGGCAACCGACAAATATCTTGATTTCACACCAAAATTATTCGAGGCAGTAAGGAATAAATTTGGTTTTAACGAACATTTATTGCATGACATGCACCATCGTCTAACACCAATTGAAGCGGCTCGATTTGGTAAAAGTGTTGAAGATTATCGCCTATTTTGGATGGAAGACCCAACACCAGCCGAAAATCAAGAATGTTTCCGTTTAATTCGTCAGCACACTGTAACCCCCATTGCTGTAGGTGAAGTATTTAACAGTATTTGGGACTGTAAACTGTTAATTGAAGAACAGCTTATTGACTACATCCGAACCACAATAACCCATGCAGGCGGCATAACTCATATGCGTCGAATAGCTGATTTTGCGTCGCTTTATCAAGTTAGAACTGGCTCACATGGTCCATCAGATTTATCACCAATCTGTCATGCCGCTGCACTTCATTTTGATATGTGGGTACCTAACTTTGGTGTTCAAGAATTTATGGGTTACTCAGAGCAGATGTTAGAAGTCTTCTCGCCAAACTGGACCTTTACTGATGGTTATATGCACCCAAGTAACAAACCAGGTTTAGGTATCGATTTTGATGAAAAACTAGCGCAAAAATATCCATACAACCCAGCCTATTTGCCAATTGCTCGTCTTGAAGATGGCACATTGTGGAATTGGTAAGTTAAGGAGTTTATATGAAAAGTATTGTAATAAAACAGCCTAATGAACTCGTTATTGAGGAACGTGAAGTTCCTCAACCAGCCAAAGGTGAGGTAAGAGTTAAAGTAAAACTAGCTGGAATATGCGGTTCAGATAGTCATATTTACCGAGGACATAATCCTTTTGCGAAATATCCTAGAGTTATTGGACATGAGTTTTTTGGCGTCATTGATGAAGTGGGTGAAGGCGTAGATCGATCAAGAATTGGTGAACGAGTTTCTGTTGATCCTGTCATTAGTTGTGGCTGTTGTTATCCTTGTTCTGTTGGTCGCCCGAATGTTTGTTCATCTTTAACTGTTTTGGGTGTTCATCGTGATGGTGGATTTAGTCAATATACAACAGTACCAAGTAAAAATGCCTACCGAATTCCTGATGATATTAGTAATGAATTTGCTGTGATGATTGAACCATTCACTATTGCAGCGAATGCTACAGGACATTTAAAACCAACAGAAAACGATGTTGCCTTAATTTATGGTGCGGGTCCAATGGGGCTGACTTCAGTACAAGCGCTCAAAGGTGTTTATAAAGTTAAACAAGTTATTGTTGTTGATCGGATAGATGAACGTCTAGCCATGGCACAAACAAGTGGTGCGGATAAAGTTATCAATAATACTAATCTATCACTAAAAAATGAGTTAGAAAAACTTGATATTAAACCGACAATTATAATTGACGCTGCATGTCATCCTTCGATCTTGCCTGAAGCAATTTCTATTGCCTCTCCTGCTGCAAGGATCCTCATCATGGGCTTTTCAAGCGAACCTTGTCAAATTACTCAACAAGGAATAACAAGTAAAGAATTATCTATTTTTTCGTCCCGATTAAATGCCAATAAGTTCCCAGTTGTTATTGATTGGTTAAAGAAAAAATTAATCGACCCGCAAAAGTTAATCACGCATCAATTTGATTATACGCAAGTAATTCAAGCAATTGAAACGTTTGAAAAAGATCAGAAACATTGCTGCAAAGTTTTATTGACCTTTAATTAGCACTCAAAAAAGCCTTGTGAATAACCTTTTTAAATAAAATATTATAAGAGAGAACAGTATGAATAATATGGGAAATAAGAGTGAGAGGGATACTTCGGATTTAGTCAAAGCCGCAGTATCAGGCTGGTTAGGAACAGCTTTAGAATTTATGGATTTTCAATTGTATTCTTTAGGTGCTGCTTTAGTTTTTCATGAAATTTTCTTTCCAGAACAATCAGCTATTATGGCGTTGATTTTAGCGATGGGAACTTATGGTGCGGGTTATGTTGCACGAATCATTGGTGCCTTTATTTTTGGTCGCATGGGGGATGCAATCGGCCGTAAAAAAGTTCTATTCATTACTATTACCATGATGGGGGTATGTACCACACTTATTGGTGTACTACCAACTTATGCTCAAGTAGGTATTTTTGCGCCATTGATGTTGGTTGTTTTGCGTATTATTCAAGGATTAGGTGCAGGTGCTGAAATTTCTGGTGCAGGAACAATGCTCGCTGAATATGCACCAAAAGGAAAAAGAGGAATAATTTCTTCATTAGTTGCAATGGGGACTAACTGTGGAACATTAAGTGCAACAGCAATATGGGCATTTATGTTCTTTTTGTTAGACAAAGATCAATTAGTTGCATGGGGATGGCGTATTCCATTTATTGCAAGCGTTGTTGTTATGATTTTTGCAATTTGGCTAAGAATGAATTTAAAAGAAAGCCCTGTATTTGATGAGGTTAATGATACTAATGCACTAAAAAATGATAGTGATGTAACAAAACATATCTCATTACTTGGAATGTTTAAAAGTAAATCATTTTGGTTAGCGACAGGATTACGTTTTGGTCAAGCAGGAAATTCTGGCCTAATCCAAACTTTCTTAGCGGGATATTTAGTGCAAGCATTATTATTTAATAAAAGTATTCCAACTGATGCAATCATGTTTAGTTCAATTGTTGGTTTTTTGACAATTCCTTTCTTAGGTTGGTTATCAGATAAGGTAGGTCGGAAAATTCCTTATATTATACTAACATTGTCTGCAATTATACTTGCTTATCCAATGTTATCGATTATTGTTGATAAAAATCATTCAGTAAATACGATTACATTATGTTTGATTCTTATTCATAATATTGCAGTTTTAGGTTTATTTGCCCTGGAAAACATCACTATGGCCGAAATGTTCGGTGCTCGCAATCGATTCACTCAAATGGCAATATCTAAAGAAGCAGGCGGTTTAGTTGCTGTTGGATTTGGTCCAATTCTGGCTGGAATTTTTTGTAAAATGGTTAATGATTGGTGGCCAATTGTCGCTATGATTATTGTTTACTCATGTATTGGCCTCATCTCGGCTATGCTTATGCCGGAGGTAAAAGATCGTGATTTAGCTGACCTACACGATGCGGCAGATAGTAAAAATTAGATGGAATAAAAAATGAAATTATCTAATCAAACTTTATCACAACTACCTAAAGAGGTAGTTGTCCCAACTTATGATAGAAGCAAAATTAAAACCAAAATTGTTCATCTTGGTTTTGGGGCATTTCATCGTGCTCATCAGGCGGTCTTTGCTGATATTTTAGCTAATGAACACAATAGCGATTGGGGTTATTGTGAAGTTAATTTAATCGGTGGTGAAAAACAGATTGAAGATTTAAAACAGCAAGACTTTTTATTTAGTGTTTGTGAAATGTCTTATGATAACTGGAATACTCGTGTTGTAGGTATTGCAAAAGAAGCATTACATGCAGATATTGATGGAATACACAAAGTCTTAGATGTGATGACTCGTCCAGAAATTGCGATTGTGTCGATCACAGTAACTGAAAAAGGTTATTGCTATTTACCCTCAACAGCATCAATTGATACCAATAATCCATTGATTAATCATGATATTGCTAATCCACATACACCTAAATCGCTTCCTGGTGTTATTGTAGAAGCTTTACGTTTACGTAAAGATCAAGGATTAAAACCTTTCACCGTTATGTCTTGTGACAATATGCCAGAAAATGGACATGTTACTCGTAATGTTGTGTTAGCCTTGGCTAAGCAGCGAGATGAAAATTTAGCGCAATGGATTGCGGATAATGTGGCTTTCCCATCAACGATGGTTGATCGAATTGTACCTGCGGCAACGCCAGAAACAATGGCTAAAATAAAAAAACAACTTGGTGGTATTGATGATTCGGCAGGTATCGCTGGTGAACCATTTAGGCAATGGGTGATTGAAGATAATTTCGTGTCTGGTCGTCCTGAGTGGCAAAAAGCAGGGGCAGAATTAGTGGATGATGTATTGCCTTATGAAGAGATGAAATTACGTATGTTAAATGGTAGTCATTCCTTTTTGGCTTACTTAGGTTATTTAGCTGGATATTTGCATATAGATGCGTGCATGCAAGATCCTAATTATGTAAAAGCAGCTAGACATTTAATGTTAAATGAACAAGCAACTACATTACGGGTTAAAGGTGTTGATTTAAAAGCTTATGCTGATTCATTACTTGAACGTTATCGCAACACCGGTTTAAAACATCGTACATGGCAAATTGCAATGGATGGAACGTTAAAACTCCCACAACGTATGCTTGATTCTGTTCGTTATCATTTGGCTAATGGTACTCCATTTGATTGTTTAGCCTTGGGTATTGCTGCTTGGATGCGTTATGTGAGTGGCGTGGATGATAATGGTAACGTTATTGACGTTTGCGATCCAGCAGCCGAACAATTAAAAGCGTTGGTTTTAAACAGTTCTGATAATCAAGAACGAGTTAATGCGCTGTTATCTTTAACACATGTTTTTGGAGAGGATCTACCAACAAATCCATTGTTTATTGAGCAGATAACTAACGCTTATCTTTCTTTACGCGATATAGGCGCAAAACAAACAGTTAAACAAATCACTCAAAATTTTTAATTCCACTAACAATAATTAATAGCAAAGTGCAATGATCATTAGATGATTGCACTTTTATTATTAAATAAAAAACTTTTCTTATATTCAAAAATCCCCTACTATTCTTTTCATGCTAGTTTGTTATTTGAAAAACATATATGTTCAAATCTGAAGTGTTAACTGTCTCAGAACCTGTTAATCAACAAATATATCGTCAATTAAGAAAAGCAATCATCACTTGCCAAGTATTACCGGGTGTTTTATTGTCTGAAAAAGATATCTCAAGTCAATTTAATGTTTCACGCCAACCGGTTCGTGAAGCTTTTATTAAACTAGCAGAAGCTGGATTGGTCCAAATTCTTCCACAACGTGGCACTTTTGTAACGAAAATATCAGTTAAAAAAGTCATTGATGGTCAATTTATTCGCGATGCTGTTGAGTGTGCAATTATTAAACGTGCAGCACAAGAAATTAGTGATTCAGATCTTTTATTACTCGAAAAAAATCTAAAAGAACAAATTGATGCTAACAAACATAAAAATATTGGTTATTTTCTTGAAAAAGATGATGAATTTCATCAGATTATAATGAATGTTATTGATTGTCCTATGGCATGGGAAACCGTCGAAAATATCAAAGCAATGATGGACAGGGTAAGATACCTTACTTTAGAAGATATATCCCCACCAGAAGACCTAGTTAAACAGCATGAAAAAATTGTTATTGCATTAAAAAAGCATGATCCGGAAATGGCTACACTTGCGCTTCATGAGCATTTAGCAACGATATTAAAAACAATAAAAATTGTATCACAACAACATAATATGTGGTTTGTTGATTAACTTATATTAGTCAAATTTATTTTGTCTAATATAATTTTTAAAAATTTTAGAGCATTTGATAATTATACCAATAAATAGTAGTAGCTTAATGCATAACCTATCAGTTTTACGGCTAATATTGTGTGTTAAGTGTTAACCCTTTCCTTAACCATAATGACTCATAATTATTGTCTGATTAGATAATATTATGGATAACAAAAAATTCTGGTTTAGTTATCCCTGATAAAGTTGTTTTAGATGCCACTGAATGTGGCTATCACTGATAGATAAATTGGTATGCATTTTGTTATCAAAACTTTTAAAGTTAGATTAAATAATGAATCAATTTATCATTTAATTTTATTGGTGATTTGAACATAATGATGTATTTAATCAATTACCGATTTCTATTTTATCATTGTTGATTTATTATCAGGAATAAAATAATGGTTTACCTATTTTAATGGCCATTACCTTGCGATTAATTATTGTCAACTTTAAAATAAAAATACTCGGTTTTAATATGATAAAACGAATTAAAATATGTGTTAGCGGCCTTGTTCAGGGTGTAGGATTTCGGTTTTTTACTTATCAACAAGCACAAAAGCTTGGTCTGTTAGGATATGTTAAAAATTTGGATAATGGTAATGTCGAAATTGTCATACAAGGCGATAATTTACAACTTACTCAGTTTACACAATGGCTTGAGCAGGGAGGACCAGCTTCCGCTCATATTACGAATATAAAAAGTTGCGAATTATTACCTGAAAATGGATTAACTTCTTTCAATGTCAGATATTAATTTAATAAAAAATAAAGTAAAATGGAAAAAATATTAAACTTCAAGATAATGATTTTTCCTTATTATTGATCAATCTTATTTGCGTGATTAATGTATGTTATGAATAAAAAAAATATAATCTGTATCTTGCTTATTATTGTGGTAGTTGGCGTCTATTATAATTATCAAAAAGACAATGACGCAACCACGCAATCCTCTGTTAATTTAACTGATACGCCAATTTATCAGAGCGATGACATGACAACAGATGTGTATGATTTATCAGGCGAAATTGTATACAAGATTGAATCTAGCAAAGTACGACATTTTGATGATTCAAATAATACGGAATTTGATCTTCCAAATTTAACGCTTTATGATCAAGACCACACTGTCACATGGCATATTCGAGCCAAAACTGCGACATTGACTAATGATAAACACATTTATCTTTATAATGATGTTCAATTGGATAATTTGACCCCCAATGCTCAATTACAGCGTGTTAATACCGATAATGCTGTCATTGATTTAAATACACAACTTGTAACGTCTAAAGATCCAGTTACTATCAAAGGTGTTGGTTTTTACTCAACAGGTCTAGGATTAGCTGGCGATTTGCAAGCAAAGACTGCAAACATACTTGAGAATGTTAAAACATATTATAATACCGAGGCAAAATAGAACATGAAATTGCAACAACAGCTACTTTTTCCATTATTTTTTATGCTATCAACATCGTTTGCTTGTTTTGCACAAGAACCAGCCGAACCAACATCACCAACCAAAACGGATCAAAAGATGTTTGTTGATAATAAACCGATCACTATTGATGCCGATAACCAACAAATTGATATTGATAAAAATATTATTACTTTTATAGGTCATGTGCAAATTGTTCAAGAGGGATTAACTATTTGGGCAGATAAAGTTGTGATAACTGATATGCAAGATTCGACAAAACAGAAAATTACCGCTTATGGTAATCCAGTAAAGTTTAAACAAATATTGCCAGAGAATAACAAAATTGTTACAGGTCATTCGGATCAAATTATTTACAATGTGAAACAAAGCAATGTCGTTTTACAAGGAAAGGCAGAGTTATTTCAAGAAGATAATCATATAGTTAGCCAAGTTATTACCTATGATGTTAAAAAACAGCTAATTATGGCTCAGCCTAAAAGTGGTCGCGTAAAAAGTACTATTATCCCAAGTCAAATTAAAGAGATAAAAAAATAATATGTCAATTTTAAAGGCGATTAATTTAGCCAAAATATATAAAAAACGAAAGGTTGTTGAAGATGTCAGTTTGACGGTCAACTCAGGTGAGATTGTTGGATTACTAGGGCCAAATGGCGCAGGTAAAACAACAACGTTTTATATGGTGGTAGGAATAGTCACATTGAATGCAGGTAAAATTTATCTTGATGATCATGATATCAGTATTTTACCTCTACATGAAAGAGCGCAAAAAGGGATTGGTTATTTACCCCAAGAAGCATCTATTTTCAGAAAATTATCTGTAATTGATAATATTATGGCGATTTTAGAGACGCGTCGAGATATCGATAAAAATGAAAAATTAAATCGAGCAGAAGAATTGCTTGAAGAGTTTCATATCA
The DNA here is from genome assembly GCF_026536145.1 of Gilliamella sp. B3464. NCBI lineage: Bacteria > Pseudomonadati > Pseudomonadota > Gammaproteobacteria > Orbales > Orbaceae > Gilliamella > Gilliamella sp. B3464. Next base: position 62,512 of record NZ_JAFNOQ010000003.1, on the reverse strand, counting down.
CCCATATCCGCGATAGTATTGGTCAGTCTTTATCGGGTGGTGAAAGGCGTAGGGTTGAAATTGCAAGGGCGCTGGCAGCCAATCCTAAATTTATTTTACTTGATGAACCTTTTGCTGGTGTCGACCCTATTTCTGTTATTGATATTAAAAATATTATTAAGCATCTACGTGATCGAGGGCTAGGTGTATTGATTACCGACCACAATGTTCGCGAAACCCTTGATGTATGTGAGCGTGCTTATATTGTTAATAAAGGTCATTTAATTGCTGAAGGAACACCAAATAGTATCTTAAGTAACGAATATGTTAAAAAAGTCTACTTAGGAAATGAATTCCGATTATGATTAAACCAAGTTTACAACTGAAAGTTTCTCAACAACTATCGATGACACCACAATTACAATTGGCGATTCGACTTTTGCAGTTGTCAACTTTAGAACTACAACAAGAAATTCAAACTGCACTTGAAAATAATCCCTTGTTAGAAGTGGCTGATCAGTATGATGAAATCAGTGTTGAACAAAATACTTCAGATGAAAATATCGATACTCGACAAGCGTTAGATAGTCAAGAGATCCCTGAAGATATACCATTAGATGCCTCGTTAGATGATATTTACACAGCAGGTACACCATCGGGCACGCATTCTGACTATCGTAATGATGAGTTGCCTATTTATCAAGGCGAAACGCATGAAACATTGCATGATTACTTAAAATGGCAGCTTGAATTAACGCCTTTTAGCGATGTTGATCGCGCCATTGCGGTATCGATTATTGAAGCGATTGATGAAAGCGGCTATTTAACAGTTACGTTAGATGAAATATTAGAAGAGCAGGGTAATAGTGAAATTGAATTGACTGAAGTTGAAACGGTTTTAAAGCGAATCTGGCATTTTGATCCAATAGGCGTTGGTGCGAGATCGTTACAAGAGTGTTTATCAATTCAAACTCAACATGTAACAGTTCCTTCATTAGTTAAACAAATTATTGATAATTATCTTGATTTATTGGCAACTCATGATTACAGAACTTTAAAAAAAGTATTAAATGCCAGTGATGAACAATTAAAAGAAGCGATTAATTTTATTCAGCATTTACATCCTTATCCAGGTGATGCTGTCAACACGACCCCTCCAGATTATATTATCCCAGATGTACTAGTCAAAAAAGTAAATGGCAAATGGATAGTTGATTTGAATACTGATACAGTACCGGCTCTGCGTATTAACCAGCAGTATGCGGCGATGGAAAAGTTAGCCAGTGAAAGTGATAGCCAATACATAAAATCACATCTACAAGATGCCAATTGGTTTATCAGAAGTGTTGAAAATCGCAATGAAACGTTACTTAAAGTAAGCCAATTTATCGTTGAACATCAACAGCAGTTTTTTGAGCATGGCGCAGAGTATATGAAACCCATGATTCTATCGGATGTAGCGGCGGCAATTGATATGCATGAATCAACCATATCCCGCGTAACGACCCAAAAATATTTACAATGTCCAAGTGGCATATTTGAGTTAAAATTCTTTTTTTCTAGCCATGTAAATACCGATTCTGGGGGTGAAGCATCCTCTACCGCCATTCGAGCATTAATTAAAAAGTATATTTCAGGCGAAGATAGTAAAAAGCCACTGAGTGATAGCAAGTTAGTGTCAATTCTTGAAGAACAAGGAATTATTATTGCTCGTCGAACTGTGGCAAAATACCGTGAAGCTTTATCAATACCTTCATCAAATCAAAGAAAACAACTTTAAGGATAAAATTGTTTGGTCACTATCAACAATTAATACTAGATTAATTTTGTTGTTTCGATAATCATCATATCTGTCGTAAAAGATCCATCTGTTTGAAGTTCAAAATAGGTCTTTGTGTCGTTGGCTGCAGTTTCTTGATACAGCCTTATTGCATCAATTAAGCGTTCAGGTGTTCGCATGCGTTTAACCCATGTGTCAAAGGACAAGGTTAAGCGATGGCGTTTTATATTATCTATGCTAAAACCTGCTTCGGTTAAGAATGTTAACCACTCACCTGGAGTATAATCACGAACATGAGAAGTATCACGCATAGCTTCAATAGTTTGTAGCCAAATATCTAAAACAGGGTGGCCAGGTGACACAACATCCATTATGATTAATTTTCCGTTAGGTTTGATGATGCGGTGTAGTTCTCGTATACTTTTACCTACATCATGCCAGTGATGTGCTGAATAACGACTTACCACAATATCGAATTGGTTATCGGCAAAGGGTGGACACTCGGCATAACCTTGTTTGACTGAAATATTGCTAAAACCACGACTTTCAGCTGTTAAAGCAACTACCGATAACATCTCATCAGATAGATCGTAAGCCGTAACCTGTTTAACATATTTTGCTGCAATAAAACTCACATGACCAGCACCACATCCCATATCGAGTAATTGTGCATCAGAATAGGAACTAAGAAACGTTTCCAAATATTCAAGATCAGGCCCTTGAGCATGTACTTTACTTGTTAAATAGGCATCTGCTTGCTCACCAAATTGCTTTTTTACGTTATCGTGATGTGTAGCCATAGGTAATCTCGGTATTGGGCACTTTTGTGCCCAAAGTTAAAATTATGCTAAAAATGTCGGTATTTTATGTTCAAATGCACTAATAGCATCTTCATGTTGTAGGGTTAAGCCAATATTATCTAAACCATTTAATAAACAGTGGCGTTTGAATGCATCGATTTTAAACGAATATTGCTTATCTCCAGCGATAACAACTTCATTCTCAAGATCAATTGTAAATTCAATTCCTTCATTGGCTTCAACTATTTTAAATAGTTCGTCAACGTCTTCTTCCGATAAGTTCACTAACAATAACTGATTATTAAACGAATTATTGTAAAAAATATCAGCAAAACTTGAACCAATAATAGTTTTAAAACCATAATCCGCAAGTGCCCATGGTGCATGTTCTCGTGATGAACCACACCCAAAGTTCTCGCGCGCTAATAAAATACTTGCCCCTTTATAACGCGGTTTGTTCAGTACAAAATCGGGATTAGGTTTTTGACCTGCATCATCCAAAAATCGCCACTCATGAAAAGCATGTTTACCAAAACCGGTACGCGTGACTTTTTGTAAAAATTGTTTAGGAATGATAGCATCCGTATCTACGTTAGCTGCATCTAATGGCACAACTAGACCTGTATGTTTTGTAAATTTTGCCATGACAAGTCTCCTTAAAATGGTTTACGAATATCTGTAAAATGACCAGTAATGGCAGCCGCCGCCGCCATTGCAGGACTCACTAAATGGGTTCTAGCATCACGACCTTGACGCCCTTCAAAATTACGGTTACTGGTTGACGCGCAGCGATCGCCTGGTGCTAATTTGTCATCATTCATCGCTAAGCACATTGAACAACCCGGTAAGCGCCACTCAAATCCTGCATCGATAAAAATCTTATCTAATCCTTCAGCTTCTGCTTGTTCTTTGACTGGTCCAGAACCAGGTACGACTAAAGCTTGTACGCCTTGCGCAACTTTTCGTCCTTTTGCAATAGCAGCGGCAGCGCGTAAATCTTCAATGCGTGAATTCGTACAAGATCCGATAAATACTTTATTGATCTTAATATCAGACATCTTAGTACCGGCAGTTAATCCCATATAGGCTAATGCACGTTCAGCAGACTGTTTTTCAATCGGATCAGAGAAATCTTGTGGATTGGGTACTTGCTTATCAATAGCGGTTACTTGCCCTGGATTTGTTCCCCAAGTGACTTGTGGCGCAATATCTTTAGCTTCAAGGGTAACTACACTGTCAAAATGCGCTCCTTCATCGGTTTTTAAGGTTTTCCAGTAAGCTACGGCTTTGTCAAAATCTTCTCCTTTAGGTGAAAATTGGCGACCTTTTAAGTATTCAAAAGTGACTTCATCAGGTGCGACCAATCCTGCTTTAGCGCCCATTTCAATAGCCATATTACATAATGTCATACGGCCTTCCATTGATAAGGATTTAATCGCCTCACCACAAAACTCAACTACGTGTCCTGTACCACCAGCACTGGTCGTTTTACCAATAATCGCTAAAATAATATCTTTAGCGGTAATACCGTCGGCAACCTGACCTTTGACTTCAATTTTCATGGTTTTCGCTCGCCCTTGTTTTAGGGTTTGGGTCGCTAATACATGTTCAACTTCCGATGTTCCAATACCAAAAGCTAGCGCTCCAAATGCGCCATGGGTAGCCGTGTGTGAGTCACCACAAACAATGGTCATACCTGGCAATGTCATGCCTTGTTCAGGCCCAACAACATGAACAATACCTCGTAATGGACTTTGTAAACCATATAAAGATACGCCAAACTCTTTTGCATTCTTAGCTAACTCAGTTAACTGGATTCGAGCCATTTCACTACACGCACTTAAATCATTACTTTTGGTTGAAGTATTGTGATCCATAGTTGCAAATGTTTTGTGTGGTTGGCGGACTTTACGATTCATCGCGCGTAAGCCATCGAAAGCTTGTGGTGAGGTAACTTCATGAACCAAATGGCGATCGATATATAAAATAGGGGTTTCATTTGGTGCTTCATAAACAACATGTGCATCATATAATTTTTGATACAATGTTTTTGGTTTTGTAGACATTGCTTATATTCCTTTAATATTCTTTAAAAGGGTTAACATGATTTATTAACCCTTAGTCTAAAAATTAAATTAAACGACAAATGGTATCACCCATTTCATCGGTTGAAACATAACTACCACCACGAGCAAGATCGATAGTACGGGTACCTTGTTCTAAAGCTTTATTAACTGCATTTTCAATAGCTTTGGCGATATCATCACGTTTTAAACTATAACGCACTAGTAATGCTAACGATAAAATTTGTGCGGCTGGATTAGCAATATTTTTACCAGCAATATCCGGTGCACTCCCTCCAGCAGGCTCATATAACCCAAACCCCTGCTCGTTAAGGCTTGCTGATGGTAGCATTCCCATTGAACCGGTAATCATTGCACATTCGTCAGACAATATATCACCAAACAAATTTGAACATAAAATGACATCAAATTGTGAGGGATCTTTTACAAGTTGCATGGTTGCATTATCGATATACATATGTTCAAGTGTGACATCTGGATATTGTTTAGCGACTTCGTTTACAACTTCACGCCATAAAATTGATGTTTGTAATACATTTGCTTTATCAACAGAAGTGACTTTTTTGCGACGAATTTTGGCAGCTTCAAATGCCATTTTAGCTATACGTTCAATTTCAAAGCGGTGATAAACTTCCGTATCAAAGGCGCGCTCTTGAGGGCCAGAACCTTCACGACCTTTAGGTAAACCAAAATAGATACCACCAGTTAGTTCACGCATACATAAAATATCAAAACCACGTTTTGCAATATCTTCACGTAAAGGACATAATTCTTCTAAACCTTGATACAAACTAGCAGGGCGCATGTTAGCAAATAATTTAAAATGCTTTCGTAATGGTAATAATGCGCCGCGTTCTGGTTGTTGATCAGGGGGTAAGTTTGTCCATTTTGGACCACCAACTGAACCAAACAAAATCGCATCAGCTTTTTCACAACCTTCAAGCGTCTCTTTTGGTAATGGGCAGCCATGGATATCAATAGCGGCGCCACCAACATCATACTCACTGGTAGTTATTGAAAGATTATATTTTTGGCGAATAACGTCGAGTACTTTATAAGCTTGCTTCATTACTTCAGGGCCAATACCGTCACCAGGTAACACTGCAATATGATAATTTTGTGACATTTTTATTCCTTAACAATTTAATTGGTATATTTAGTATTTATAAAACAACATAATTTAATATGTTAATCATGATGCAATTTTTGTTTTTGTTGTGCAACTTGATTTGCCCGATAAACATTATTTAATACATTAATTAATGCTAATGCAGATGAATGGACAATATCTGTTGCTAATCCCACACCATGGAATTTGCGACCTTTATAATCGGCAACGATATCAACTTGCCCTAAAGCATTTTCACCTTGCCCTTTTGACGCTAATTGGTATTTAACTATCGTTATTGGCTCGCCAGTAATACGATTTATTGCTTGATAAACTGCATCAACTGGACCATTACCCGTTGCTGCATCTGAAAATTTTTGATCGCCAATAATTAAACTTACTGATGCAGTTGAAACAACAGTAGAGCCTGATTGAACATTAAAATAGTCCAACACATAATGTTCTTGTTCATCTTTTAATTGATTGATAAAAATTAAGGCTTCTAAATCATAATCAAACACTTGTCCTTTTTTATCTGCAAGCTCTAAAAATGCTTCGTATACTTGGTCTAAATTATAATCGTTATCATGATAACCTAACTCTTCAAGTCGGTGTTTTACCGCGGCTCTACCCGAGCGTGAAGTTAAATTTAATTGGATTTGATTTAAACCAATAGATTCAGGTGTCATGATTTCGTAGGTTTCACGATTTTTAAGCACACCGTCTTGGTGAATGCCGGAGGAGTGGGCAAAAGCATTACTACCAATAACCGCTTTATTGGCCGGTATTGGTGTATTAGTAATTTGACTGACGATTTGGCTGGTACGATAGATTTCTTGATGATTAATATTGGTGTGAACGTTTAGAATATTTTGACGAACTTTAATTGCCATAATGACTTCTTCTAAAGCTGTATTACCTGCGCGTTCACCCAAACCATTCATCGCGCCTTCAATCTGCCTAGCACCTTCCTGAATCGCGCTAATCGAGTTAGCCACCGACATGCCCAAGTCATCATGACAATGAACAGAGATAATCGCTTTATCAATGTTCGGGACACGTTCAAATAAGGTACGAATAATGCCACCAAATTGATAAGGGACAGTATAACCGACAGTATCCGGAATATTGATCGTTGTTGCCCCTGCTTGAATTGCTGCTTCAACAATCCGACATAAGTTATCAATTGGGGTACGGCCTGCATCTTCACAAGAAAACTCCACATCATTAGTATAATTACGTGCACGTTTAATACAGTGCACAGCCCTTTCAACGACATCTTCAAATGTCATTTTTAATTTGTCTTGCACGTGTAAGGTTGAAGTTGCCATAAAAGTATGAATACGAAATTGATCGGCAACTTTTAACGCTTCTGCTGCAACATCAATATCTTTATCTATACAGCGAGATAATGCACATACACGACTATCTTTAATTGTTTTAGCAATCGTTTGTACTGATTCAAAATCACCAGGGGATGAGATAGGAAAACCAACTTCCATCACATCCACCCGCATTCTTTCTAAAGCTAGCGCTATTTGTAGTTTTTCTTTGACACTTAAACTTGCTTGTAAAGCTTGTTCGCCATCACGTAGTGTGGTATCAAAAATAATGACTTGATCGCTCATTGTTTATTCCTTATCTATATTTTAGCGCTATTACGGTATTTCAAGTTATGAAAACAAAAAACCCGCACTTTAGCGCGGGTTCTTGTTAATTTGTCGAGTTGTTTAATAAATTATCTCATTACTCAACACACAAGCAATCCGCGCAAAATAATGCGAGGAGTAAGCTAGTGAGGAGAGTAGTTGTTCTAATCATTAAAACGAATCTCTAAATTTATATTGGTCAAAATAATGCCAATATTTTTATCAAAGAACATAGTTAATGTCAATATCTAATCTTAAAAGGTCATTAAATATTATGATTTTAATCAGCAAAATTCAGTTAATCGATAAAGCAGATAGCTTTTAAGCCTTGAGTATCTTTATCGAATGAAGCAATACTTCCGTTGGTTAAATCAACACCATAGAATTTTGTTCCTTCGAAAGACCAATCTATGGGGTCTTGATCACATTCGTTTTCTGGAAATAGTTCATCGTCACCATCATCAGGTATTGGTGGGGGATATAAGGTGCCTTGTTCATCATCATCACCATTATCTTCATCAAAAGGATTAAAATTTCGTAATTTAGATTTTAGCGGCTCAGCTATACCCATATCGTAGTCTTGTTCATCTGTCCAAGCGTAATTAGATAGCGCATTTGAAAGTGTTGAATCGCTTGGATAAACCTCATTTACCGTATTCCCCCATTCAGATAAAAGCGTTCCAACCGTGCGTTTGTAATTATTTCTTTCATTTTCTCCAAAAAAATAATCCCAACTTTTTGCATTAGTTAATGATCGCCTATAAGTCAGCGCGACTCTTGGGTTTTGACAACTACAATAATGTTTGGCAGATTTTTGATCTTTAAAAACTACATTTTCAGAAATCAGGTACCATTGAGTGATAGTAAAACTATAAATAGTTTTATTGCCGACAGTTAAAGAAAATACTGTATTATTTGCAGCTGAAATATTATTTTTTAATTTTTCTGAAAAATTGGGTCCTGTAAACTCAACTCGAAGCACGTTATCTTTTCCACTAAGCTTTAAACTAATAGGCGATGTTGTTGGGTTTTTAGTATAAGAAATTTGACTCCAGTTTGCACCGGCAAGTACGACATTAAAATATAATTTATTGGCAGCAGTTGTAGGAAACTTATTATAACTTTCTTCAGACGAACCTCGAGGCAAAAAACCTTTATTGGCATCCCACCAAGGCATATCTTGTTCCCAAGTATTCTGAATATAATTCGCTTCGTATTCTTCTTTTGTATAAGCAAATTCTGGTGGATTACCTTTTTCTAAAGATGGTTGTAGCCAGCAAATCGTAGGCACATCCTTGGAGGAAGATGTGACATAATAGGTTTTATTTACACTTGGATAAGTCCTAATATTAGGTACCCCAAATGTGGTTGAAAGCTGTGATTCTGTTGTGGCTAATGTTACCGCGTAGTAACCAATACAGTTATTTAATTTTTCGCTTGGCTCAATAGTATTATTATTGTTATCTTTTATAGTGAGAGACATGGTTCCACTAGCATTAAATCCATTATCACCATCGTCATCTTTAACATATTGATGATCGTTTAGAATAGTAAAAATATCCACTTCTTTTGCATTATAATCAGTTAATAAAGTTATTATATTTTCAAAAGTTTCAACAGACTTAGGAAGTACAATTAATTTATCGGGGGATGAATCAAAATCAGGAATATAATAAGTTAAATTAGGATTTTTTATTCGCGTGTCGATCTGAGTTGAATTTTCATTGTTAACTTCTTCTGTCCCATTAGTTTGATCGTTTTCTACTGCAATCCAAAGTAAATCAGTTATGTTTGCTGGTGTGTGATTATTATCTATTGAAATATAAGGTTCTGTGCCATTTATGACTTGAACAGATGTGGCACTTAATGCATTGGCTGAAAAACAATAAAAAATATTTGAAAAAAAGACTGCTGCACATAATTTTGTTAATATATGTTTACTTTTAAACATCACATTTTCCGTAACGGTACTTTTATATCACTATAAACTGTAAAGCCTTTAAAATTGTGCTAGATAATATTCTCTATTTTTTTTATTGTAAAGATATTGGTGTCGTTTTGTTGTTAAATAACTCTATGATATAAATGAAAATTATAATTATTATTTGTTTTTTTATAAAAAAATGAAGTGTAATAATACGCATTTTTATATAGGAGCATAGAGATAAGTAAAGATCGGTTGAATTTGTTATTCAAGTGGTAATTAATAGTATTCTAAAATGAATAGAAAATCATTAATTTAGTTAAAAAATAAGTTATCGTTCATCATTAACCAATAAGGTGGAGTCAAAAATATGAATATCGTCGAAATTTCGCAAAAACGTTATACCACTAAACATTATGATCCTACTAAAAAGATACCTGTAGCTATTATTGAGCAACTTTTAACTGTTTTAAGAAACAGTCCATCATCGGTAAATTCTCAACCATGGCATTTTTATGTGATTGAGTCAGACACAGCAAAAAATAAGATTTTGCCTGCTTTTCCTGATTTTAATCAGCCACGCGTGACAGGATCGTCACATACTATTGTTTTTTGTATAAAAGTGCCATTGGATGAAAGTCATTTAGTGAATCTACTGAATCAAGAAGAAAAAGACGGTCGTCTGCCTTCTGAAGATTTAAAAGTATCGCAAGATCAAGGTCGACGTTATTTTGTTAATTTAAATAGTGCAACCCCTGAATCGCAACAGTGTTGGGAAGAAAAGCAAACTTATATTGCATTGGGGCAACTTTTGTTTGCTGCTGCGGCAATTGGTGTTGATTCTACGGCTATCGAAGGATATGATTCAGCTAAAATTGACGAAATTTTAGATCTTAAAAGTAAGGGATTGAAAAGTGTTGTAGTTGCGACATTAGGCTATCGCGCTGCTGATGATGGCAACGCACATCGACCAAAATCACGTTTACCGAAAGAACAACTTTTCACTTTTCTATAATTTGCCGCTTTGACATTAAGAATTGTTGTGTCGATTCATTCATTCGACGCAATAATTCTCAATAAAAAATAATATTACTATCGTTTTTGATATGCTCACAAATCCTTTTATACTTTTTCTACGCTATATCGATATTGTGTTGTTGTGTTGAGTTGTTCGTATAAATTAATTTATTGTCTGTTCAATTTAAAAAAGTTATTTATAGATTATTTTTTTTATATATGTAAAAATAAAAAATAACGAATAATCAAAATGATTGTTTATTTAAACTTCAAAAGGACTTGGATTTTAGGTTTTGTGTATGTTCAGAATTAAGGATTTTCACATATATAGTAAATATTCTATTTGTAAACTTTTTATAACAAAGAAAAAACTAGTTTTCTTATTTTTTACTCATTTTGCAGTTAATATTTTTAATCAATTAATGTGGCTTCTAACTTTCAAACGGATTTACCCTTCCAATAAGGTTATACACCTAAAACTTAACTCAACGGTATCTATTATTGGTATTCATTTTTTATTTATTCTTTTTTCACCTTATACCGAAGCGTTATCAAATATTACTGTTAAAACCATTGCAGGCAATGTACCTTATTTACAATTAAAATCAGATCAAGACGGAAATGTAGGGACTAAAATTAAAGGATTGAATGAATTACTTGGTTTTAGAATGCCTACAACAGAAAATAATAACGCATTAAAATTCGTTGATGTAAGTGAATCGCTCTCTTTTGGTGGTAAACCCTTGCAAATCCCTGAAGGAACTAAATTTTCTGATATCATTACGATGGTTCCAGCTAATGGTCAGGCAAATGCATTATCTCAATTCAACGTTGGTGACGATGATGGTGATGCTTCCCTTACTGAAAATACAACCATCGAAGGCACTCTAACAGCAACCTGGTATGATAATAATAACGTGATAAATGATTTAAGTCGTGAATTCAATGTGTGTGGAGGGCCTTACTTTTTAAAAATTAGTGCTCAAAACGTTGCGGTATCGACTAAATACGGTCAACCTAATAAAAACATTTATGGTAGTCAACCCGTTATTACTTACCAATTTATGCTTGAGGGAGCACCTAAGTTATGCTTTGTTCAACCAGGTATGAATGTTTATAAGAATAGTTCTTACATGACTAAGTATCCTAATGGTTATAACCCAGAGGTATGGGATTCTGGTACAAGCCGATCGTCGACTTATCAACGAGGTGGGGGATTTAAAGCTGAACAATTTAAACCGATAACCGGTTTTAAATATATTACCTTCAAGTTAATTGGCTCGGGAGCCGATCAGAGTCAGTATCGTTGCCAATTAGATAGCAGCAATAGTATCAACTGGGTTACATTGCACTCTTCGGTCGCAAGTGAAGGCTTGGGTGCAAATTGCTATGTACGTTATGACAGTGTCACTAAGCCCACAACACCCTTAACGATTAATATGGAATATACTGCTGATAAAGGCAAAACTTGGCAAAACATCGGTAAAATTACGCTCCCTATACCACAAAAATGGGCAATAATACCTACGCGATTAAAAGGATTTTTAAATGATAAGGATAGTTATACAGCCTACGATGAATGTAGAAGAATAATAGATGGTCAAACAATACCCAAAACAACATCCGCTCAGGTTAATGATATGTCAGAATCAGGTAAAGCTTGGCGACAAAAATATCTGTATCGAAGAGATGAATTGACCAACTCTTTACAAGCTAACACACCAGAAGGGACAGCTAAACCAATAGATAATGCCAAAAAATATACCTATTCTCGAGATTTAGGTACTTTTCTTAGCGAATGGGGCGCTCAAGAATTTGCAAGCTTTCTTTGGACAGCTGAAATGTATCGCACAAACCAGCCATTTGCTGTATACGGACACCCATCAAATGATTCGTTGGGAAGCATTCAGGATGTCGTGTCTTTTCTTGGTGAGGTTCAATCAGCACAAATTTTATGCCGGGGCGAAAATGGAATCAGCACACTCCCTACAAAATAAAAGGGTTACCTAATAAATTATATGTTGTTAGTCGTTTGTCAGGTTAGATATTGATAATCTGACAAATTGTCCATAACGTGGTATTTAACTACATTATAATTATAGTCAAAATACCACTTAGGTCGTAAAACTGTTATTTCGAAAATCTAGCCCTATTGTTTCAGATTTTACTTTTGCTGAGTCGTCAAACGTCAAATGGGTAAAATTGTTATGTCGATTCATTCATTCGGCGCAATAATTCTTCATAAAAAATAATATTATTATCGTTTTTGATATGGCTTTAATCCTTTATAGTCATTCAACTCCATATCACTATAATCTATATCAATTGTGTGTTGAATTATGCTTGTCAATTAATTTATTGATTTACAAATTTAAACAATTATTTATAGATTATTATATTCAAATATGTGAAAATTAAAAACAATCAACACTGTGTTGTTATACCGTTAAGTGATAACTAATGTTATAGGTTTGATATATGTTTAAAATTAGGAAATTTTTCATAGATGATAAATATCCTATTTATAGGTTATTTATAATGAAGCGAAAATTAATTTTCTTATTCTTTATTAATTTTAAATTTAATATTTTTAATCAATTAATATGGCATCTAATTTTTAAACGGATCAATCCTTCCAATAAGGTTATACACCTAAAACTTAACTCAACGTTATCTATTATTGGTATTCATTTTTTATTTATTCTTTTTTCACCTTATACTGAAGCATTATCAAATGTGACAGCTAAAACCATTGTAGGTAGTGCACCTTATTTACAATTAAAATCAGATCAAGACGGAAATGTAGGGACTAAAATCAAAGGATTGAATGAATTACTTGGTTTTAGAATGCCTACAACAGAAAATAATAACGCATTAAAATTCGTTGATGTAAGTGAATCGATCTCTTTTGGTGGTAAACCCTTGCAAGTACCAGAAGGAACTAAATTTTCTGATATCATTACGATGGTTCCAGCTAATGGTCAGGCAAGTGCATTATCACAATTCAACGTTGGTGATGATGATGGTGATGCCTCCCTTACTGAAAACACAACCATCGAAGGCACACTAACAGCAACCTGGTATGATAATAATAACGTGATAACTGATTTAAGTCGTGAACTTAATGTGTGTGGAGGACCTTACTTTTTAAAAATGGGTGCTCAAAACGTTGCGGTATCGACTAAATACGGTCAACCTAATAAAAACATTTATGGTAGCCAACCCGTTATTACTTACCAATTTATGCTTGATGGGGGACCTAAGTTATGCTTTGTTCAACCAAATATGAATGTTTATAAGAATAGTTCTTACATGACTAAGTATCCTAATGGTTATAACCCAGAGGTATGGGATCCTGGCACAAGCCCATCGTCGAATAACTTGCAACAAGGTGGTGGATTTAAAGCTGAACAATTTAAACCAATAACCGGTTTTAAAGATGCAGCTTTCATGTTAATCGGCTCGGGAGCCGATCAAAGTCTGTATCGCTGTCAACTAGATAGCAGCAATAGTACTAACTGGGTTACATTGCAATCTCCGGTCGCAAGTAAAGACTTAGGTGCAAATTGCCAAGTACGTTATGACAGTGTCACTAAGCCCACAACACCCTTAACGATTAATATGGAATATAGTGCTGATAAAGGCAAAACTTGGCAAAACATCGGTAAAATTACGCTCCCTATACCACAAAAATGGGCAATAATACCTACGAAAGTAAAAGGATTTTTAGATATATTTGATGGGTATTTAGCCTACGATGAATGTAGAAGAATAATAGATGGTCAAGCAATACCGAAAACAACATCCGCTCAGGTTAATGATATGTCAGAAGCAGGCAAAGCTTGGCGACAAAAATATCTGTATCGAAGAGATGAATTGACCAACTCTTTACAAGCTAACACACCAGAATGGACAGCTAACGCAAGTGTTGATTCCAACAAATATCCCGCTGCTCGAGATTTAGGTACTTTTATGAGTGAATGGGGCGGGCCTTATTACTTCGGAACCTATCTTTGGACAGCTGAAATGTATCGTACAAACAAGCCATTTGCTGTAATCGATTATGGTTTGTTGGGAAGCGTTAAGGATGACGGTTTTGATCTTGGTCAAGGTCAATCAGCACAAATTTTCTGCCGGGGCGAAAATGGAATTAGCACACTCCCTACAAGATAAAAGAATTACCTAATAAATTATATGTTGTTAGTCGTTTGTCAGGTTAGATATTGATAATCTGACAAATTGCCCATAACGTGGTATTTAACTACATTACAATTATAGTCAAAATACCACTTAGGTCGTAAAACTGTTATTTCGAAAATCCAGCCCCATTGTCTCAGATTTTACTTTTGCTGAGTCGTCAAACGGGTAAAATTGTTATGTGAAAGAGTTGTTTTTTTGTTAACCTATTGATGAACTTGTTATTATTTAAGTCAGATAAATATTGTCAATAATAAGTAGCCTATCAATTGCGGTGAATAACTCGCTCCATCACTAGTTAATCAGTTAATTGTTATAAATAACCCTAGACCCTATTGTCAGAATCGTTACAATATACGCCATACTTTTATAGTAAAAGGTCTCTTTTACTAGGTTTAACCCAATAAGCGGATGATGTTTTATGGCGCAATATGTTTATACAATGAATCGAGTGGGGAAGATTGTTCCTCCTAAACGTTATATTTTAAAAGATATTTCTTTAAGTTTTTTCCCTGGCGCAAAAATTGGTGTGCTGGGTTTGAATGGGGCAGGTAAATCAACGTTATTACGTATTATGGCGGGCGTTGATACCGAAATTGAGGGTGAAGCGCGTCCACAGCCAGGTATTAAAATCGGTTATTTATCACAAGAACCGAAATTAGATCCAAAACAAACTGTGCGTGATGCAATTGAACAAGCCGTTGGCGATGCCAAAAAGGCATTAGCAAGGTTAGATGAAGTTTATGCAGCTTACGCTGATCCTGATGCCGATTTTGATAAACTTGCTAAAGAACAAGCTGAACTTGAAGCAATTATACAATCGCAAGATGCACATAATCTGGACAACCAACTAGAACGCGCTGCCGATGCGCTACGCCTGCCTGATTGGGATGCCAAAATTGAGAATTTATCCGGTGGTGAACGTCGCCGTGTTGCCATTTGTCAGTTATTGCTGGAAAAACCCGATATGTTATTAATCGACGAACCGACTAACCATTTAGATGCTGAATCGGTGGCTTGGTTAGAGCGTTTTTTACATGACTATGAAGGTACAGTGGTGGCTGTAACCCACGACCGTTATTTCTTAGATAATGTCGCCGGCTGGATTTTAGAGCTTGATCGTGGCGAAGGCATTCCATGGGAAGGTAACTACTCTTCATGGCTTGAACAAAAAGATCAGCGATTGGCTCAAGAAGCCGCAACCGAATCAGCGCGCCGCAAATCGATTGAAAAAGAGCTGGAATGGGTGCGCCAAAACCCGAAAGGCCGCCAAGCAAAAAGTAAAGCCCGTTTAGCGCGTTTTGAAGAATTAAACAGTAATGATTACCAAAAACGTAATGAAACTAACGAACTGTTTATTCCACCTGGGCCACGTTTAGGCGATAAAGTGATCGAAGTGAGTAATTTAACCAAGTCGTATGGTGATCGGGTATTGATTGATAATCTTTCATTCAGTATTCCTAAAGGCGCGATTGTTGGGATTATTGGTCCAAATGGTGCGGGTAAATCAACACTGTTTAGAATGCTATCGGGTAAAGAGCAACCTGACTCAGGTACCATTACTTTAGGTGATACGGTGCAATTGGCGTCAGTCGATCAGTTTCGTGACAGCATGGATGATAAAAAAACAGTGTGGGACGAAATATCCAATGGGCAAGATATTATGCGTATTGGTAATTTTGAAATCCCAAGCCGAGCCTATGTTGGACGCTTTAATTTTAAAGGCGTTGATCAGCAAAAACGAGTCGGTGAACTCTCTGGTGGTGAGCGTGGACGAGTGCATTTAGCCAAGTTATTACAAGTTGGTGGCAATGTACTGTTACTCGACGAGCCAACCAATGACTTAGATGTCGAAACACTGCGAGCACTCGAAAATGCGTTATTGGAGTTTCCGGGCTGTGCATTAGTGATTTCGCATGACCGTTGGTTCTTAGATCGCATTGCAACCCATATTCTCGATTACCAAGACGAAGGGCATGTTGAGTTCTTTGAAGGTAACTTTACCGAATATGAAGAGTGGAAAAAACGGACCTTAGGTGCAGAAGCCTTAGAGCCGAGACGTGCCAAATACAAAAAAATCACAAAATAATCATGTTTTGCAGGATTTCTGCTGTTTACTGCAGTGGAAATCCTTTAGCATTGATATCAACTATATCCATATTCGTTAAGCAAATACTTTCCAAGCATTTTTCACCAAACGTGTCTTTTAATTAATTTAAAAGATAGTTTCTAACTTTTTTTGCCCTCATCTATCTATTGAAATTTTATCCATTTTTTCATCATATTGAATGATTAACACATAATGATTTTCAATATTAACGCTCAAATAATCATAGCTAAAACGTAATGTAAATTTTGATTCTCAAAATAATTTGAAAAAAAATTAAAGATATTTAAATTTTGGTCGATATTGAACAGGTTATGATAAGGATATCTAAAATTAATATAGAGGAAAACACCATATTTTTCTGAATAAAAACTTTTTAATAATAGGTTGCCAATGAATAGTATCAAACTAGTTTGTTTATTTTTCATCAGTATTATCTTAACTTTTTCTCACCAATTAGTGTTATTTATCTTTTTTAGATGGATTATTCTTTTTAAAAAAATCCCATTAGCAAAAAACAATTTTAGCTCTTATATTGCTGTTGTTAGCTTAATATCTATGATTTTTACGGTTAACGCTAATGCGTTAACTGCGGTGACCATTAACAAGATTAATGGTAGTAAACCTTATTTAACTTTTGATAAAGGTAAAACGAAAGTAACAAGTACAGAAGGTTTGTTAAGTGTAACGTTACCAGATGGTCGTCAGTATGTGTCATCCGGTGATATGGCACATTTATATCCAAATGCGATCGTTAATGATTCAACTATGACAAATCCAATTATTTTAAATAAAGGAGAGTTAGATTTTGTTAATATAAAAACATTTGTTCCACTTAAAAAAGAGGGGAATAGTAATTATCCGAGTGTTGCTTTAAACAGTTTAATCAAATTATATAACTATTGGGGGGATGATGATGGTGATGGCAACGTAACGGCTACCGGATCGTTAACGCTTTCATGGATAAATAAGCAAGGGCAAAATGTTACCAGTATGATTAGTAATAATACAATTACAGCATTAGATCCCTGTGATGCACCTTATCAACTCAATATTCAAACAACTGATGGTCTATTATCAACCCAGTATGGCATACCGAATACTACGCGTTTTAATGCTGCAACAAGTGTTTACTATATTACCCCAAAGATAGATATGCCTTATGTGTGTTATGCTCAGCCCAACTTTTCTATGGATCAGTCATATGGACCAAATTGGGTGAGTAAGAAAGGATTTAGAGTCGATAATATTGATAATGTTGCAAATAACTTTCCTACAACCGGTTCAAATGGTCTTCATTTTTATTTATTATTAGCAGGTATTACGCCAAATCAAGTTATTGCTGCAAATGGTGCTACCGTTTTCCCTGAAAATGGTAATAAAACCGTTAATTTGTCATTAACTGTAGAACAGACACAGAATTGGAATGGGCAGCCACAGTTGGCATTAAAAATTCTATTAAATGGACCAACCCAAGATTCTACTAATAAATCTTTCACTCCCTCAGAGTTTAAACTCTATTCTGATAATAATCATAGTCAGTTGCTTTATAATTTTAAAATCGAGCGTTGGTACATAACTAAGATTGAACAGGCAAATGGTTACGAAAATGCCAAAGCATTTTGTAATAATCTGGGGGCTACCTATCGAATACCAGGAGTTGAAGATTTTACTAATGGAAATGGATATGGCTGGGAGAATGGAATTCCAGGTCAGGGTAACTCTTATCGTCGTCAAATCAGTTATAAAAATGGTGATAAGTGGGTTGGTGGTTTAATGAATGAATGGGGGTATCTGAGTAACACGTCTACTGATTATCCTGCTGCAAAAAATTGGGATGGTTCAGGTATATACTGGACATCACTTGCTGTACCCAATATGTATGGTTTGATTTATGATATTAATAATGGAATGTATTCACAAGGTTATATCGGCTATAATATGCCATCAACATTAACACATCGTGTTGTTTGTGTGTCTCCTTGAAAGCATGAGTAAAATAATTTATTCACGCTATAATACAGTGTTTTTTCATAATTTAACTGCGCCGCCAATCAAATTTGGTGGCGTTTTATCTAATTTATGAGCTTATTGTTTTCAACGTTGAATAAAATCTTTTGATGACTGAATTATTTTGGCGAAAGTATGGGTTAATAAGCTTGGTATCGCATCTATACCTCTAGATTTTGCATCATCACAAACAGCAATAGCTAAATCCGGTTTTGAGCTTTTATGGATGGCTTTTTGAATAATTTTAGATACAGGCATATCGATATGTTCAATTGTATTATAAGCTGCCTGTTTGTACACATGACTAAAGCCATGTTTAAACAAAAAATTCTCGATATCTTTTGCCGGTAATATCGTAAGATAGTCATTCGAATCTTCATTTTGTGGGGTGAGCGATTTAACCGTATCGGCATATTTTTTTCCAGCCATATCGCCATCAGTAATCACATACCAATGGATCCCCATCTTATTAGCATATTTTATTAAAGGTTTTAAACCACATTGCGCAAATTCTAGTAATTGCACACCTTCAGAACCTAGATGATAACCACTTTGTTCGGCTAATTCACGCAACAACCATACTTCTGTTTCACCTTCAACTAATAACCAGCAACGAGCAAAAAGCGCTAATGGTCGACGATAAAGTACATGAAATAAAATACGGCGACTATCATCAGCACTCAGTGAATGAGGGGCAACATATTTTGTCACAATTTGACCGGGTAGACGGATTAACCGATAAATACTCTCTAATGGAAATAATGATACTAAGTCACTGGAGTTTGAGGTAATAATTTTTTGTGCTGGCAGGTGTTTAAGCAGGCGAAAACCAACCGATAAAATAATGGGATGTAATTGGCTTTCAGGTTCTTCTAAAATGAGAATTGGCATCGAGCTAGGTGAAAGGGGATTGTCACCTTTAGCGTAAACAATTGAATCAAAAATACCTAATAAAGCGGTTCGTAAATAATTATCATTAATATTATCTAAAGCATTATTGATACGTTCAAGTGAATTCCAATCTTCACGATGTGGGCTTGTTTTTTGTGGTAAATGTTTATAACGATAACGTTGAGCTGGATCGATAAAATAGTATTCTAACAAAGCACGTGCAGCTTTTAATCCTCGTTGTAATTCCTCTTCACTAATCGAGGCTGAATGTTGCTTTAATTGATTAGACAGTTCATTAATGAAGTATTCTGATAAAGGTTGGTTAGTGATGGGTAAATCATCTGCACTTAAGGTGTTTTTCAATGCCATTACAGGATTAAGATTAAGAACAATAGCAATCAGCAATTTATGATCTTCAATAGTAAAAGGATTATTGTTTTGGTCGACTAGCAGATGCTGAGTTACAATTTTACTATTTTGTTGTTTGGCGGTGATTTGATAAGTTATCCGTCGTAATTGATCTTCTTTAGATTGATAAGTAACAGGCAATAATGCTTGATAAGCTTGATTATTGAACTCGTTGGCATAGGATTGACAATACGTTACTTTAATACTGATATGATTGTCATTAGGTTTATCTTTATCACGATAAAAGTCAGAATCAACAAATTCATAAAATTTATTGTCTAGCGACAATAACATTAAAGCGCTAATTAAACTCGATCGCCCCCATCGGTTTTCACCAATCAGCACACTTGCTTCTGTATTAAATTTTAACGATAATTGACTTACACCCCTAAATCCTACTATATCAATTTGTTCAATAAACATCGTATTTCCTTATTGTTAAAGATTATACTTCTCGGTGCGTTTACGTATTTTTTCTGCTTTTTGTTCTGTATTGCTAATTAATTTATGCTCATCAAGCAAAATGGTTTTTAGGGGTTTATTGAAATAGACTTTCAAAAATAACCAAATATCGCGCTTTGTTAAGCCAATATTCGTTGATGAAAAATAAAGTCCGATCAGATCTTTATCACGCCAGCGTCTAGGCACTTTATTACGTGTTTGAGCTCGGTGTAAATCAATCACTGATAACTTAATCTGTTTTTGATGTTCAAATAATGGTATATCAAGTAAAAAATGACATAAATAACAATCACGATGATTAACACCAGCTGCATGCATTCTTGCTGTCATATTAGCTAAATAGATAATTAGTGAACGTTTTAAATGATAATTGGGTGGCGAAGTTAGCCATGTTTTTGTAAAGTCTTCTAAACTAATGGTTGGGTTTAAATCCTTAGTAACAATAAATGAATGGCGAGTTAAGGGATTTAGGCCCTTTCGACCAAATGCTCGTCCATCCATAGTATTAACTTTGGCTTGTTCTAAACGAGCAATCGCATCCCATTCTTGTTTAGCATCTAAAACAGGCAAACGTAGTGATAAAAGATTTTTAACAATCTCTTTAACTGTTGTACCTCGATGAATCTTAATAAAATAAGATTCATCATTAAATTGGAAATTTAATGTTTTACGTTGTTTTACTTCCCGATAAACTTTTCCCGATATTAATTCAACTTCTTGAAAGGGATCTTTATCTTTCCATAATTGTGCAAAAGGTGATTTAAGTTTAATTTCGTTCATGATTATCACAATCTAAAATAATATCGGCAGCACGCTCAGCTAAGTGGTATAAATCAGTAGCTTGACCGTAATATATAGCATTATTATGCCAGATCAATCGTTGCGCTTGATTGGTTATCGCATTGTCAAGCGCGCAATTTAAATCTGCTTGCACAAAAGGTTCAATCAGTACAAAACCAGCATCGGCATCGTAGACATGATAAGCATAACCAGAAATACCAGAGACAATGACTGGTACACCTGCGGCTAAACCTTCAATTAATACCATGCCAGCAGCTTCCTGCCTTGCTGGGTGTAATAATAGATCGGCTGCAAAAAGAAAATCAGGGATATCATTACGGCCAGAATAAAACCTGACTTGATTGCCAATATTCAAAGCTTTAGCCATTTTTTGATAAGGTTGCGCATTATCTTGCCCAACGACTAAATAAATTACTTTTTGCCTCAACTCAATGGGTAAGGAGGCAATAGCATTTAACGAACGATCAACCCCTTTACGTTTAAAGTCAGATCCAATTTGCACTATCACAAAAGCATCAAGCGCAATTTGATTGGCTTGTCTAAATTGTTGACCTTTAAGAGGCGATGCTAACTGGTATTTTCTATCCGATGCAATGCCCGGTGGTAACAGATAAAATCGTGAAGGTTGAGTCTGATAATATTTTTCAAAATCACTAATTTGCTGTTTAGTTAGCACCATTATTTTTGTATGATGAGCGGCATTAAATACTGCATCTTCGAAAGCTAAATAGTGTTGACATCGTTTAGATAATTTATAAAGCAAACCTTTGTGTGCTACTTTTTCGGCAAAACATGTGTCGCCAGCAAAATAGACATCCAAGCCAGGCATTTTGTTAAAACCGACAACACAATCAACAGGGTTGGACTCAAGATGAGCTTTAACCCAATTATAATAAGATTGATTTCGGCTGTGGTTTGAAAAGCCCTTTTTGGCGACCTTTATAACTTCAAATTCATCAGGTATATCGCCTTGCCACTCCATGACATAAACACGGATCTTATGACCACGATCACAACAAGCCTTAGCAATTTGCAAAAAATCACGTTGCAAACCGCCATAAGGAAAATATTTATAGATACAAAAAGCTAATTGCATGCAAATTGCCTCGAGTAATAAAGGGGTATTATATACTCAGTATTGATTGTTGCGCAAAGTTTGATTTTTAGTAGTGAGCCTTATCACAATGCTTAGTACTGACGAGTTTATAAGTATCGAGTAATCTTATTCATAGCGAAATAATCGATAAGTGTAAATCATTTGAATGATGAATCCTTTTTCACAAAGATTCATCACGTTTATTGAACATTCTGTTATCGACAAAAAATTCAATATTATTAATATTACTTCATCCTATAAGCAAAAAATAGAGGTAAGAGGTAACGTTAAATCAATAATGATAGTTGTTATAGGATCAGTGTCATTCTATGTTGCAGCTTATGATCAAACTTAACCATAATCTTTTATTGGTATTGAAAAATCAGTTATTTTTAACGGGTAAAAAGAAGTTAATGATGATTAATATCTAATTAAAATGAACGTATATTTAGCTTGAATCTGGTTAAAGCAAGACTTGCTTTTAGACGATTTATCTTGTTTATTCTCAGTTGATCTAAATATCCACTAATTTAGTGAAAGAATTTTAATTGCCAAATATTTAAAAACAAAATAACTCAATCACCATTTGCTTATCGATACAAAGTTAACGAAAGTAAAACGTTTGACCGTAAAAAATGCTTATTAATTCTTGAGATACTTTGATGTTTACAATCTTATGCATTTTATATTATATTGCCAAACCTATTACATATAATCTGGTTAGTAAAATTTAAAATGAATAAGGACGTTTTTTTTAACAATAAATATATTATTTTATTGTTATTTATTGTTGTCTGTTTTACATGGGGAACAACATGGATTGGCATTAAGTTTGCTGTTGAAACCGTTAACCCACTGTTAGCGGCTGGTTTACGTTTTGTTATTGCATTTCCGTTTTTAGTATTAATTACTATTATCGCTAAATCACCAATATTGTTTCCTCGAAAATCATTACATTTTTTCCTGTTATTAACCCTATTTTACTTTACTATTCCTTATTTCTTAATTAGTTTTGGTGAACAGTATGTATCGTCAGGTTTAACATCACTTCTATTTAGTACTATGCCTATTTTTTCTATTATTTTTGCTAAAATAATTTTAAAAGATAAGATTTATTTGAATCAATTAATCGGTATTACAGTAGGCTTTTTGTGCTTAATATATATTTTAGTTTCTGAAGGATTTATTCTTTCGTATACCGATTTTTTAGGTGTTATATCAATACTTTTAGCAGCATTGATGCATGGTTTTTTGTATGTATATTCCAAAAAAGCAGGTGCAGGCATCAATGTATTTACTTTTAATACCTTACCTATCGGCGTCGCTGGAATTGTACTGTGCTTGTTAAGTTTCTTGTTTGAAGAAAACAATTTCCAACTTATTTCTTTAACTAGTTGGCTCGCATTAATTTATTTAGGTATTTTTGCTTCGGTGTTTGGTTTTATCGCTTATTTCTTTTTGTTGAAAAGAATGAGCCCTGTTGTTTTATCATTCATTTTTATTATTTTTCCAGTCGTTGCAATTTTGATTTCCTCTATTTATGAGCATAAAATCATTTCAACCCGTTTTATTATTTGTACAATCATTATGTTATGTGGTTTTGCTATAACTAAATTACCGCTCAGCATTTTTAAAAAGTTAATAACGCGAGGAAAAACAGAAGATAATCAATAAAGATTAACGAATTTTTTCAATAAAATTTGAGATAGTTATACTGCTGGAATTGAAGCATTATACTCATTCGGCCTATGTGCCGAATGTTTTATACCAATTGTTAAACATAATTGCCTTAAGCGGATCTCATTGATTAACAGAAAAAGATAACTCGCCGCCTAGTTATTTTTATGGTGATTGAACTCATTATTTTAACCAACCTAAAATCAATGTTAGGCACCTAGATCTTTATCATCACTATTACCACAAAATTACCGAGTTTATTCATTACAAATGATGATTTTGTGATTGGCGATCTCAAATAAAGTAAAAACCTCAAATTTACTGATACGTTTGTCTATTTTGTCACTTTAACAAAATGATGGGTGTAAACCTGATCCCCGGATTGACTTATTGCATCTATAACGACAATTATTTGACTACACTATGCAGTAATTGCCTATGGGCAATAAATTCACTGTAGCTAATCGTTTTCCATCTATGGTTTACTGATAATTGCTGGCAAAATATTTTACAATTAATTAATAGCAATATTTTCGGTTAGTAAATCACTTAATGCATGTTTAACTATCTGGATATTATCCATTAAACTCTTTTATGCTTTAAAACAATAACTGTCACCAATGGCACTTCCTTGCACGCCAAATTGACGTAAATTTTGATCGACAGCATTCATCGATTGCCAATGGTTTTCACACCAATCAGGGGCAAGTAAGGTCGGTTTTCTGGCGTTAGCCGAGATGCGGTGATATAAAATATCCGCTGGGGTTTGCCTGATAACATCACCTGCAATATCGACATACTGCTCCAAAGATAATACATCAAGCCGGCCTGCACGCCACGCTTTAGCCATAATACTGCCTTCGACAATATGTAACGGATGCAGTTTTAAACCATCCACACCAGAATTAAGTACTTGATCTAAAGTCACTAAATTATCTTGTTTACTCTCTTTTGGTAAACCAATAATTAAATGGGTACACACTTTAATACCCAGCTTACGTGCTTTTTGTACTGTTTGCTGATAATCATTAAAGGTATGTCCACGATTAATTGCATGCAACGTTTTATCATGTGCGGTTTGTAAACCTAGCTCTAGCCAAACTTCATAGCCTTTAGCTTGATAATTAGCTAATAAATTAAGTGCTTCATTGGGTACACAATCAGGGCGGGTTCCCACACAAAGCCCAACAATATCAGCACTATTTAGCGCCTCTTCATACATATTTTTTAAGATTTCAACTTCGGCATAAGTACTGGTATAAGCTTGAAAGTAGGCAAGGTAACGTTTCGATTTTTTCATTTGCTGAGCTTGTGAAGTTAACTGATCTGCAATCGACTTAACTTGAATTGACTCATCAATAATGGAGGCGACATTACAAAATGTACACCCTCCTTGACCAATAGTACCGTCACGGTTAGGACAGGTAAATCCACCATGTAACGTGAGTTTGTAAATTTTTTCACCATAACGTCGCTGCAAATCAGCGCCAAAGGTATTAACCACTAAATGTAATTGCATAACAAACCCAAAATAAAAATTTTGCCCATTCTACGAAGATAGCTATTGAACATCAAGATATAACAAAAATCCCAATGTAATAATCTGGTTAGCTCTAACCCATTTTACTTAACCAATGAGCGTTACTTAAAGCTTGTGTCAAAGGCAGATTTGAGTTTATTTAGATAATATAATCAGTATTAAAAACAAAGAATTTTTATAAATCAATTAAAAAAGTCACAAATGAGATTTATAAGTACAGAAACGTGAGGAGTTCGTTATGGCTTTATAATACAACGAGTTAACCAATATATTGCTTGCTGTTACTAACGATGTTAAACATTTTATTCATCGAAAAAGTTCATTAACAATATAAGTCTTAAAATTAAAAATTTTTTAACTAATCAATATGAAATAAAGCCAATTATCGAATTATATGAATAATAAGGTAGATTACAAAATAGCTTACAAATTTTTACACAAAAGTTTATTACAATAAATTTAGTTTGATTTATGATAGTTCAAAATGATTATTTAATTATTTTGTATTAAAACGATAATATTGCCTTCAATTTACTTACTTGAATTTTCATAAGAAATATTAAATAAATATACTGATTGGGAAAAGTATGATAAAATATATTCAAAATCGGGCATCGGGCATCGGGCATCGGGCATCGGGCATCGGGCATCGGGCATCGGGCATCGGGCATCGGGCATCGTTAATTTTGATGATTTAATCTTTTTAGTAATTTGTCGTAATCAAATTGTTAAAACAACAAATTTTCATTCCTCTTTCAACACATTAGCATTCTCAGTTAGTTGGTCTACCCTTAAAATAGTTTCACTTGTTATTTGTTTTTGTTTATGGATGTTTAATACGCCAATTGTCGATGCATTAACCGCTAAAACTTCTTCCACTATCAGAGGATCTTCTCCATTCATTTTATTTAACGGTATTAATGATAATTTATTAACTATCAAAATTGGTAATGATGTTTATTTAAGTGATCCAGCTGGAAATATGATGAAATTAAACGAAAATGGTAATTGGGATAGAGTCCAAGCCATTTATTTTAATAATCCAGGTGATACCTTTAAAAGTGTTCAAACCATTGTAACACCCGATACGGTAAACTATACTTTAGGCACCAATTTAGCACAAGATATTGATGGTGATGGCGATTTTACAATATCAGGTGCGATAAATGCCAATTGGCAAGATAAAAATGGTTTACAATTACAAGCCTCTGATTTAAATGAATTACCTTCAAAATGTTTTGCCCCTTATAAACTGACCATAACAATTGATTCGAATGATGGTGTTCAACTAAAAACTGCTTTTGGAATTCCAAATCAAAAAACGTATGTAAAAGACTCTGCTGTATATTATATCTATCCTCATGATACTCAGCCATATGCTTGTTATGCTAGGCCGGGTAGTATGGAAAATAGCACGGGTATTTTTGCTGGTCCAATCAATATGTGGGATACATCAAAAGGATTTATAACACAATCGGGTTTATCAAGAAATTTTAATCAAAATTTCCCTACTTTAGCTGGAAATGGTGTGTATTTCGATTTATTAATAACCAATGGGATGGATAATTTAAATTGGCCAACAGTAAAAGTGGGTGATATTACTGCAACTGTAAGTAATATTACAAAAGACAGTGTAAGGGTAACATTAAATGGGCCTGCACCGACCTCTAGTGAACATGGTGCAACTGCACGTAAACCCTCGGTGTTACCTGCGAATTTTAAAATACAAGGTAATTTGAATGGTGTGAAGGTGGTTGAATATGGATTTGAATTACAAAAATGGTTTGTTGTTCGCGATAAAGATAAACTAGAAACGAGTGCTGGACAAGCTAACTGGTGTTTTGCGCTTGATGGTCAACCAGGTCGCCAAGAAACAATAACGGCTCAAGAATATCGTTTACCCGATCCGGTTGACTTTACGACTGCATCTGGTTCTTTCATGTTTGAAGGTGTAACAAGATATATATCTGGGTTAAATAATCCGAATATTCAAACAACAACAGATGGTGGGCGTTATTGGCGTCATATTAATGGTGGTGTTTTTAGTGAATGGGGAAATTTAACCAATTACGGTTTAAATGTTAATTTAGATAATTATTATTGGACAGGTAGAAGGCTTCAACAAAAAACTATTGATGATTGGGACTATTTAGTTGTTCGTCCAAGAGATGGAAATATATCGGCGCAGTTAGGTCAAACAATTATTTATTCTACTTTTTGTTTTACCCCAGATTGGATGGATTGGTAATTCAATAGTTATGTTATTTCTTTTAATTTAGCTAATTTAGTTACATTATCTATCGGTTTATTTGCGACGTTATACCAATTTTTGCATAGCAAAAATTGGTATAAAAGCCATATTGGCGTCGGAGCAAATCGCAAATTAAGGTTAAAATATAACCAATTTAAGTATTGATAGGTATAAGTAAAACATTGAAAATCAAATCAAATAAAAATTCCCACTGAAATATGAAGTTATCTTATTAAAAATAAATTATAACTATTTTTTGATTGTCAAATGATAATTATTATTATTTGTTGTTGATCATTAACATTATTAGCAATAAGATATCGCAATCATTACAAGTTAGCTAGAGGTGGACTGTGCCTTGCATGATGCGCAAATTAGTTATTGTTTTATTGTCATCAATATTTTCAATATCGTTATGTTATGGAGATATTTCTTTACCCAATCCTCAAACCAAAGATGGAATGGGGCTATTTGAAAGTCTAAAAAAACGAGCTTCAACCCCCGGTGGTGGTTTTCCTATAGGTAATTTATCCGATGATGAATTATCCACAGTGCTTTGGGCTGCAAGTGGCTTAAATCGTGGTAAAACAGGGTGGACGGTACCAATGGCGAATGGTAAAGCGCCTTATGTTCGTTTGTATGTTGCTAGTGAAAAAGGGACCTTTTTATATGAATGGGATGGTCAATATTTACGTGAAATTAATAATAAAGACATCCGTGCCGATATTGCGATGCAAAACTTTACCAAGCGTGCAGCTTATTCTTTAATTTTTGTGTTCGATCAAAACTCCCTTACAGATACGCCAGCAGATCAAGCTAATGATTTTGCCCAAATAGCTGTGGGTGCAATGAGTCAAAACATCTACCTTAGTGCTGCTGCGTTAAAATTAAGCGCCAGATATATCCATTCTATTAAACCAGATGCCATATCCCAAGCGTTGCAATTGCCTGAAAATAGTAAACCAATTGGTATTATGTTACTAGGAAAATAAAAGGAATAAAAAGTGAAACGATTTCTTGCAGTAGTATTGTTGATAATTACAAGTGTGATTGTTTTTGCTCCCTCTTCTTACGCTGCTGAAAAAAAATATCAAAGCTGGAATGCTATCATTGATGAAATGGATAGCATACTCAATGATTCCTACGATATCTATTTTATGAAAGACAGTGATAGAGCAAAAGAGCGCGTAAATAACGCCTATTTTGGTTTTTATGAAAAGCATGGTGTCGAAAGGGCTGTGATGTCATATATTTCTGGCAAACGTGGTACCGATACCGAATACCAATTTGCTAAAATAAAACGTTTAATGACTGATGGTGCACCAAATAAAACAGTACGAGCAGAAATCGACGTTTTATTAAAAATGCTACATGAAGATGCCAATGAGCTCGATGGTAAAAAAGAGAGCGGTTGGAGTATTTTATTAGCTTCATTTATTATTATTTTCCGTGAAGGATTAGAGGCTATTTTAGTTATTGCTGCTATATCGGCCTATTTAGTGCGTTCAGGCAACTTACCTATGGTTAAAGTTGTTTACATGAGCTCGTTATTTGCAATATTTGCCAGTGTTTTAGCGGCAATTGCGCTTCACTCTATTTTTGATATTAGTGGCGCTAATCAAGAAATGATAGAAGGTGTTGCAATGTTACTTGCCACCGTCGTGCTATTTTTTGTCAGTAATTGGATGTTTTCAAAGGCTGAAGCAAAAGCATGGAAAAACTATGTTGAAGGTAAAGTGCAAACGGCAGTTTCATCGGGTAGTCGTTTTGCATTGGGATTTGCCGCCTTTTTAGCTGTTTTCCGTGAAGGTGCTGAAACTATTTTATTTTACCAAGCAATGTTGGCTGAAGCTAAAGATCATATGGATATGGTGTGGTATGGTTTAGCTGTAGGTTGTATTGTGCTTGCTATTATCTTTATGCTAATTCGTTTTGGTACCATGAAATTACCAATTAGACCATTTTTTATTGGCACAAGTACACTAATGTATATTATGGCTATAGCTTTTGCTGGAGGTGGAGTAAAAGAGTTACAAGAAGCCGATATAATTCCTGTAACGCCGGTTGATTTTGTGCATTCAATCGATATTTTAGGGATTTATCCAACCATTGAAACGTTAATACCACAAATATTTATGATATTAGTTGTTATCATATCAGTGGTTTATTTAAAAGCTAAACATAATAAACAAAACGTTTGATCCATTTAATTTGTTGCTTAAAAGTTGGTTAGATGTTGATTAATGATATTTCGAAGTCAATTTAAATAGCAAAGAAAGTAGTGATTGCTTTAATGATAAGTAATTAAATAAAAGTAAAGGAGTTTTCAATGAAAAAATTAGTACTAGTTGCGGGTATTTCGTCAATACTTGCATTATCATCTGTTGCGTATGCAGCAGCACCTGCTCCAGGTGAACAAAAAGGTTTTGAAGAGTTTCCAATCGGTGATGAAGTGACAGTTGGACCATTACATATTGGTGCGGTTTATTTTCAACCTGTAGATATGGAGCCAGCTGGCATGGGTGGTTTACCTGCATCAAAATCTGATATGCACATTGAAGCAGATATTTCAGCAGCAGAAGGCAATAAACTTGGTTATGGTGTTGGCGATTTTGTTCCTTACTTAACGGTTAAATATAAGATCCAAAAACAAGGTAGTGATAAAGCCATCGAAGGTAACTTTATGCCAATGAACGCATCAGATGGTCCGCATTATGGTAACAATATTAAACTTGATGGTGCAGGTAAATATAAAGTCACATTTACTATCGAAAATCCAGAAAAACAAGGTTATTTATTGCATGTAGATAAAGAAACCGGAGTCGAAGGACGTTTTTGGACTAAACCAATTGAAGTTTCTTGGGATTTTGATTATATTCCTCGAGCATGGTAATGATATTTAAAAAATAGTATCAGTTATACTTAATATTTTGTAGTATTTATTATGGCGAGGTTTTCACTCGCCATAATAGGTTGTAACCATTAGGCAATTAATATGCTTCAATACCTTATAAAAATCACCGATAATACTTTTGTTCCCATTGTTGTATTAGCACTGTTAAGTGCGATGATAGTTAGAGCAATACCTAATTATAATAACAAAATTTTTACCTTCGGTTTTATAATAGGACTACTTGCAGCATTAATTTATGCTATTTTGAAGCGAAATACAGGTTTTGCTGTTCGTGAGTTTTATGACCTTGGCATCATCACCTTGTGGATGATAATTGCGATACCGTTGTTTATCTGCGCAATACTAAAAACACCAATCAATTGCCAGCTCGGCAAAATTTTATTTACCCTACTATCTGTGCTTGCTATTGGATTAATTGCTGCACAATTTTTACCGAATTTAATGCTTTATCCCTTCGAATTTTCAGTTGGGATGGAGTCTATCTTTAATAACGATTATTTATTCAAATGGGTTGGTTATTGCTTTGCTTTACTCATTGCTGGATTAATCGCTGTATTTACCTTCCGTCTATGTAGGCGTTTATCAAATAAATTCGTTCAAACAACAATTCTGATCGCTTTGCTTATATTTACGATTCAAAATAGTATCAATCTGATCCAAATTTTAATTGTAAGGCGATTTATTAAACCACAAAAATGGATGATGGAATTGGTGATTTTTGTATTAGGTCACGTTAATTTCTTTATCTTTATTTTTATGGCAATAGTGTTGTTATTAGCCATAGCGTTATATATCCAATCCAAAACAACGTCATTAGTTGGCAGCAATCCAGCGCAAATTCGTAAACTTAACGCACAGTTACGTAGTGATAGACGCACTTCGTTATTACTAATTGCTGGTGCAGCAATAACTGCTTATACGGTAACAAGAGCACGTTACATTTTTGAAAAAGGTGTTGAACTTACGCCTGCTGAACCAGTTTCACCTAATGCGGATGGTTTAATTGTTATTCCATTAGATAATGTCAATGATGGTAATTTACATCGATATGGTTACAAGGCTACCGATGGTACATTAGTTCGTTTTATTGTGATTAAAAAAAGCGAAAACGCCTATGGTGTGGGTTTTGATGCCTGTGATATTTGCGGTGCAAGTGGTTACTATCAACGCGGTAATCAAGTTGTCTGTATTTTATGTGATGTGGTGATGAATATTGCAACGATTGGTTTTTCAGGTGGTTGTAATCCTGTTCCACTTAAGTATGAAATTATTAATGGGAATATGGTTATTCGTCCCGCAAACCTAGAAGCGGAAAAAGCACGCTTTAAGTAAAGGTTACCAAAGGAAGAGTTTATGTTTCTCAGAATGTTAATTAGTGTATTAGTGCGTCAAAAAAAGAAATTATTTTTAATTGCTTTGACAGTAGCACTCGGTGTTTCACTTGCAACAGCCATGTTAAATGTTATGTTTGATGTTGGTGATAAAGTGAATCAAGAGTTAAAGGCTTATGGTGCTAATTTAAATATTGTCCCACGCGGAACAGCGCTTGTTAGTGAAATGTACCAACTCGACGATAATAATGGCAAACAACAAGCTATGCAGTACATTAAACAAGATGATTTAGTCAAAATTAAGATGATCTTCTGGGCTTATAACATTGTCGATTTTGCTCCCTATCTTACAGCTCAAGCCAATTTGAATGGTAAACCTATTACCATTGTGGGCACTTGGTTTAATAAACACCTGACTATTCCAACTGGGGATGAAGTTGATACCGGTATGTTAGCCATGAAATCATGGTGGACAATTGAAGGTAACACCATGAAAGATGATAATTTACAAGGTGTCATGGTGGGCGAAACTGTCGCTAAACAGTGGAATTTAAAGTTAGGTGATACCATCAATATTACCTCTCCACAAACAAATAATTCATTAACGTTAACAGTTAATAATATTTTCCACAGTGGTGGAGTAGAAGATTCACAGCTCTATGTCTCCCTGCCGGTGGTCCAAAAGTTAGCAAATAAAGAAGGGCTTGTTGAACGAGTTGAAGTGAGTGCATTAACCACACCAGAAAACGAATTGGCACGTAAAGCAGCACAAGATCCAAATAGTTTATCAAGAACTGAATGGGATACTTGGTATTGTACCGCTTACATTAGTTCAATTGCTTATCAACTTGAAGAATTAATGCCTGATGTTCGGGTTAAAGCGATTATGCAAGTCGCTGAATCTGAAGGTTCTATACTGCAAAAAACACAATTACTTATGTTGCTATTAACCATTTTATCGTTAATTTGCTCGGCGTTGGCGATTTCAAATTTAGTTACTGCCAATGTTATTGAGCGAAGCACTGAAATTGGTTTACTTAAAGCATTAGGGGCAACAAATACAGCGGTCGCAATGCTGATATTAACTGAAATATTGATTATTGCCTTGTTAGGTGGAGTTTTTGGTTACTTTATTGGCTTGGGGTTTGCTCAAATTATTGGTCACACGGTATTTGGTTCATTTGTCGAGCCGAAAATGATTATTATTCCGTTAGTATTAATTATGGTCGGTTTAATTACCTTTGTCGGTAGTTTACCCGCTTTACGAATAATGATGTTTTTACGTCCAACAGATGTATTACATGGTCGATAAGAACAAAGGTAACTCGCTTATGATGAATAAAAATAGACGCTTTATTATCAAAACCATTTTTAGCTCACTCATTCGTCGCCGATCGCGAATTATGATTGCATTGCTAGGGGTTGCTATCGGTGCTACCGTTTTACTTGGAATGATAACATTATGCTATGATATTCCGCGTCAAATGGGGCAAGAGTTTCGTTCTTATGGCGCAAATTTATTATTTATGCCCGCTAATAATCAACCGACTATGCCACTTGCTGATGTGAAACAAGCAGTAAATTTACTTCCTCAAGACAAGCTTTTAGGCGTCACGCCTTTCCGTTATGATGCTATTCGTAGCAATCAGCATCCTTATACGATTGTGGGTACTAACTTCGAACAAGTGACCAAAACTAGCCCTTATTGGCAAATCGAAGGAAGCATACCTAAAAATCCGAATGAAATCATGATTGGTACCGATATTGCTAATTTTACCAAACTGAAAATTGGCAGTACGATGCCGATTTCGGGTAAATCTAAACAAGATTCGCGCTTTGATGAAGATCTTAAAATTACAGGCATTATTAAAACAGGGCGAGCCGAAGATGGATTTATATTTATTGATTTACATGATTTAGAAGTGCTACTTGAAGAATCCGATCAGGCTGAAGTGGTTGAAGTGAGTATAACTGCTACTGAAGCAGAATTAAAACGCTATGTTGAAACAATCAAAAGCCACATTAATACTATCGATCCCCATTT
Source organism: Gilliamella sp. B3464 (assembly GCF_026536145.1). NCBI lineage: Bacteria > Pseudomonadati > Pseudomonadota > Gammaproteobacteria > Orbales > Orbaceae > Gilliamella > Gilliamella sp. B3464. The sequence continues at coordinate 28,442 of NZ_JAFNOQ010000003.1, read as the reverse complement.
AATAAAATGGGTAACACAATCAGAGTCTTCAGTTTTAGGTAAACTCTCATCATTACTTTATTTGGTCACTTTTGTGGTGTTAGTGCTTACTATGATTTGCGTTGCGACAACGATGATGACTGTTGTGATGGAGCGCCGTAAAGAAATTGGACTCAAAAAAGCAATTGGGGCAAATAATCAAAGCATAGCTAAAGAGTTTTTAGCTGAAGGGTTGGTATTAGGTATCATTGGTGGCATGATAGGTGTAGTTTGTGGGCTTGTTTTTGCACAAGTTATTAGTACTAATGTCTTTGGGCGATCAATAATTATTGAGTTTTATCTTATTCCAACAACAATTATTATTTCTGCTCTTGTTACGGTAATAGCATGTTTAATTCCGGTAAAACGTGCTCTTGAAGTTGAACCCGCACTCGTATTGCGAGGTGAATAGGATCTAAGTATGAATATACTCGAAGTAAAGAATGTATCAAAAATATATGGCTCACTACATGCACTTTCAGACGTGAATTTAGCTGTTGAGGAAGGTAAATGGTTATCTATTATGGGACCTTCAGGTAGTGGTAAAACGACATTGATGAATATTATCGGTTGTATGGATAAACCGTCATTAGGCTCAGTAATTTTTGATGGGCAAGATATTACCCAGCTTTCTCTACCCCAGTTGACCGAAATCCGTCGTGATAAAATTGGATTGATTTTCCAACAATTTCATCTGGTTTCATACTTAACAGCGTTAGAAAACGTAATGGTAGCGCAGTATTATCATAGTATGGTTGACGAAAAAGAAGCATTACAGGCTCTAGAGCGCGTTGGTTTAGCGGCCAGAGCAAAACATTTACCTAGACAATTATCAGGCGGTGAACAGCAACGTGTTTGTATTGCTCGAGCATTAATTAACTATCCTAAACTAATTTTAGCCGATGAACCAACCGGTAATTTAGATGAAAACAATGAAGCAATGGTTATGAATTTATTACATCAACTGCATGAAGAAGGGAGCACTATTATAGTGGTGACTCACTCACCTGAGGTATCTCGGCATGCTCAAACTACAGTTGTACTTGAACACGGTAAAGTGGCAAGTATTATTGATAATTAACCATTAAATGAGGTTTATTATATGAAAAATCGCATGATTTCATCCCTGTTTTTTATCATGCTAGGCGTATTATTGATATTGTTTCCAATGTATATTTTACCTGTTTGCCCATTACCAGAACCTTCAGCTATGCCGGTTGATGCAATGAGCCAAGCAGCAGGTAGTGAACATATGCATAGTGCACCCGCTAAAATTATGAGATGTTTTTGGACCTTAAGAGCAGAACTTGGCATCGGTAGTTTAGTCATAGCCGTTGGAGTTTTAATGCTATTTAGCCGCACGATATTTGTCCGTATGGGATTAACAATGTCATTAGCTTGCATCTCGTTATTAGCAGCCGCGATTCCAACTATTTTAATTGGTGTTTGCCCTAACGAGATGATGCGATGCAATATGGGCGCTAAACCTGCTTTGGTTTTACTCTCTGGATTATCATTTGTGGTATCAATCATCAATTTAGTCTATTTAAATAAAATATCCAAAAGATACGAGTAACAAATAAGCTAGCAAAATCATGACTAGTTTAAACAAGTTAACGCTTAGAATTTATCATTATAAATATTAATAGATAAATAAAGAGCTCAATAATTGCAGGAAATTAACATGCAAGAAAAGCCGATTACTATTTCTCATTTAGCATGGAAAAATATTCAAAGACGACCTTTTCGTAGTTGTTGTTTGATTATTGTTATTACCCTTTTTTCAGCCACACTATTTGGTGGCAGTGTATTAATGAAAAATCTTAGTCAAGGCATTTCAGGCATGGCCGATCGGTTAGGGGCTGATATTCTTATTGTGCCTTATGGTTATGAAAAGAATATGGAAGTTGCTTTATTACGGGGTGAGCCAAGTAGTTTTTATCTAAAAGTGGATTTAATTGATAAAATTAAAAATATTAAAGGGATTGAAGCTATTTCACCGCAGCTTTTTATTGCTTCATTGAATGCGGGATGTTGTACGACTAAAGTACAATTAATTGGCTTTGATGAGCAAAGTGATTTTGTTATTAAACCATGGTTACAAACCCAACTAAGCCAGCCATTAACCGACAATCAAGTTGTTGTGGGTGCTAAAATTACTTCACAAGTAGGAGATGAGATCCTATTTTTCAATCAGCCTTTTAAAATAGCAGCTAAAATGGATAGCACAGGCATGGGTTTTGACACTTCAGTTTTTATGACAATGTCAGCTGCGCAAAAACTAATGAAAGAGGCTAAATTAATAGAAGGTGATGTTGATCATTTTACTGATTATGCTTCTTCTATCTTTATTAAAGTGAATCATGACTATCAACCTAAAGATATTATCAATCAAATCATGCCAAAATTTGCTATGGACTATAATATCGATTTTGTCATAACTAAAGGTATGTTAAGTAATATTGCAAAATGGTTAAGTGGATTTTCAACTATTGTGTACAGTTTATCGGCTATTTTTTGGGTGTTAGCTATTATTGTGATCTTTGTTATTTTTTCATCCTCATTAAACGAACGTAAACGCGAGATCAGTTTATTACGCATACTTGGGGCATCACGCCGTGATTTGATTAAAATGTTATTAAAAGAGTCATTAATAATTAGTGCATTAGGTGGTATTGCTGGCATTGTGATTGCTGCTATATTGATTTATGCTTTTAGTTTATTAATTTGTCAATCAATTGGTTTGCCATGTGTCAATATTTCGTTATTTGATGCAATAATATATGCCGTAATTGTGTTTATTCTCACAGTGATTATTGGTCCGCTATCTTGTATTTATTCTGCCTTATCTATGACTAAATTTGATACTTACAGCACTTTAAGAGAGGGGGAATAATGTTACTTAGCGTTAAAAATCTGCGAAAAGATTATCGTCGCGCACAACAAACTTTTTCAGCTGTGGATAATATTAGCTTCAATATGGAACAGGGTGATTTTGTTTGTATTATGGGTAAATCCGGTAGTGGTAAAACGACTTTACTTAATATGATTGCAGGGTTACTGACGCCAACTCAGGGCAAAATTACCATTAATGATACTAATCTTTTTGAACTTAATGATGAGCAAGTTTCAGCATTTCGAAATCAGAATATTGGTTATATTCCTCAAGGCAGTAGTTTATTACCTAATTTGACTGCGCTTGAAAATATACGATTACCTTTTTATCTAACTAAGCGCGCCAATCAAACAAGCCTAACTTATGCACAACAACTGTTAGAGAAAGCAAACGTGAGCCATCTGCAAGATGCTTATCCAGCAAATATGTCTGGTGGTGAAATGCGGCGTATTGCTATTTTACGTGCTTTGATTTGTCAGCCACAAATCGTGATTGCTGACGAACCCACAAGTGATTTAGATGACGAAAGCTCGACTGAAATTATGCAACTATTAACCGAAATTCATCAGCAAGGAACAGCGCTATTAATTGTGACACATGACCATGATGTTGCAAATTATAGCCAAAAAATAATGAAAATGGCAGCTGGTCGATTGGTCGAATAGTTTGCATATATAACATAAAATATGTGTATTACATGAAAAGTGGATTGCAGCCCATTTCTATCATGATTTTATTGAGCTTTAATAGTGGCAATCCCACCAATGAATTAATATCATCACCTTCTAACTTATCAAATAACGTAATCCCTAATTCATCGCATTTAAAGCTTCCGGCACATTGTAGTGGCATTTCTTTTGCTATATAGGCATTAATTTCTGCATCGGTTAAATGGCGGAACGTCACTTTAAAAGGTTCACATATTGTGTTCGATTGTCCACTAGCGGTGTTAATAACCGTCATACCCGTGTAAAAATAGAAGGATTTACCACTACTGTTACGTAATTGTTGGCGGGCGTTTTCAACAGTATGGGGTTTACAAACAATTTTATCCTCTAAAACTCCCACTTGATCAGATCCTATGATTAAACAATTAGGATATTGAGTTATCAATGATTGTGCTTTAAGTTTTGATAGGCGTATGACTAGTTGTTCTGCTGATTCATTCGGTAATGGCGTTTCATCACAAATAGGTGGAACACATTGAAAAGCAATAGCTAACTTTTCTAATACTTTTTTTCGAGAAAGTGACGTTGATGCTAAGATTATTCTCATTTAAGTTCTTCTTTTATTATCCAAGCTGAGGGATGGCAATTAAAACCGATATGACCGTAATACTCTACCGCTTGCGGTGCTGCCAGCAAAGTAATCGCACAATCTAAACCTGTATAATTTTGTACCTCTTTGATTAATTGTTTACCAATACCTTGTTTTTGGTATCTATTATCAACTGCAAGATCAGCTAAATAAGTAATATAAACAAAATCGGTTAAGCAACGGGCAATACCAACAAGGGTATCCTTATCCCATGCAGTAACAATTAGATTTGCATTATCTAACATAGCTTGAAACCGCTTATGATCATCAATAGGGCGGCGTTCACCTAAACTGCAATTATTATATAGCGTAATAGCTTGTGTTAATGTGGGTTTAATATTACATCTGTAAATGATATTAGTCATATGCTTCCAATTTTAATTCGATCATACGTAGATAATGATAACGACTTATGATTTAGAGAGTTAACTAAGTAATTATCATTAACCATTGATTGCTTGTTATGTTATCGCTTTATTATTTAACAATCAATTAACTAAACCAGCTTAAAGTTTAAAGTAACATCTACACTGTTATAACAATGACGTTACCTATGGCATTAATAAAAATAATGAATATGATTTAATCGAAAAATAGGTGTAAGTTTATTGAACAGTCATTGTAAATGCTCAGGAAATGTCTTATGCCTTTAGTTACTTATAAGATTGCTAAAACAGCATGTGATTTTGAACAAGGGAAACAACTTTTTTCTGAATATGCTAATCTTTTTTGTCCAAGTTTGTACACGTTAACTATGGAGAATGCATTTAAATCCATTGTACACACTGCATTATACCCTAAAGGAATGTTAATACTTGCTCACATCGGTGTTTCGACTTCGGCAAGCATTGCAGGTTGTATTGGTCTTCGCCATTATGATAATTCCACTGCTGAATTAATACATAAATATGTAAAAAATGAATATAAACAACTTTGTATTGGCCAAGAGTTGATTAAACTTGCTGTGCAACAAGCAAAATTACTTGGTTATGAAAAAGTTTGTACCAACATTTTATCGGCAATGACAGATATCGTTGCTTTGTATCGAAAACTTGGATTTCAACTGTGCAAGCCTCATAACCTTAATTCAGCTAAGGAAGTGATTTTGATGCAAAAAATCATTCGTTAATCAATTAAAAGCGAGTATGATGAATGAATCAAGAGCTATTAAAAAAAATAGGTAAGTTATAAATTTTTACACAGCGAGGTAACAGTTATGTATAAAAAAATTTTGGTTCCTATTGATATCCTTGAGGACGAATTAACCCAAAAAGTCATTCCGCATTTAGAATGTTTAGCGAAATTATCCAATGCCAAAGTTATTTTTTTTCATACTTTACCTGTCGCATCGGCCATAGTTAATGCCTATTCATTTGGATTTGATGAATTTAAAGATCAAGCAACCGTACAAACCGAGCAAGCACTACACAGGTTAATTGATTCGATTAATTTACCGCGTGAAAATTTATCATTTTCAATTGCTTTTGGTAATCCACGAGATGAAATTCTAGCTTTAGCTGACGAAATCAAACCTGATCTTATTATTTTAGGATCAAGGCGACCAAATATTACCACTCACCTTTTAGGATCCAATGCATCGGGCGTGGTACGAGGCGCTCAGACTTCAGTATTAGTAGTTCGTTAGTTTTATTTTATGATGTCCTTTGATGAGGACATCTGTGTTTTTTGGTCCAAAAATACTGTTCCTCAATTTTTGTGTCTAAAAAAGTTTATTGCTTCACATTTTGTATTACACAAATTTCAAGTTCAGCACATTTTGGATATTTTGAACGGGCAGTCATCATCTTCAACGAAGATAACCTATGCATCAACAAGCACAAAACAAGTTTTATTTGCAAATAGGCAAAGCATCACCATTGTATCGAACTTCCACGTTTAGTTTTAATTTTTAGACCGTTATTCTGTAATTAACACATTGTAAAGTCGTAAATTTTCACATTCACGTTTTAAAAATTTTAAGTAAAGAGATGCAGATTAGACTGCATCCTAAATTTGTCACCTTCCGGAATATTTTATTTTTTATGTCTAACAATAAAACAGCAATGTATATGTTTGTTACGTTTAAAATCTAGCGACTGGGTCTTGTCGGTAATGTCTTGATAGGTCAGTCCTAATTTTAGCATGCCGTCAGCATCCATTTTAAATCCGCGTTTATTATTGGAAAAAACAATCGTGCCGTTAGGTCGTAATAAGCGTTTTAAATCAGTCATCAATTTTAGGTGATCACGCTGCACATCAAACGTATCATGCATTCTTTTTGAATTTGAAAACGTTGGTGGATCGATAAAAATTAAGTCAAATTGTTCTTCACTTTGTGCTAAATAAAGCAAGCAGTCAGCTTGAATTAAACGATGCTTTTTACCTGTTAAACCATTTTGTTTTAAGTTACGATCCGCCCATTCTAAGTAGGTGCGAGACATGTCAACTGTAGTTGTTGATTTAGCGTTGCCAAGCCCAGCATAAACACTTGCACTGCCTGTATAAGCAAATAGGTTGAGAAAATCTTTACCTTCACTCATTTCGCCAATCATTTTACGTGCTAAACGATGATCTAAAAATAGACCCGTATCTAAGTAATCAGTGACATTGACCCAAAATTGGGTACGACGTTGGTTAATAGCATATTCATGCACTAAAAAGTAATCTTGTTTTTGTGCAAGTTTTTGGTATTGCTGTTTACCTTTCTGTTTTTCACGGGTTTTTAACACTAATTGATCGGCATTAAGTTCAAGTACTGACATCGTGGCGTTGATAGTATCAAACAAACGTTGTCTGGCTTTTTGTTCTTCAATAGTTTTCGGCGCAGCATATTCTTGAATCACGACTTTATCTTTATATCGATCGATTGCAACATTATATTCCGGCAAATCAGCGTCATACAGACGGTAACATTCTAACTGTTGTTGTGCCGCCCATTTTTCCAGTTTTTGTTTATTTTTACGTAATCGATTAGTGAAATCCAAAGCTGGTAAAGTTGGTGAATTGAGTGATTGTGAATTATCTCGTTTAGCAATAACATAATTTTTTTGCACACAATCTAAAGGTCCATTTTTGGCTTTAAACTGTTTATCGGCGCGCATCTGTAAGCAATCTAATAATTGTGGTGCACCACTGAATAATGATAATCGCCACCCACCAAAGTTTTGTTTAATTCGTTGACCTAATGCCGTATGTAAGGCAATAAGTGCAGGTTCGCTTTCTAAGCGTTCTCCATAAGGTGGGTTACTAATAATCATCCCTGTAGGCGCTGTAGGCAAAGGGTTAGTGAGTTGAGTGACATCTTGCATAGCAAAAGTAATTAATTCACCTACTCCCGCTTGAATTGCATTTTGTTCAGCGCGCTGAAGAACAACCGAATTATTATCGTAACCGATAAATGGGGTCGTGCTTTTGCAAACATTGTGTTTAGCGGCAAAAAGTAGTTCATTCCAGCGTGTTGGGTTGAATCCTTTCCAAGCAAAAAATCCCCATTGTTTACGGTATAATCCTGGTGGAATTTTTGATGCGATCATTGCCGCTTCGATTAGAAGTGTGCCCGATCCACACATAGGATCGATTAATGGTTCATCGTTTTGCCAGCCAGAGCGCATAATGATTGCCGCAGCTAAACTCTCTTTTAACGGTGCTTGCCCAGTTTGTTGGCGGTAGCCTCGCTGGTGTAAACTGTCACCACTTAAATCTAAAGAAAGTGTAACGCGATTTTTATTAAGATAAGCATAAAGACGAATATCAGGATCTTGCTTAGCTACATTAGGTCGCTCATTAGTATGTCTTGTAAAATGGTCAACTATGGCATCTTTAATCTTTAAGGCACCATATTGACTATTGCGAATAAAATCATTTACGCCAATAAAATTAATCACAAACGAGTTATCGACCGCAAAAATATCCGTCCATTTAATATTAACTACACACGAATAAAGATCTAAATCGCTATAAATATCAAATTCGGCAATAGGTAATAAAATACGTGATGCTAAACGAGACCATAATAACGATTGATATAATGTTGTTTCGTCAGCATTAAAATAGACGCCCGATTGCACAATTTTACACTCGCTAGCGCCAATTTGTTCCAACTCTTTTTTTAATAACTCTTCCAGACCTCGTGAAGTACTGGCAAATAATGTTTTCATGCATAATCCACTTAACAATAAAATTGTAGGCATTATACCGACTAATAGTAACTGAGGGAAATAAAGCTCAAATAGAATAATAAAATGACTAAATAATCGATAATTTTATGAAAAAAATAATCACTCAATTAAATCGTTAGTTATAAGCTTTTAGCCAACATTGAATGTAATAACAAAAGCCATGATTAAAACGCATTACTTTTTCAGGTAAATTAAGTCAAATCACTGCAAAATTTATGGGAAATAATCAATTTTTTGTTTATTAACAATTCGAAGTGTCAAATCTGTGATCGCGATGATTAATGCTGAACGAATCATTTGTTGATAGCGATTGTGAAACATGGACGATTTTAAGGTGTCAACAATACCCGATTGCTTGGCCTTTTCGTGTTGTGATGCCCAATTAGGTGGCAGTACCATGTCATGTAATAAGCTAATTGGTCCTAGAATTTCATCATCTAGGTAGGAGTAGCTTTTATCATCTTGTTCAAGTTCTTCTAAAATGGCAATTAATAGTTCTATGTCTTCATAATCTTCACGGCTGATAATGCCTAAAGCATACAGTAGTTTTAAGCATACAGAGGTATCATTAAGCGGTCCATTTTTACCCACTAACGAGGGGATCACAAATTTTATAGCATGCGGCTCTTTACGAAAAACCTTTAGAATCAATTGATTAACACTGTCATTAATTAATTTAATTGCAACTACCAGCAAGTTGTAAATATCAGCTTGCTGGTTAAGTTTTTCAAGTATCGTATCTTCTTGTAATATCGATTCGGGCATTAGAAGTTAAATAAATTGATGATTTTGCATTGCAGTATAAATTTCTTCAATCTGCTTAACAATAGGATTATTAGCATCAATACCTGAGAGCTCGGAAAAAGCTTGTTTCACACCTTTTTCTAGGATAAGTTTGGCCAACTCGACTGCTTGTTCATCATCGTTGTTACGGTAGTTAAGTGCTGCTGCAATACCAATAAGTAAATTCGTATTTTTAACTTGATATTCAACGGTTCCAAGAAGCGGTTTAATTAAACGATCGCCGGCACCCAATTTGCGTATTGGTTGGCGTCCTACTCGAGCAGTATCATCGTGTAAATAAGGGTTTTCAAAACGGGTTAAGATTTTTTCGATATACGCCATATGTTTTTGTTCATCAAAATTATAACGTTTGATTAATACTAAACCACTTTCTTCCATTGCTCCGCGAACAATTAACCGAATTCGTTCATCTAAAATTGCATCACGAATGGTGCTAATATTATTATAAAAGCCTAAGTAAGCGGTAATAGCATGTCCCGTATTTAGCGTAAATAGTTTGCGTTCGACAAAAGCCATCAAATTATCAACTGGTTGCATTCCGTTAATTGATGGAATGGTGCCAACAAACTGGGTTTCGTCCACAATCCATTCAGAAAAAGTTTCAACGGTAACTTCGAGTATATCGCCTGTTTTTGATGTTGCAGGCGGTACTATGCGATCAACAGCAGAATCCACAAAACCAATATGACTATTTACCCATTGATGTAGGTGCTGAGGTAGGGCTTTAACAATTTCTTGCTTAAATTGGCTAGTACCGCGTACCATGTTTTCACAAGCAATGATATTGAGTGGTTTTGTCTGACCTTGTTGGTGTCGGGCAATAATACCTTGGGCAACAGCAGGGGCAATTCTTGTTAAAATTTGTGGGCCAACCGCTGTCGTAATTAAATCGACCTTAGTAATGTAGTCGATAACTTCTGCTGATGTACTATTAATAGCATCGACATTTTTAACTATTTCTGTCGTCGATTGCTCGCCAACCACATTTACCGGATATTCATGGCGCTCAGCAATGGCATCTATAATTTGTTGATTTACATCAGCAAAGGTAACATGTATGCCTGTGTCTGACAGTAATTTTCCGATAAAACCTCGGCCGATGTTGCCGGCACCAAAGTGTAATGCTTGCATAATAATAACCCTTAACAATATATTTAATAATCAATTTATTAGTTGTAATTTCATAATAAATGAATTACACCTTGTTTTAGCTTAATATCGCTAAAACTTCTTCAATACTATTTGTACTAGCCAGTTTAGCAATAATGCTTTCATCATCAAGTGCATTAGTTAGTTTTGCAATGACACTTAGATGCTCATTATTGCGAGCCGCAATACCAATGACTATTTTGGCTTTATCACTTTCTTCTTCACCAAATTGAACACCCGATGGATATTGGCAAAATACAATACCTGTTGTAATGACTTCATCTTTGGATTCGATAGTACCATGTGGTACAGCTATCGATTCACCTAAATAAGTAGAAGTTAATTTTTCACGTTCAAGCATTGCTTCGATGTAAGCGGGTTTTACATATCCATTATCCACGAGTTTTTGACCTGCAAAACGAATCGCTTCTTCTTTGGTGTTGGCTGTTAAGTTTAGGAAAATGTTTTTTTCGCTTAGCTTAAATAAGGGTTTATGCCCAAACGATTGTGAGTTGTCGCTTGATACAGTCGATGATTTTTTATTGTTAGCATGGATTAAATCATTAACTAATTGAGTATACAATTCACTATCTAAAAAATTAGTTAATGATATGTGATGTGCGTTAGGGGCATATTGTTTGGCTCGATCGGTGAGATCTTTATGAGTGATAACAATATCGACTTCAATCGGTAAATTATTAATCGCGGTGTTGCTGACATTAATATCTAAATTAGCATCCTGAATTTTTTTTCGTAAAACGCCAGCACCCATTGCGCTTGAGCCCATTCCAGCGTCACAGGCAACAATGATTTTTTTCACTTGAGTTAAATCTAATTCACTATTTTTATTACCTTTTGCTTCACTTTTCATTGCCGACATATCGGATTTTGCTTCATCAAGACTTTTCGTTGCAGATTTAGTCGTTTTTAATAGAATTGATGCAACCACAAAAGTAACAGCCGCCGCCGCAAGTACTGAAACACTTACACCAACAATCGAATCTTTGGGTGTTACAGCAAGAACCGCAATAATAGATCCAGGTGAAGCGGGAGAACTTAATCCAGCACCAAATAACGTCAATGTAAATACACCAGTCATGCCACCTAAAATCATGGCAATAATTAAGCGAGGATTCATCAACACATAGGGAAAGTAAATTTCATGAATACCACCAAAGAAATGAATAATTGCCGCGCCACTTGCTGAGCCTTTAGCCGCGCCTTTACCAAATAACATATAAGCAACTAACAAACCTAAACCAGGACCAGGATTTGCTTCGATCAAAAAGAATATTGATTGAGCGTGCTCAGCTGCTTGTTGAATTCCTAAAGGTGAAAATACACCATGGTTAATGGCATTATTTAAAAATAATATTTTAGCTGGCTCAACAATGATTGAAGTTAATGGTAACAAATTATGCTGGACCATAAAATCGACACCTTGCGCTAATACACTTGATGCGACAACAACAGAAGGGCCAATTGCAAAAAATGACAATAAAGCGAGTAACATGCCAATAATACCGGCCGAAAAGTTATTCACTAACATTTCAAATCCACTTTTGATTTTACCATCAACAGCTTTATCAAAATGTTTAATGACCCATCCTCCAAGTGGACCGACTATCATTGCACCTAAAAACATTGGAATTGACGAACCGACTATAACGCCCATCGTTGTGATTGCACCAACAACCGCACCTCGTTCACCATGGACTAATTTACCGCCTGTATATCCAATTAACAGTGGCAATAAATAGGTAATCATAGGTTCAACTAATTTAGCTACGGTCGCGTTTGGAAACCAACCGGTAGGTATAAAAATCGCGGTGATAAAGCCCCAAGCGATAAATGCGCCAATATTGGGCATCACCATATTACTTAGGAATCGCCCAAAATTTTGGACTTTCAATTTGATGTTTGCACTTGTCATAATTTAAATCTTTCCTTATTGATTGATATAATCATTATGCAGCTATTGTAGAAGGATATCGTTATTTGATTCATCCAAAAAAATTGACAAATGTGATCAGGGTCACAGTGTTTGTATGGGGCTATTTTTTATTTTTGTGATTAAGATCACAATTTTTGCGGAAGCCATAAGGGGTATCGGTAAACTATGTTTAAAGCGTAAGTTTTATTAATGCATCTTTGTAAGATTAATAGTTCTAAACCGTTAAGATTAATTGTATAATTTTTATAAATTTAAATAACAAAAAATAATCAGAATCGAATTATGCAAAAATTTTTAATCAGTTTAAGTTGTCTTTTTTTATTTAATGGATTGTGCTTTGCAAACGAAATTAATCCTATCCATATTAATAATAGTTATAATATCTTTTCCGATCCTGAATTCATGCCTACTGAAAAAATAATAAAAAAACAGATAATTACAACTTACGCTCAAGATAATGATGGCCCGTTAAAAACAATTTATCATGCCAATGAGCAAGGTTTTTTTGAAAAAGCTATTACCAGTGATGCACAGTATAATATTGATGTTGATTATTCCGTTCATTCAATCAAATATCTTAATAAAAAACTTTGGTTTAAATTAAATGAACAGCAGAACATTACTTCGATTGTTGATGATAAGCAACAAAATGTCAGTTCACTTATCTATAATCAATCAGGTCAACTTATTGAAAAAAATACTGATGATGCGGTTTGGCAACAACCGTTAAAAAGGCGATATGAATACGCAAATAATAAAGTTGTTCGTTATACTGAATGCTGGGATGATGGGTGTAGTTTAGGTGAATATTTCTATAATCCAGCTGGTTGGTTGATAAGAGTCAAAAGTAAAAGCATTGATGATGATGTGAATAATGGTCAATCTAAAAATAATCAAACTGACAATTCGAATTCATACAATATCAAATGTACATTTGCTAAACATAATCAACACGGTGATTGGACATATGGGTATTGCATAACGCCCGATGGTGTGACCAATACTACTTTTTATCGTAAGTTAGAATATTGGTGATTTTGTTATTTTTAATGACTCACTGATTGGTTAACGACCAATTCAATTTTGGCTTTGTAGCAGTCAAATATGCGTTTTTATCAGGGGAAAAAGTGGTTTAATTGTTATAAAGATTTTTTTGGGTAAGTGTTTTCAATCTTTATCTGATTTGTTTAATGTGGAAACATAGGTTTTGATGATGATATCAAAACCTACATTAATTCCTCACATTTTATATAGCGAAACTTACTCTACTGTTACCGATTTTGCCAGATTTCTTGGCTGATCGACGTCAGTTCCTTTAATTAATGCTACGTGATACGCCAGTAGCTGTGTTGGAACCGTGTAGTAGATTGGCGCAGTGAGTTCTTCTATATGTGGTAGGTTGATGATGTGCATTGTGTCATCACTGACAAATCCTGCTTCTTGTTCGGCAAATACGTATAGTTGACCGCCTCGCGCTCGAACTTCTTCGATATTGGATTTTAATTTTTCTAGCATTTCATTCGTTGGTGCCATCACGATGACAGGCATATCTGCATCAATGAGTGCTAATGGGCCGTGCTTGAGCTCGCCTGCTGCGTAAGCCTCGGCATGAATGTAGGATATTTCTTTTAGCTTTAAGGACGCTTCCATGGCTATTGGGTATTCGTCACCACGTCCTAAAAATAGCGCATGATGCTTATCGACAAATTGCCCCGCAAGTTTTTTGATTTCTGGCTCTGTCATTAAAACTTGTTCTATACGATTTGGTAAGGTTTGTAGTGCATGGACTATTGCTTGCTCGGTGCTTTCGGCCATGTCATTGAGTCGCCCAAGTTTGGCAACTAATAAAAGGAGTACGGTTAATTGCGTCGTGAAGGCTTTAGTCGATGCTACGCCAATTTCAACCCCTGCTTTGGTAAGGAGTACCAAATCTGCTTCACGTACTAGTGTTGATGCCGCCACATTACAAACAGCTAATGTGCTTAGGTAGTTATTTTCTTTCGCTAACCGTAGTGCTGCTAGAGTGTCTGCGGTTTCGCCTGATTGGGATAGGGTGATAAATAGGCTGTTTTTGCGACGAGCAGGCTTACGGTAACGAAATTCTGAAGCGATTTCGACGTCGCAAGGTATACCCGCTAAAGCTTCGAACCAATATCGCGCAACCATGCCGGCATTATACGCTGTTCCACATGCAACAATTTGTACATGTTCTACGTGTTTTAAAATGGTTTCAGCCTTTTCACCCAGTTCGGATAAGTCAACTTTGCCATGTTGCATACGACCTTCAAGGGTATTTTTAATGGCGTTTGGTTGTTCATAAATCTCTTTTTGCATATAGTGATTAAAACCAGCTTTACTTCCGGCATCGTATCTAGCATCAGATTCAACACAAGGGCGCGTTGTTTCGCGAAAGTTTTTATCTAATATGGTCACGGTGCGATGTGTTACTAGTGCGATATCACCTTCTTCTAAATAGATGAATTGACGTGTAACCGGCAGTAAGGCAAGTTGATCGGAAGCAATGAAGTTTTCACCAACACCACAGCCAATCACGAGAGGGCTGCCTGAACGAGCCGCAACCAAAATATCGGGATTACGTGTATCCATTATAACGGTGCCGTAAGCACCTCTTAATTGAGGTATGGCTTTTTGTACTGCTTCAAATAATGAGCAACCTTCAGTTGATATGATGTCGTGAATTAAGTGGGCAATCACCTCTGTATCAGTTTCTGAACGAAATTGGTAACCTTTGGCAATGAGTTTTTCACGTAAAGGTTCGAAGTTTTCGATGATACCATTGTGAACAACAGCAATAAAATCTGATACATGTGGATGGGCATTGCGTTCGACAGGTTCACCATGAGTTGCCCAGCGGGTATGGGCTATTCCTGTACTGCCTTTAAGTGGATGGGCTTCAACCGCATCTTTTAATGCTTGTACTTTTCCTACACGCCGAACGCGTTGCAGTTCGCCTGTTGGTGAGATAATAGCAAGTCCTGCTGAGTCATATCCTCGGTATTCCAGACGTTTTAATCCTTCCAGTAATATTTCAGCAATATCACGTTTGGCGATAGCACCCACAATTCCACACATAATTTATTCCTTATTGTTTAACTTTGTTGGACGTTTCCAACCAGAAATCTGTTTTTGTTTTACTCGGCTTATTACCAATTCATTATCCTTAACGTTGGTGGTGACAGTTGTGCCGGCAGCAATAGTGACACCTTTACCAATGTTAACTGGAGCAATTAGCTGAGAGTCGGAGCCGACAAATACGTCATCTTGTATAATGGTTTTAAATTTGTTTGCGCCATCGTAATTACAGGTGATGGTGCCTGCGCCAATATTGACGTTGTTGCCGATTTCACTATCACCAAGATAACTTAAATGCCCCGCTTTGCTTGCTTTGCCTAGATGAGCTTTTTTGAGTTCGACAAAGTTACCTACATGGGCTTGTTCATCAAGCTGTGAACCGGGTCTGAGTCGAGCAAATGGACCTATAGTGCATTGCTGTGCGATGGTTGAATCTTCGATTATGCTGTAAGGACTTATGATTGAATTGTCGTCAATAGTGCAATTTTTTAAAATACAACCTGCACCAATGGTGACGTTATTGCCTAACTTTACCTGCCCTTCAATGATAACATTACTGTCGATGGTGACATCCTTACCGTGGGTAAGTGTACCGCGTAAATCAAAGCGGTTAGGATCGAGTAATGTTACACCCGCTAGTAATAAGTTTTGTGCTTGTTGATGCTGGTATTGGCGTTCTAGAGTGGCTAATTGTAAGCGGTTATTTACACCTTCTACCTCAAATTGTTGCACGGGGTGAGATGTCAGGATAGGGTAGCCATCTTGATGTGCCAGCGCAATGATATCAGTTAGGTAATATTCTTTTTGGGCATTGTTATTGGTTATTTGCGATAGCCATTTTTTAAGTAGTTTACCAGTAACAAGCATTATGCCGGTGTTGACTTCATTTATTTTTTGTTGCTCTGGTGACGCATCTTTTTGCTCGACAATGGCAACGACTTGACCATTTTTCCGTTCTATTCTGCCATAACCTGTTGGATCATCAAGTATAACCGTTAATAGTGCTATGCCTTGTTCTGGTTTGCTGGTAATTAAGTTTTCTAAAGTTTGTTGTGATATGAGCGGGGTATCACCGTATAAAATTAAAATGTCTTGGTTATCTGCAATATGAGGAATAGCTTGTTGTACTGCATGTCCCGTACCGAGCTGCTCTGCTTGATAAATAAGGTGCACAGGTTGATTTTTGAGTGCGTGTTCTAATTGCTCTTTTCCATGACCATAAACAATATTGATCTGATCGATATTTAGTTGTTGAACTGTGTCAATAACATGTTGTAACATCGGTTTAGCGCCAATTTTATGTAAAACTTTAGGTAGGTTGGAGTACATCCGTGTGCCTTTCCCTGCCGCCAAAATAATAGCACTAAGTTTTGGAACTGAAATCGTCATAATCTGTCCGGTTTCTTTAATTTTGTGTAAATTTGTTTATTACTATAATCAAAGTTTTTAATGAAATCACCCCGAATTTATTAATTTTTATCATGAAAAAAGTAATAGTGAAATTTGCCAATGTCTTATTAGATAAGGAAGCAATGTTATGAGTCATGTTGTGAAAGTTTTATTACTTTATACTACGCATGAAAAGCAAACCCTCAAAATCATGCAACGCATAAAAACACAGCTTGGTGATAAATGCGACTGTGATGTTATTCAACTTTTGCCTGATAGCCATATTGATTTAACTAAATATCAGGCAGTTTTGTTGGGATCTTCAATACGTTATGGTTTTTATAGTAAAGTGATGAAGCAATTTATCGATGATAATTATCAGCAATTAAATACCATTCGATCTGGTTTTTTTGGTGTCAATGTGGTGGCTCGTAAGCCAAATAAAAATACGCCAGAAACCAATTTATATACTAAAAAGTTTTTAGCTAAAATTGCCTGGAATCCGACCATTAAAGCGGTTTTTGCTGGTGCACTTTATTATCCTCAATATAATTGGTTCGATCGTAATATGATTCGCTTTATTATGTGGTTAGGAAAGGGCGATACTGATGTGACTAAACCTGTGATTGAATATACCAATTGGGCAAAGGTTGATGAATTTGCCGCACAATTTTATCAGCAAGTCTGTGCTCCATCAGTTTTAGATGGTGTAAAACAATAAGATTTTTATTGATTTTTTACCAATAAATAGTCTGATAAATAAACTTTGTGATATAGATCAACATTTCGAGTAAAAAGGTGTACAATATTGCGCCTAAAGAATCTGTCTCCTAATTGGGATTTTAATTGTGATTGAAAATTTAAGAAATATAGCCATTATTGCGCACGTTGACCATGGTAAAACAACATTGGTTGATAAATTGTTGAAACAATCGGGCACGCTTGATAATTTGCGTGGTGATGATAACGAGCGAATAATGGACTCAAATGCGCTTGAAAAAGAGCGTGGAATTACTATTTTAGCCAAAAATACAGCTATTAATTGGAATGGGTATCGCATTAACATCGTTGATACCCCAGGACATGCTGATTTTGGTGGTGAAGTTGAACGCGTAATGTCGATGGTTGATTCGGTATTATTGCTGGTTGATGCAATGGATGGCCCTATGCCACAAACCCGTTTTGTAACACAAAAAGCGTTTGCTTATGGGTTAAAACCAATTGTTGTTATTAATAAAGTTGACCGTCCAGGTGCACGACCTGATTGGGTTGTTGATCAAGTCTTTGATCTATTTGTTAATTTGGGTGCAACTGATGAACAGTTGGATTTCCCAATAGTTTATGCTTCAGCATTAATGGGTATTGCAGGTCTTGATCATGAGCATATGGCGCAAGACATGACACCATTATTTGAAGCAATTGTGAAATATGTTGAGCCACCAAAAGTCGATTTAGATGGTCCATTCCAAATGCAAATCTCACAACTTGATTATAATAATTATGTTGGTGTTATCGGGATTGGTCGTATTAAACGTGGTCGGGTCAAACCAAATCAACAAGTAACAATTGTTGATAGTGAGGGCAACAAACGTACTGGTAAAGTGGGTCAAGTTTTAGGTCATTTAGGCTTGCAACGTTATGAAGCTGAAGTTGCCGAAGCGGGTGATATTATTGCTTTAACTGGTCTTGGTGAATTGGGTATTTCTGATACGATTTGTGATAATAGTTGTGTTGAAGCTCTACCTGCGTTAACCGTAGATGAACCAACGGTTACCATGTTCTTTAATGTTAATAGTTCACCTTTTGCCGGTAAGGAAGGTAAATTTGTCACTTCTCGTCAAATTTTAGAACGTTTAAGAAAAGAACTGGTTCATAATGTGGCACTTCGTGTTGAGGAAACGCCTGATCCTGATGCATTTAAAGTGTCGGGTCGCGGTGAGTTGCACTTATCTGTGTTAATTGAAAATATGCGCCGTGAAGGTTATGAATTAGGTGTTTCGCGCCCTAAAGTTATTTATCGTGAAATCGACGGTAAAAAACAAGAACCTTTTGAACAAGTAACGCTAGATATTGAAGAACAACATCAAGGTTCAGTGATGGAAGCACTTGGTTTGCGTAAAGGTGATTTAACCAATATGTTACCTGATGGTAAAGGGCGTGTGCGTTTAGATTATGTTATTCCTAGCCGCGGTCTTATCGGTTTTAGAACTGAATTTATGACCATGACTTCAGGTACTGGTTTACTTTATTCGACTTTTAGTCATTATGATGATGTTCGTCCTGGCGAAATTGGTCAACGTAATAATGGTGTGATGATTTCTAACGGTACCGGTAAAGCATTAGCGTATGCACTTTATAGCTTGCAAGACCGTGGTAAGTTGTTCTTGGGTCATGGTGCCGAAGTGTACGAAGGTCAAATTATTGGTATTCATACACGCTCTAATGATTTAACTGTTAACTGTTTAACGGGTAAAAAACTAACTAATATGCGAGCATCAGGTACTGATGAGGCAACCACGCTTTCACCACCAGTGAAAATGTCATTAGAACAAGCATTAGAGTTTATTGATGATGATGAGTTAGTCGAAGTTACGCCATTGTCTATTCGTTTACGTAAACGTCATTTAACTGAAAATGATCGTAAGCGCGCATTTAGAAGTAACAATAAAGACTAATTGTTGAGAATGCTAACAGCTCAATGGGTTGTTAGCATTTATTCTGCTTAAATTGAAAACCTCGCTAATTAGCGAGGTTTTTTCTTGCCTTAACTCTGGCTATTGCATCAGCAATGGATTGTTTTCGATCTTTTTGACTCGTATCACTTGTGTTTTTAACTTCCATTGTGCGCGGAAATAAGATCGTTGGTGGTACCAGTTGATTGTGATTTAACCGTTGTTGTTTTTTTTGTGTTAATTGTAACTCTTCACTTTCGGTTAATGCCTCACCTAAAGTACTTAGCGTAATACAGTCGGTAGGGCAGGTATTGATGCAATTACTGCATGATGTACATAACTTCGGCAAAATGGTATGTAATACTTGTTTGCTGCCAACAATTGCATCTGTCGGGCAGACGCGGATGCATTTGCCACAACCTATACAGTTTTGTTCATCAATAAACGCTTTATATTGTTGTTTGGTTTGCATAATCACTTCTTGCATTAACTTAAACCTACAATATTACCATCTTTGTCAATATCGATTTGTCGATAAGCCGGATTAGTCCCAAGCCCTGGCATAGTCATCACATTGCCTGCGTAAACACGAATAAATCCCGCCCCTGCTGAAATTGCTAAATGGCTAATGTCAACGTCAAAGTTGGTTGGCACATTTTTTAAGTTGGCATCAGCACTAATTGACATTGGTGTTTTAGCAATACATAGCGGTAGATGATCGAGCTTTAATGCCTCAATTTCTTTGATATTTTCGATTGCTTTAGCTGATAGGTTAGCTTTGTTAGCACCGTATTTTTTCACCATAGTTTGGATTTTATCAATTAGTGGCATTGTGTTAGGGTAAGGTAATTTAATTTCACTTGGCATCTCACACGCTTTAATTACATGGTTAGCTAATTTTTCAGCACCCTTGCCACCTTTAGTAAACACTTCGCTAACCTCACAAGCAAATGCGCCATGTTCAACGGCATATTTTTGTAAGAATGCGAGTTCTTCTTCGCTATCATGTGGGAAACGGTTAATCGCAACTATGACTTGTAGCCCATAACTTTTGGCATTTTTGATATGCCATGCTAAGTTAGCGGCGCCAATTTCAAGTAATTCAACATTAGATTCAGAGATTTCTTTTGGAATTGCTTGACCCGGTTTAATATTATATTTACCGCTGTTAGATTTTAAACTTCGAACAGTTGCCACTAATACCACGCAATCGGCTTTGATACCTGCTTGACGATATTTGATATTAAAGAATTTTTCCATTCCCATGTCAGAACCAAATCCAGCTTCAGTAACCACATAGTCGGCAAGTTTTAATGCAATGCGGTCAGCAATCACCGAGGAGTTTCCATGTGCAATGTTAGCAAAAGGACCTGCATGAATTAACACCGGCGTATTCTCAACTGTTTGCATTAAATTTGGGTTAATAGCATTTTTTAGTAATACAGTCATTGCGCCAGCTACTTCAAGCTGCTCGGCAGTGATTGGTTCGCCTTGCGTATTGTAAGCTAAGATTATGCGACCAATACGAGCGCGCATATCATGTAAATCTGAAGCTAACGCTAAAATTGCCATTAATTCTGATGCAGCTGTGATTTCAAAGCCATCACGTCTTTCAACGCCATTTAAGCCTCCACCAACTCCAACAGTAATATTGCGTAAAGCACGATCGTTGTGATCGATAACACGTTTCCAAACGATACGATTGACATCAATATTTAATCGAGCTAACCCTGTTTGTGCGGTAAATTCATCACCTAAACGATCTTCATGATATAAACGAGAGTCCAATGCAGCAGAGGCTAAATCGTGAGCTGCAGTAATTGCATGAATGTCACCTGTCAAATGTAGATTTAAGGTTTCCATGGGTAATACTTCGGCTTGCCCACCACCGGCGGCCCCACCTTTAACGCCAAAAACGGGACCAAGACTTGGTTGACGAATACAAGCAATTGCTTTTTTCCCAATATAGTTTAGACCTTCACTTAGTCCAATAGTATTGACGGTTTTCCCTTCACCTAAAGGCGTTGGCGTAATGGCTGTTACAAGGACTAATTTACCATTTTCTCTATTTTGGTTGGCGTTTATAAGTGATAAGTCAATTTTTGCGACATATTTGCCGTAAGGTAGTACAAACTCCTCAGGAATATTAGCTTGCTTGGCGATTTCGGTAATTGGACGTAAAGACATTTTAATTCTCATATAACAGTAAATTAGGCTATCAGTATAAATAATTTGATTTGCCGAATAAAGCAACAATTTTATCTTTGTTAATTTTCGGCACATTCCTTTATTATATTGTTATAATAATTGTAACATTCACTCTAAGGATAATTGTTAAATGAATTTTTTTTCACAATATGCACTTTTTTTAGCTGAGACCGTGACAGTGGTAGTCGCTATTTTAGCGGTACTGATTTTTATTATCAGTCAACGTCGAAAATCGGTAACGGCAGCAGGACGCCTATCTGTTAAAGATATCAGTGAAGAATACGAACAAATTAAAGATGATATGTTAATCTCTAGCATGGATGAAGTTGAGGCTAAAGAGTTTAATAAAGATCTAAAAAAACAGAAAAAAAATGAGAAAAAACAAGCAAAATTAGCGATAAAACAAAAGAAACAACAAACAAAAAGCAGTGAACAAACGGTAGATACCACGGCTGTAGATAGCTCAGCTATTGAAGCCTCAAGCGAACCACCGCAAAAGTCCAAACCAAAACTATTTGTGTTATCGTTTAATGGCAGTATGGATGCACATGAAGTTGACGAATTACGCCAAGAAATTACTGCGGTTTTAGCCATTATTAAACCCGAAGATGAAGTTGTCGTTAAGCTTGAAAGCCCAGGCGGGGTCGTTCATGGTTATGGTTTAGCGGCTTCGCAACTATTACGTTTTAGAACACGTAATATTCCTTTCACCGCCGTTGTCGATAAAGTCGCAGCAAGTGGTGGATATATGATGGCATGTACCGCCAATAAAATAGTCGCGGCACCTTTTGCAATCGTTGGTTCAATTGGTGTGGTTGCGCAAATTCCAAACTTCAACCGTTTACTTAAAAAGCATGATGTCGATATTGAATTACAGACCGCAGGTGAATACAAACGTACATTAACGATGTTTGGTGAAAATACGGATGAAGGTCGTCAAAAATTTAAGCAAGAGCTGGAAGAAACGCATCTATTATTTAAGGATTTTGTGAAAGAATATCGGCCTAATATCAATATAGATGAAGTTGCTACCGGCGAACATTGGTTTGCTACTCAAGCTAAAGATAAAGGTTTAGTTGACGAAATTAGTACCAGTGATGACTTTATCTTATCGCATTTAGATACCCATAAAATTATCTCGGTCAGTTATCAACGTAAGCAAAAACTCTCTGAAAAATTGTCAAAAAACGTGGTAAAAAGTATGGAAAGACTATTTTTTAGACAAGGAAATGGGCTGTAAAGCCCTTTTTATTTTCTACAATTTTTATTATTCAACAAAAATATATCGCATAGTAAAAAACTACATACGAGTTAGCCTTATATGTAAGGGAAACTTCAAAAGTAAGATATTTATATTTAACTTATTTGTTCAAATAATATTTTTTGAAAATAGTTTTTCGGATAAAACATTTTTGGAAATAAACAATTATGATTATGTTAATTGTTTATACTGACTGAGTGAAAACTTTTCCCATTCTCTTTTTTATGTAAAGTATCAAAGAAAATATTTCTATTCGTTGTATTTATAGGGTTATAGTTGCCTAACGATTAACGACGGGCAAACAAGCAAAAGTGTAGATCTTATAAATATCGTAGTGTTATAAAAAAATAAGACATTGCATTGTTATTTTTTTATAAATAATATCAATTATAAAAATTAACTTTCTATTCTTGCAATAGCAGTTTAATATATAAACGTATTCATAAAATTGAATGAATATTCTTTAAGTCCCTTTTTATTTCTTTTCTTACATTCTTAATTCATCTTTTTAGCACTTGAGGACAATTATTATGTTTCAATGGCTTTCACACTGGATTTTAAATGGGATTCAACACTCACCCGAAATTCTTTTATTTCTTTCTTTGAGTTTAGGATATTTAATTGGTGCTATTCGGATTGGTAAATTCCAACTGGGTGGTGTTGCAGGTTCGTTACTGGTTGCCGTTGCATTGAGTGTTTTTGGCGTGACAGTTGATGCTGGCGTTAAGGCGGTTCTTTTCGCGCTCTTTATTTATGCGGTTGGTTTTGAAAGCGGACCACAGTTTTTTCGTTCGCTTGGTGTCAAAACTTTGCGTGAAATCTTTTTAGCGTTATTTATTGCCGTTGCAGGTTTAGCGACAGTTGTTGTGTTAGCTAAAGTGTTTAATTTAGATAAAGGTCTAGCTGCGGGACTTGCTGCTGGTGGTCTTACTCAATCTGCCATTATGGGCACCGCATCTGATGCATTAAGTCAATTAGGGTTAAGTGTTGAAGAACTTCATAAAATGCAAGCTAATGTCACTATTGGTTATGCAGTAACCTATATCTTTGGTTCTTTAGGCGCCATTATTATTTGTGTCAATATTTTGCCAAAAATCATGGGAAAAGATATTGCTGATGACGCTATAAAAGCACAAGCAGAACAATTGCATGGTTCTTTATTGTTAGGTTCTAATCAAAATTTAGCACTATCAGATATTACCGGTCGTTTATATCGCGTGACGAATAAAATTGATCAGAATGTTAGCGAAATTGAGAAAACAGTTAATGGTATAAGTATTGAAAAAATAAAGCGTGGCAATAAAATTATTGAAGCCACACCAGACACAGTTATTGAAGTTAGGGATATTATTTTAGTTGTTGGCCACCGTGATGCAATGATTCAAGCAAGTGATCTTCTTGGCACTGAAATTAATTCAGTATCGGGTATGGATGTTGTGATGAATACTCAAGACGTTGAGATGCGTAATTCACGTTATGTTGGCGAAAATTTAACACAAGTCCTATCATCGGAAGAGGTTATTCAATTAAAGCATGGTATTTATCTAATTGCAATTCATCGAGATGGCGAGTCATTGCCATTAAATAATGATATTTATTTAAAATTAGGCGATGTGATAACCATTTATGGCTCTGATGGTGATCTTAAACGTGTTGTTGATAAAATTGGTGCGCCGATTACTCGTAGTGAAAAAACTGACTGGATTTTCCATGGTTTAGGATTGGTTGTTGGTCTTATTATCGGTTTAATTGTTATCCGTGTGAGCGATATCCCAATTACATTAGGCGCTGGTGGTGGGGCTTTGTTGTCAGGTTTGTTATTTGGTTGGTACCGTTCAATTCATCAAACTGTTGGTAACATTCCAAGTGGTGCTATTCAATTATTGAAAGATTTTGGCTTAGCTGGTTTTGTTGCTGTAGTTGGTTTAAGTTCTGGTTTACAGGCAATTAATACCATTGAAGAACAAGGATTATCGCTATTTTTAATTGGAGTGGTTGTTACTGTCTTGCCTATGTTATTAGCTATTTACTTTGGTAAATATGTCCTTGGCTATAAAAATGTAGCGGTATTTGCTGGTGCATTGGCGGGAGCTCGTAGTGCTAATCCAGCTTTCGGTGAAGTGCTAAATAAGGCAGGAAATTCTACACCAACCAATTCTTTTGCTATTACTTATGCTTTAGCTAATGTTTTCCTAACTTTGTTAGGTCCATTAGTTGTGGCTTTTGTTTAATTGGAATATAAAAGTAAAGGTACAGATCATGAAAAACACAACAGACTTTTCAAAGTATGCCAATTTGAGTCCTTTTGAGTTAAAAGATAATTTAATTAAACTTGCACAAAGTCGTGCAGATCGCGTTATGTTAAATGCCGGCCGTGGTAATCCTAATTTTCTTGCTACTTTTCCTCGTCAGGCGTTTTTTCAATTAGGCGTGTTTGCTATTCAAGAATCAGAAATGTCTTATTCTTACTTGAATGAAGGGGTAGGTGGCTTTCCCATTAAAGCCGGTCTAACTGGGCGTTTTGAGCATTTTATTCGACAAAATTACCAAACGCCTGGTGTTGCTTTTTTAGGTAAAGCGTTTTCTTATATTCGTGATCAGTTAGGTCTTGATGAGAATAAGTTTTTGCAAGAAATGGTTGAAGGCATCTTAGGATGTAATTATCCCGTTCCCGATCGAATGTTAACCTTAAGTGAGGAAGTGGTAAAATCTTATGTGCTTGAGCAAATGGGTGCGCAGTATTTACATCGTGATGAATTAGACCTTTTTGCAGTTGAAGGTGGCACAGCTGCTATGGCCTATATATTTAATTCAATGAAAGAGAATGGATTAATTGAAAAAGGGGACAAAATAGCTATCGGCGCGCCTATTTTTACCCCATATCTTGAAATACCGAGTTTAAATGATTATCAACTCGTTGAGGTACTAATCAATTCAGATCCAAATCTAAATTGGCAATACCCTGAATCTGAATTACGTAAATTAGAAGATCCATCCATTAAAGCTTTTTTCCTTGTTAATCCGTCTAACCCACCTTCAGTTAAAATCGATAATAAAAGCTTAAAAATTATTGCTGATATTGTGAAAAAACGCCCTGATTTGATCATTTTAACTGATGATGTTTATGGGACTTTTGCTGATAACTTTCAATCTTTATTTGCTATTTGCCCTAAAAATACCATTTTAGTTTATTCATTTTCTAAATATTTTGGCGCGACAGGTTGGCGTTTAGGAGTAATTGCGCTTAGCCATGATAATGTTATCGACAAAACTATTAGAGCATTACCAAGTAAGACAAGAAAGATTCTTGATAAACGTTACAGTTCAATTGTTACCGATCCTGAAAATCTCAAATTTATTGATCGCTTAGTAGCAGATAGCCGAGCGGTTGCCTTAAATCATACTGCTGGTTTGTCAACGCCACAGCAAGTACAAATGGTTCTTTTTGCGTTATGTGAAATGATGGATGCCGATCAAAGTTATAAGGCGACGTTAAAGACGATTATTCGTCGCCGTGCGGCTTCACTTTATCAGCATTTAGGTTTGAAACACAAAACAGATGAAAACAATGTCGATTACTATACGCTAATTGATTTAGAACATATTTGTCGAGAACTTTATGATGATAAGTTTGCTAAATGGATCTTAAAAAATAAAAATCCTTCTGAAATGCTATTTAGAATTGCCGATGAAGCGGGAGTGGTATTGCTTCCAGGTAAAGGATTTGCGGTGCAGCATCCGTCTGCGCGTGCTTCCTTGGCCAATTTAAATGAGTATCAATATGCCGCAATCGGTTTATCAATGCGTAAACTGGCTCAGGAATATTATGATGAGTATAAAACAAAAAGTAAGTAACTGATAACATCAATTTAATCTTAACAAGTTAACAGTGTTAGGCCCTGACTTGATAGTTAGGGCTTTTTTATTGTCTGTATTCAGTTATATTTTTTATTTCATTTAAAATTATATTATAGATTTTTTTAAAATCTTAAAAAATTACTCTGAATCGATATTAGTATCAAACGTCAATTTGTGTGTCCGTCTTCGACAATAACTATAAATTTATAGAGTGTTTAAAACTGCGTTAAATGTGATGATAAACATATCTGTATCAGAAAATTCAAATCTATTGCGTTGTCATTGGGCGATGTTTTTTGATACTTCGTTATCATTGTGTACTAAGTTTGGATAATATCTAGGTCTTATCTATTATTAAAACAAGATTAAATCAATTTCAGGGCGTTTTATTGAAAGCAATTGATTTATCTAAAATTGAAAAATATTTATTACTTATTCAATTATGCTCTACTTTATTAGCTTACCAATTATGTTATGACTTTTTTTGTTATTGCGTAACGTTATGGTTATTTTTTAGTTTTGCTATTCTTTATAATTATTATTTTTAAGTACTTTTATGGTAAAAGATCAAAAAATTATTTTAGAACATAATGTAAAGATTGAATGTATTATTTTAATAGATTAATTTGATAATTCATCTATTGAATAAATGCCATTATTTTTCACAATTTTAATGTTTTTTATTTATATAAATAATGAGGTAGTTAATCTTTAAAATCATTGCGATGTTTGATTTCAAATTCATTTTTACAATTCTGGTTGCAATATGCTAATCCATCAGGAGTTGGATTGTTGCAATTACGGCAGTATTTGTTAATTTTTTGAGCAAATACATTAGAATCATTTAAGATTGATTCTATATCCTTTTCAGGACTGTTTTTTATTACCATACAAATTATCCTCAATAATGAAATAAGATTTTCAAATTCAACGATGATTTAATAACTTTATTTTGTTATTCAGTATCTCGCTCAGATTAACTGTTTGATAAAAGACTGGTATTTTTGCTAATAAGGAAAATTGTAAGTTAATGTAATCTGTATTGTATATCTGTTTTAATATCAACCTATTCTTTTATATCTGTCTCTGTTTTTTAGCATGAATACTGAGTTGTTTATCATCTAATTTATTTTCTGTTAATTTAATTAAGCTACATTAATAAGCATTTTTATTTAATAACATTAGTGAATGTTGTTTAAATTCAAACTGTGCTTGAGAATAACAAATATCAATAATAAATTGGTGATATATCTTTGCATCAACACTATGGTTGTCTAATTTTAATTTAAGTAATGCCAATATTTGCCAATCATTCTCATTACTAAAATTGCCCATTAGCTCATCAGCACGTTTATCAATCCATTCCTCTTGAGCATCTTGTTGTTCGATTTTATCGAGCATTTTGTAATAACTCGCTTCGTAGCTATTTTCGACTAATTGTTGCAACTGACGCATGATTCACCCAATTGTCATTAATAAAAAGCAATTAACAAGGCGACCAATCCCATAAAGATTAATATTAGATTGGCAAAGTAGATAAATCGGATTTCGTGTTTAGTCAATTGATAATCTTTGTCAAATCTGTTTTTGGTTTTAATATTAATAAAATCTCTATTAATCATGATATTTCCTTAAAAAAGGCCCC